>JBNMMB010000008.1:0-58426 GCA_050875105.1 Prevotella sp. | reverse complement strand
GTCAATCTTCCTGTCCTCTGCCTCGATGTGGCCAGTGGTCATGTCTGACGGGACAAGTCCATGCTCTTCCTGCACAGGCAGATACTTCCGCGCGCCAAGCCGCACTTGCTTCAGCAAATCGTCATAGGTCACATCTTCCGTAAACCACAGGTCACGGCCGTAGCGGTCATTGCCCGATTCACCCGGGGCCTCCACACGGCACATGATGCCCGTCACCTTAAGGTCGTCGCCCAGGTACACAGGACTCATGCCAAGCGTGCCTTTCTTCCCCGCAGATGGCTCCAGTTGGATGTTCACATACAGCACCCGGCCCTCGGCCAACGGCAAGTACATCGACACATCACCACCGGCCGGGGCAATGTTGGCCACGGCAAGCGGCTTGGTCTTGCGCTTGCCCTTCTTGTCGGTCTTCTTCGAGTGGGTAGCCTCGTAGCGGTCAAGGCCAAGGTCGTCTATCAACTGGCTCGCAAGGTTGGCAGCGTCCCGCACGGCCTTCTTCTCGGCATTGCGCATGTAGCCGTATGCCTCGTTGAAGTCTTTGTCAACTTGCTCGGCCTCATAGTAGCCAAGCAGGGCGAGCTGGGCGCTCACCTTCTCCAAGCTGGCGTCTATTCTTCCGGCTGACCGGCTGACTGCTCGTCGATCTCCCGAAGACGACGCATCTGCTGTTGCTTCGCCAAGATCAGTTTCTGTTTCAGATGCAAGAGCAACAGTATCTGCTGCTCTTTGCTCATCGGCTTCTTTTCGTCGCTCATTTCTTATTGCTTTTAGTTCTTGATTTGCCTTGTCGGATGCGGCCTGGGCCTTGCCCTCCTCAACCATCATCCGGGCTTCTGCAAAGATACCGCTTTTCTGCGGCTTGTCGAAGTTCTCCACGTCAAAGGCATCAACCTCCTCCGTCGGTGTGAACATCGACTGGTCATAACCCGGTATGCGCTTTGCACCCTCATAAAACGATTTCAGCCACGGCTTAATCTTGTAGCCGAGTCGGCTGACCATCGCCTTCGCAAATTCGGGGAATGACACAAAACCTTGGTCTATGTAGCCAAGGGAATAGTTCACACCTGCATTGTACACCTGCCGTCTCTGCTGCGAGGTAAGCGCATCCGGGTCACGGAACTTCATGCCTCCGTCCACCTCATCATCGCCAATGCCAAGCAACTCGCGAAGAATATCCTCGTCATGCTGCATCTCATCGCTGATCACAAGTTTCTTCTCTCCGCCTTGCCTCGGCTCCGTTTCCTTAATCGCCTCCGTTGGTTTCTGCTCTACAACATCAGCAACTTCAACCTTGTTGGCAGGTTTCTTTGCAGCGGTTTTCTTCCGTGTCACAGGTTTCTTCGGCTCTACGGCATCACGCATCTCCTGTGCAGTCAGCGGCTGATTGTCTGCCACGGCATCGTCATTGCCAACCATTTCAGCGGCATCACATGCGTCATACCAACTGCGGAACATCCAGCCTCCACTCTCGCGGTCTTTCCACCCACGAGCAGGGGCAAAGCGTCCCTCACCAAGCCTTTCCTTGGCAAACTCCTTGACAGCTCGCTCTTGGTTGGCCGTCATGTCAAGACCAAACGTAAGCAGCCACACATTACTCGTCTTCCCTTTCTTATTTGTATAGGTTGATGGTGTAATGGTATATCCCTTGTTGTCGTTTCTTCTTTCTACTGGCAGTATAGAAGATTTGTTGAAAACAATAATCTCTGCACCACCAATGATATGGTTCTCTACAGACCAATCATTATTATAATTTATGATGCCATCATACCCATTCTTTTTTAATAATTCAGTAAAACGTACTGCATCATTATTATCGAACCCTGGATTACCAAGCATATAAAAAGGTTTGGATAACTTCACATGCGCTTCAAATATTTTCCCTCCGTACGCATAATCATCAGCCACGCCTCCATCCGGTGTAAAATAAATACCAGAACCAGCAAAGTTCGCACTCTCTCCATCTATTACACGCTTGTGTCCTGCCTCCAAATCCGAAAGGCTAATATCCTTGTTTGTTGTACCGTGATACAGAATGATTGGCTTTCCATCAGCATCAGCAACTATACCTTCATCTGTCAAGTTCTTACGCTCCTGACTAATAGGTTTGCACCCCCTCTTTTTCAAAAGAGTTTGAATTTCAGAAGCAGTATTCTCCTTTGCAGGAGCATTGGCCACGGTCTCTTTCTTCACCCCGGCATACTCTGCAAACGGCTTGGTCTTCCTGTGGCTGCTCTCTATCCACTTTTCAAAGTCTTCAAGGTTCGTGGCCGACACATCAATCCTGCGGCCATTCTCCCAACCTTTCTCATAGTTCGCGAGATAGTCGCTCTTTGCCTCGTCCATGTCGTTAAAGCCGAGCATCACCTTGTGCTCATCAAAGCTGCCGTCCGGGTTGTACTGGTCCACCACATACACCTTGCGTCCGTTCCAACCGTCAATGTCGTTGGAAAGGAACACGTCTATATGGTCTCCGTCCACGCCCTCCGTGCCACGGAAGTAGCCGTAGGTGTTGTGCATCTTGCTTTCCCATTGCTTGCCGTCTGCGTCCGTGCCTTTACGCACACTGCCTTGCGGCTGCTCGATGGTGATGTCGAACGTGCCGACCTGCACATGTCCTTTCTTGTAGTTGCCAGCCTCTTTCTGTGCCTCGGTGGGTTCGGTGTTCACCTCAGATGATGCTGTCTTTATCTTGGCAGACAACGGCTGTTCCGCTCCGTTAAGGTGCTTGACCACCTCTTGCAGGTCGCCAAACTGCTTGCCGTCCACCTCATAGTAAGTGCCGGGATAGTTCTTGCTCTCGTCTGGAGCGTCCACCTTGATTACTTCCTTACCGTCAATGAGGAGTTTCTGCTTGTAGATGTCGCCATTCTTGCTTGGCTCCGTCCATTCCTCTTCGGTTTCGGTGATGCGCTTGCGCAATGCTTCTTCCTCTGCCTCGGCAATGGTGTCGGCATTGGGTTCTTCTGCTTGTGGAGTCTTATCCTGCTTGGCAGGTTCGGCCTCGGCTACTGCTGGCTGTTGAGGCTCTGCACCGCGTTGTACAGCATCCTCAGTTTGTTCAGTTGCCGTGCTTCCTCCACGCTGTCCTGTCTCGGCTTCTGCGGTGCGCTTGCGTTCTGCAATGGCTGCATCGATGATTGCTTGTTGTTCTTTTGGTGTTGCATTTCTGAAATGTTCATTAATGGTGTTGAGTATATCTTCCTTTTGGGTTACATTGCCTGTGAACATATCCAACTGTCCACCTGCTGGAGCAGTGGCTTGGGCGTTGTAGGCTGACAATACCTTGCGCAGGTCGCTCGGCTTGCCGCTGTTCAGTATGTCGGCAAGTAACAAGGTTGTGCCGTCCGTCACTCGGCTGTCTCCGTATTCATCATCAAACAAACCTTGCTGACGGCCAAACGGTGACACTGGCATTCCCTCTTTATAAAGGGCTGCGTCTGAAGCCTTGGCTCTTGCCACAAGGTCCACGGCTGCGCCCAACTCGTTGCTTATATCGTAGCCACTCTTGGCAAGCGTGCGGTTGTGGGCTATCTCGTTCAAGCCCATAATGACCGACTGGCGCAATGTAGGTGTGCCGATGATATGGCGCACGGCATCGGGCGAAGTCTGAAAGACCTTGCCTATAAGCGTGTTCTCGATAAGTTCCTTTCCTGCGGCCGACAACGAGTTGCCAGTGCGCATCTCCGGAAGCTGCATCTCATTGATCACTCCCGCTCGCTGCAACTGGCTGATCGCCGACGACACCGCCTTGCTGTCACCATAGTAGTCCGACAAACGGTCGTAACGGCTCAGGTCGCCAACAATGCTGGCGAACACATGGTCGGGCACGATCTTGCCCAACTTCACAGCTTGCTCCGGCTTGCTCTGCTTCTTCTGCTGCTCTGCGTTGAAACGGGCGAATGTGGTCGCATCATAGGGCAAATCCTCGTCCGGGACGAACACCACGCGCGGATGCTGCATGCCGTCCACCTGCTCCGGAGTGAAGCCGTACATCTGGCCGAACTCGCGCAGATGGTCTACATAAGCCTTGTCGGTTCCCTGCTGCGCCGCAAGGTCGCCCGACATCGTGCGGTTGTTGCCCGAAAGCACCACACCGTCCTTGCTCACGATCACAGGCGACTGCAACGCCCGACTGTCGTAGCTGTTGGCTATGTCCCTCACTATGCGCTGGGCGTCCTTATCGCGCTTGTAGTCGCGGTCGTTCACGCTCTCGCCGTGCTCGTCAACGGGGAAGCCCTCGGTCGGCTCAAAGGCGTTGGTCACATCGTGGCTCGCAGACGCGGAGCCTGCCTCCGTCAGCACGTAATGGCCGCGGAGGCTCGAACCGTCAGCAAGCATGAGCTCGTTGGCGGTGCCCTCTACCTTCGGCGACTCATCCCACTTCGCCTTGATCTTCGGGTTCACCGCATGGGCGCCCACCTCGGCTTGCTCGGCTGCTTTCTGCGCCGCAACACGCTTCCGCTCCTCCACCTGAGCCACGGCTGCGTCATGCAGTTGCTTGTCGCGCTCACGCTGCTCTGCCTCCTGCTGTTCGCGCACGGCACGCTTGCGCTCGTTCATGAGGGTGTTAATCTGAGTCCATGCGCCCAGCGTCTCCTCGGCCTCTGCCATTTGTGCGTTGTACTGCTCCATGGCGGCATTGTACTTGGCGTCGGCCTCCTGCTGCGCCTTGACCATGGCCATGGGCGAGCCTTTGAGGGACGGTGCTTTCTTGGTCGGCTTTTTCTTCTTCAGCGCATCGACGGCCTTTTGCGCCTGCTCCACCTGAGCGCCAACGATGGCGGCGGTGTTGGCCTCATTGCCGCCTGTCACCTCGTTCAGGGCGTCAAGGGCTGTCTCCGTGTCGGCCTTCTCAAACATAGGCTCCTGCGTCTCCCCATTCACCGGGACACGCTCCAGTGCGGTCGCCTCATGCGCACCCTCCGGCTCTACACCTTCCTCCTCAGCACTCTCCTACTCACCGCCTTCCTGCCCACCGCCCATTGAGCCTCTTGTGCCCATTGAGCCTACAGCTTCGCCATTAAGACTTGCTAAACGGCTCTCAAACTCCTCCACAGGAATAACCTGCACGAACCTGCCGTTCAACGGCTCGTCCGTGCGTATCTCCACACCATCATCGCTGACGCCCTGCACCTCGCCATGAATGGTCGCTCCCTCGCCGTCAAGAAGAGTGAATGTATCGTTCACGCCATACTCCGGCACCGGGTTTCCACCATCCATTGAGCCTCTCGTGCCCATTGGGCCTAAGTCCCCACCGCCAAGCACGTCCTCTTGCTCGGCCATGAGCTTGTCAAAGGCCTCGTCGAGCTCCGCATGGGGGTCGATGGGCTCACCAACGTTGAAAATTTGGTCCGGACTGGCAAACTTGTACTCGCCTGTCTCCGCATCGCAGATCACGACGCTTTGGTCCGAATGGCTGGCGTCAACGCCCGATCCGTCCGGAAACATGGCCACATGGCCCTTCACGATGTACACGGGTCTGTCGTCCACCTTCATCGTCGCAGGCTCCACCATGCCACTGTCCTTGTGAGTGTGGCGCTCCACACGGGTGGCCACCTCCCGGCGCTTGTTCTCCATCGCATCGTTGGAGGCGTCACGCACACCGTCCATCGCCGCCTTGGCGTTGATGTAGTAGAGCACAGCCTCGCGTTGGTCGTCTATCAGCTCGGAGTCGTTGGCCAAAGCCCATGGGTGCTCCTCCATCTCGGCCATGCGCACTTCCGCATCGGTGCCGAAGGCATCCTCACACTCCTGCAAAGCCTCCTGCATGCGCAGCGCGATGGCGTCCACGTCGGCCCTGGCATCGGCGTCGCCACGCTCCACACCTTCCCAAAGCAGGCGTCCCTGGTCGTAGGCGGCTGATGCCTTGGCCTCATCCTCTGACATGGGCTGCTCGGCCTCCGTGTGCTGGTCGGGGAACAGGCGTCGCGCATAGTCCTCCACAGCTGCCTGCTCGGCCTCCGTGCGCTTGCCTGGCTCCTTCCTGATGGCACCATCCACATCCACGCCGGTCTCGGCCTTGATGTCCGCGCGGATAGCCTCCGGGCGATCGGAGTCTGCCATGCCCTTGTGCTCTTCCATAAATCGGTCGATGGCCTCGACCATCTGGCCATAGTTGGCCTTCGCGTCCTTGTCGCCACCCTTGGCGGCCAGGTACGTGCGCCTCACGGTCTCGGGATCGGCACCAGGCGCCACCGACTCAACGGCGGCGTCCCACACCTTGTTGTCGGCTTTCGCCTCAGTGTAACGCTCACCGACATCAACGGTGTTGAGCTCAGCCTGTCTCATGATCCGTGCTTCCTCCTTCTTGGCCAAGCCCTCGTCCGTGAAGCGCCTGCTCGTCACGACCTCGCCATTGGCGGTAACCGACTTCACGAAAATGTTGCCGTCCTCGTCCCTGTCGGTGGACACACCTGCCACAGTCCCCATCGGCAGATGACGGCCCGTGAGGATATAGTATGCCTTGGCACGGGCGCTCTGGCTCACCTGCGGGTCTTGCACCAGGCGTTCCATGGCTTCGTAACCGTCAAACTCGGGATGGTCCTTCAGCCAATCCTTACCCTGGTCCTCAACACGAGCCTCGGGAATGTCGGGATACATCGCCTTGCCATCCTTGCCCTCGGCCTTCGCAGTGGCTTTCGAATGGCCATTGGACTGCCCCTGCCCCTTGGGCACACGCTTGAACAGGCTGGCAAGGTCGCCATACCCGTTCCGACCCAACTCCTCACGCTCCTCATCCGTGAAAGCCATGTCGCGAGGGCTTGCGTCCATCTGCTTCCGCAACAGTTCACCAAAGCTCATGCGGTTGTGGTTGCGCTCCTCCATGGTCTTGGGGTTCTTAATTGGTTGCAGCCCCGCAATGACCCTGGGCGCCGACTTCACCAGGTGCTGCGCCTTGAAGCCAAGCATCATCGCCATGCTGTCAGTCCACACGTCCCACGCGCTGCGCTTGTTGGGGTTGTCATCGTCCATCTTGGAGTTCGCAATCCATTCGGGAGTGGCGAAGATGGTGCCCTCGGCCACAGTTGATGTGGCAAGCTCGCCGGTGCGGATGCCTACCTTCCCTGCGACGCTTGGCGTGGCCTTCACCCACTTGTCGGCCACATTGCCCAACAAGGGAGCCACCGTGCCGGTCACGGAGCCCAGCAAGGCACCGCGCCCGGTGGATTTAAGAATTTCACCTGCGGAATATCCCGCGTTCTCACCTGTCTCCGGGTTCACGTGCCCGCCATGCAGCCACTGGCTTTCGCCCTCCTTGATGCCCTCGTAGGCGCCAAGATTGCCCACACCGCCTGCCACGCCAGCCGCAACGCGTCCGCCCAATGTGGTGCCAAGCATACGCGAGCCAACACCCTTGGCCGCATTCCTGTACAACAGGCGACTGCCCACATTCAAGGCGCCCTTTCCGGCCATGGAGCCGATGCCGCCCGATATATAAGTGGTGGGGTCGAACAGCATGCCAGCCACCGTGCCGCCTATCTGCGCCATGCGGTGGCCCTCGCCGTAGTCGCCCATTGCTTTCTCGTATGCGGCCATGTCTCCAGTCGTCCCTGCCTCGCTCCGTGCCAATCCCTTGCTGATGGTGCGAAGCAGGTTCGTGTCGGCCGCTGTCTTGGCAAAGAACTCCAAGGTGCTCTTGGGCGCGTTCTTGGCCACGGCATACTTATACACGGCATTGTCAGACAGCCTGCGAGCCATGTCCTCTGCCGACCGCTGCAACTGCCGACCAAGAACGGCCGGATACTTCTTCTGCAACTGCTGATAGCATGAGGCGGTCATCTGCTTGCCAACACGGCTCCACGCATCGTCCATCATCTTCTGAAGGTCAAAGCGTGTGAGGCGCGACACCTCATTCTTGTGAGCGGTGGTTGCCGCGTCCACCATGTGCATCTCCCGCCCGCCATTGAGCAGCGGATTGCCGCCATACACATCATCAGCGTTCTTGTTGCGGTCGGCCGCATACTTCGCCTCGGCATCCTTCCACAACGACGCCACGACAGCGTTGGCGGGCTTCTGCGCCGCTTCAACCTGCCGGTCGTCCATGTTCAGGCCAAGAGGCTGGCGTGCCTCCTCGTCGATAGCGTTCTGCTCCAAGTCTGCCTTGCCGCGGCTTGCGTACCGGCTGCCTCTCTCCGTGAGGTACGTGCGCTGCATCTTGCCAGTCCTGGCGTCGTACATCGGCTTGCCCTCCACAACCCTGGGGTTCTGGCCCAACCGCACACCGCCACTCCTGTCTCCAAGGGCCACACGCGGCACATGCAGTCCCGTGTTGGCTCTTGCGAAGTCCATGCGGTTCTTCGTGCGTTGCAGCGAGGCATTGGCATGATGCCTCATCTGCTCCACTTCACCGATCATAGCCTGCCGCTCGGCCGGGGTGAGCGGTTGGTCCTTCCTCGGTTGTGGCCTGGCAGGAGCCGCACTTGCCACGGGTGCTGCCGTTGGCTGTGCCGGTGCTGCGGCCGGTCGTCCAGGTGCAACGACCGTTCCCTGCCCCTCTGGAGCCACATGTGTTGCTGGCTTCTGTGGCTGTGGGGCAGGGGCAACAACATGCTGGGGAGACGTCTGCATTTTCTGCATGAACTCCTCATAGCTGTTGCCTATCTGCGCTCCATTCGCCGACAGCAAGTCGTACACCTTCTTGCGGTTCTCATAGTGGTCATTGCCCGTGAAACCCTTCAAGAATGTATTGTAGTCCTGCTCATAACCTCCCTGTTGCAGGGTAGCGTACACTTTTTTGAGTTTATTATTGTCTAATGGCATAATGATTTCAGATTTACGTTATAACTTCAGTCCAGATGCCCATTTGCCGCCTTTTCCGCCACTCGGCTTAGATGCGGGTCTTGGTGTCGGCTGTGCCGCAGGCTTCTTCCTAATTCCGGGATAATACACCGTCTTTGATGTAGTCTTCTTGGTGTTACGCTTCACTGGTTCCCCATATATGGGATTTCCGTCTTTGTCTTTTCCGACAACTTTCCTTACAACTTTGCCACTATTAACCACATCGCTGTCCGTGCTGTCCGTTGTGATCACTTTCGCACTGTCAAGCGTCCCGTGCTGCCGGGCCTTCATGATGGCCTCATCCTGGGTCTTGGCGTAATGCACGTTTCCGTCCTTGTCCCACCATTCAAATCGTCCTTTGGCATTGGTGTTGTGCTCGTTAGCCGATGCGTAATGGTCGGCGGCAGATGCCCAGCTTGCCACTGCCGATGCAGCAGCTGCCTTGCCACGGTTCCTTTCCGTAATCACTTTCTCCTTATAGAGGTCGGGGGCATTGTCGGCCTCGGCCTTTGCGGTTGCGGCCTCCTGCTCGGCTTTCGTGGCCTTGCCAGCTTGCTCACGCTTCTTGTCGTCCTGCAGGGCGGCAAGCCAGTCGTGCGCCTCCTGCTCGCGCTGGGCCTTCTCGCGGGCCAGACGCATCTGCTCCTGCTGCTGCTCCAACTCACGCAACGTCTTCGCACGACCATTCTCGGCGTCACCGATCTTGAGCGAATACAGCAAATACTTGTCGGCATTGGCCTCACGCTCGGCTTTCAGCTTGTCAAGCTGCGTCTGTAGCGGTGTCTGCTGACTCATGGTCTTGTGGTCATACATGTTGGGCGCGCCTCTTGTCGTGAAGTAGAGGTTGCTCAACGCCATCAGGCCATCACCAACAGCCGCGACAATCCTCTTCGACCGTTCCCTGCGCTCGCGCTTCTTGCGTTCCTCCTCGGTCTCCGGCTTGTATTTCTTCGCCGCGTCACGCAAGGCGGCAATCTGTTGGTCATAGCCCATGACGGCATCCGCATCGAGCTTCAGCGAACCCTCGGCTTCAGCATTGTGCTGCTGCGGCACCCCGACAGGCTGGCTGGCCTCCGAAGCTGCATCATCTTGTGTTGTCGCCTCACTCCCTGCTGCCGACGGGGCATTCACGCCGCTGTGTTGCTCTGCCCATGCCTCAGTCCCCTTTGGCTCCGGTTCGGCCTGTGGAGGCTGCTCCATCCATGCCTCAGAGCCTTTTGGAGCTTGCTCGGCCTGTGATGCCTGCTCCTCGGAAGTTTGAGGCCCACGGGATGGGGAAGTGGCTCCTGCATCATTCTGTCCTGCAAGCCTGCCGTCAGTGCCCTTTGAGGTGTAATACTTATCCATGTCCGTCTGCTTTTAGTTAGAAACCCATTTCCGACGCAGCGCTGCCCACACCCTTCACCGCATCGGCAATAGCCTGCGCCTTGCCTTGCTCCATTTGGTTCAGCTCATTCACATACTGATCGTCCTTCGACCGGTAAGTCTGCTCTATCTGGTCTTTGCGCGCGTCCGCACCAACCGCTATCTGCGATGTGGCGTCTGCCAAGGCTTGGCTGTTGGCGGCTTTGGCCGCTGCCGTACTCTCGTCCGTGCCACCCATCACAGCTTGCGCTCCTGCCGCCTGTTGGTTGCGGTTCTTGATCCGCTCCTCTGTCTCCGTGAGTATCCTTTGGGCGTCGGCCCTCTGTGTGGCGTCCTCGTTGTATCTGCGGTCATACCAGTCTTGGTTGCTCTTGCGCTGCGCCTCGATGTTCTTCTTCATCTTGTTCATCGCCTTGCTCGCGCTGATGCCTCCGAAGATGGCACCTGCTGCGCCTACTGCGCTTCCTATCAGTCCCATATCATTCTCAATTTCAAAAGTTATAAATCATGCGCTAAATTAATAAGGTATCTTTGCCCACAACTTTTAACTTTTGCAGCACATGGCCGAAGACAAGCTATTTGCTCTCAATATAAGCGACGCTGCACCAATGCACACAGCCATCGCCAGGCATCACAAGGCCTGCCGACGCTGCACCAATGCGCACAGCACAAGAAAACTAAGGAAAACAGCACATGAAAGGTATGAAAACAGGAGGGCGCAAGAAAGGCACGCCCAACAAGGAAAACCCACTCAAGGGGTTCCTCCGCGAACATTCAATGTCATATTTCAGCCCACGCATCCAGACAGACCCCATCACTGGAATGGCACGCGAAATCCAGCGTGAGCGCCTCGTTCAGGATGAGGGAGGAAACGTCTGTAAGGTGATTGACCTCATACCACTTACCGACCACGCTTCCGGCCTTCCGCTCAACATCTCAGACTTTGAGGCTGATATGATCGCACTGAGTCCCAACGAGCGTGTAAACGCCGAACTGCGCCTGCTTGAGTTCCACACGCCAAAGATGAAAGCCGTCGACCTCGACATGACGGCCAACGTCAACGTCCGAACCATCGAAGACAAACTGAACGTGCTCTGCGGAGAAGACAACGAGGATGACGATGACGACGACGATTGACCATCCCTCACACACCCTTCTCTACCACGTCTACTTTTAGAGGCTCCCAAACATTTTTTTTCACTCAAATTTGATGCGACCCGTCTGCGAGGATAGGTCGCTTTTTTGTCGTTGCTCGTTGATCTTTCAGAACTCTACAATAACGCAATCAAAAAGGTAGCCTTTCCTAATCAAAAGGGTAGCCTTTCCAAAATAAAAGGGTAGCCTTTCCTAATCAAAAGGGTAGCCTTTTTATTTTCAGCATAAAACAAAACCCATTTTAGAACAGACTTTTTTAGAAAACTGGTTGAAGTCATTCGGGTTTTACGTGTTTATAGTCATTGTAAAAACCCGAAAAAGCAAGAAAATCTTGCATCATCGTTTTTTATTGAAACTAAAGCAGTTACAAAGATTAAAAAAGGGTAGCCTTTCCAAAATAAAAGGGTAGCCTTTCCAAAAATGCAGAAAACTCAAAAGGATACCCTTTGCTCCTCGCGCGCGCGTATAGATATAAACGATAGTTTATATATAGATAAAGGAATAAGGAATATATATTATACTCCTTACGTCGTATAATATAAGTCGTCGACAACGACAAAAACCAATTCAGATTTCGATTTCTTTTTTTGAAAATGATGATGAGTAAAGAAGAAAAGTCGAGGCGAAAAGAAAGCCCGACCTTGCAAAGTTGCAAAGCCGGGCGTGTCGCAAAAGATAAAGGGCATCTGAGGTGCTTGTGCGCTACCTTTGCCGCGAATTCAAAAACACATCATGATGAAAACAAATAACGAAAACATTGCCATGCTTTTGCAGAATGGCACGTCTGTGAAAATCCATGCAGACAATTTCTCCGTTTCAAACATCAGACTGTTGGCACAGACGGCAGTCAAGCATGGAGCGGTATTGCATCTTGTTGTCAATCCCGACAACATTCTTGCAGACAACCTCAACCTCATTTCACAGGATGGACGCAAAAACATCTTTGTTGAGTTTGTCTAAAAACCTTTGCCCTTAGTCCTCTCGTACACCGCCTCTCTGTCGGTGTCCACGTTCCTGATGCGGAACTGCACGGCACACCTGTCCGGGATAGTGTCGGGCAGTTTCGATGCAAGCCGGGCTATCACCTCGTCAATGTTGCTGAAGCCGATGTCGCTCACATCGGCCAGCACCTCACCACGGAAGTACGCCCTCGCATAAATCATGTACTTTGGCGCAATGCGAAACATTGTGTCCTTGCGTTCCTCCACATCGTGAGCCAATCCTTGCTTGCTCTTTGCCGTGCTGAAGAAGATGAAGTCAATCACCTTTGCGTTCAGTTCCCATGCAGGGGAGAAGTCCAGCTTGATGTAACCGCGCGTGATGGTGCGTCCGTGTGAGTGGTTCATGGCAAAAGCCACCTCGTCAATGGTTGCTCCGCAGTCGTTCTGTGCCACCGTTCCCCAAGTGTGGCGGAATGTGTATGCCCTGTATTGTTTCTCCTTGGGTATGCCCAGGCTCCTGCAAATCTGCTTGATGCCGTTGTTCACACCTGCGCAAAAAGAGTCGCTGTCGCAAAACCGTTTGTGGAAGCGGAACAGGTAAGGGTCGTTTGGCTCTGCCAAATATTTCTCCAACAACGGCTGTATCACTGGCTCCACACGCATTTCGATGTAGGCATCATCGGTGCGTGTCTTTTTCGTCTTGGCTCTGTTGTAGCACAAGCAGCCGTTTCGGTAGTTTTCTTTTTTCATCTCGAAAAGATCAACCGTGTTGATACCTGCAAGGCAAAGTATCATCTTCGACACGTCACGTGCGACCTCCGGCAATGGATCAATCATTTTCGTCTCTGGCAATGGAGCCGCAAAGAACACGCGGCACTCCTCCGGGCTGATGGCAATCTTGGCCGTGCGGTCTGCCTGTGGTATCTTCACCTTGCCCCAAGGGTTCGTCTTGATGCGGATAATGCCATTGTCGTAGTCGTTGTATTCAGCCACGGCAGCACGAAACACCTGCCTCATGCAGACTGGGTACATCTCCTTTGCCCTGTGCGTCTGTTCCAACGACTGCACCCACAGGTTCACAAAAGTGGAGGTGAGTTGTCCGAACATCACCCTCGTTGTCCCTGCAAACCGCTCCATGTGCTGGAGCGCCAGCTTGTAGTTCTTCGCATTCCTCAACTGGCCGTTGTCAATCATGCGGTTGATGTGCAGATGCGCATAATCCGAGAAACACAAGTCCTCGTCCTCCTTGGTCACATACTCGATTACCTGCTTCACGCTCCAATTAGTGTAGTCCACGCGGTTAAGCAGTTCGGTAAACCTCAAAATACGCCTTGCACAATACTCGTTCACGAAAGGGTCGGTGATAGTGCCGTCCTTGTCGATGAACTTCTTTGTTATCAACTTGTCCGTGCTGATATAGCCGGGCTTGATTTTGTGAACCACGCGGATATAGACTTTGTAGAACCCATCTTTGCGTGGTGTTCTCACTACAGGTTTGAATGTTGCCATATTTTCTATCTTTCAAAATTTGTTTGTAAGTTCTTGTAAGTGGTCGCCCGGTTTCTTGTGTTAGTTTTTGTAAGTTTACCCTACACATTCTGCACGATAATCATGCAGAATGTGCAGACCCCATAAAAACAACTTAGGCGGCAAGCCTCTTTGTTATCAGAGACTTACCGCCTAACTCGCTATTTACGAGGGCTTATCGTATTATTCCTCAACCGCAGCCTGCGCCGCAGCGAGGCGTGCGATAGGCACGCGGAAAGGTGAGCAACTCACGTAGTTGAGACCCACACGATGGCAGAACTTCACTGATGAAGGCTCGCCACCATGCTCGCCACAGATGCCACACTTCAAGTCGGGGTTGGCCGAGCGACCCTTCTTGACGCCCATCTCCACGAGCTGGCCGACGCCCGTCTGGTCGAGCACCTGGAAGGGATCGACCTCGAGGATCTTGTTGTCGAGATAGGTAGGCAGGAAGCGAGCCACGTCATCGCGGCTGTAGCCAAACGTCATCTGTGTTAAGTCGTTGGTACCGAAGCTGAAGTAGTCGGCGTGCTTGGCAATCTGGTCGGCTGTGAGGGCTGCGCGAGGAATCTCGATCATGGTTCCGAGCTTGTACTCGATCTCCATGCCTTCCTCGGCGAAGAGCTCCTTGGCCGCCTTCTTGATGACCTCCTGCTGCTGCTCGAGCTCCTTGTAAGTGCCCACGAGCGGCACCATGATCTCGGGCATGGGGTTGTAGCCCTGGCGCTTCAGGCGAATGGCAGCACCCAGGATGGCCTTGGTCTGCATGGCTGTGATCTCAGGATAGGTGATGCCCAGACGGCAACCGCGCAGGCCCAGCATCGGGTTGCTCTCCTTAAGCGACTCCACACGTTGCTGAATCTCGGCGAGCGTCTTGCCTGTCTCCTGTGCGAGCACTTCCTGCTCCTTCACCTCTTTCGGCACGAACTCGTGCAAGGGCGGGTCGAGCAAGCGGATGTTGACGGGCATGCCGTCCATGTATTTCAGGATGCCATAGAAGTCGTTGCGCTGCAAGGGAAGCAACTTGTCGAGTGCCTTCTCGCGATCCTCCTTTGTGTCGGCGAGGATCATCTCACGCATGGCCTTGATCTTGTCCTTCTCGAAGAACATGTGCTCCGTGCGGCAGAGGCCGATGCCCACAGCGCCGAAGCGGCGTGCCACCTCAGCGTCGTGAGGTGTGTCGGCATTGGTGCGCACCACCATCTTGGTGTACTTGTTGCAGAGGTCCATGAGCTCAGCGAAGTAGCCAGACACCTCAGCGGGCTTTGTCTTCACTTCTCCGAAGTAGACCTCACCGGTCGAACCGTTCAGCGAGATGTAGTCGCCCTCGTGGAGCACGGTGCCGTCGATCTCCACCGTACGTGTCTTGTAGTCGACATTGATGGCGCCAGCACCGCTCACGCAGCACTTGCCCATGCCACGAGCCACAACGGCAGCGTGAGAAGTCATGCCGCCACGAGCCGTGAGGATGCCCTCAGCGGCCGACATGCCAGCGAGGTCCTCGGGGGAGGTCTCGATGCGAACCATCACCACCTGGTGACCATCATCATGCCACTTGGCAGCGTCGTCGGCAAAGAACACAATCTGTCCGCAGGCAGCACCCGGCGATGCGGGAAGGCCACGGGTCAGGACGCGGGCTGCAGACAACGCCTCCTTGTCGAAGACAGGGTGGAGCAACTCGTCGAGCTTGTTTGGCTCGCAACGCTCCAGAGCGGTCTTCTCGTCGATGAGGCCCTCGTGCAACAGGTCGATGGCGATCTTCACCATGGCTGTGCCCGTACGCTTGCCGTTACGGGTCTGGAGGAACCACAACTTGCCCTCCTGCACGGTGAACTCCATGTCTTGCATGTCGTGATAGTGTTTCTCAAGCTTGTCTTGCAGGGTGTTGAGCTGGTTGTAGAGCTCTGGCATAGCCTCCTCCATCGAGGGGAACTTTGTGGCGCGGATCTCCTCAGCGATGCCCTGCTGCTTGGCCCAGCGGAGTGAACCTTCCTTGGTGATCTGCTGCGGTGTACGAATACCGGCCACCACATCCTCGCCCTGTGCGTTGATGAGGTACTCACCGTTGAAGCGGTTGTCGCCCGTGGCTGCATCACGGCTGAAGCAAACGCCCGTAGCCGATGTGTCGCCCATGTTTCCGAAGACCATGGCCATGACGGTCACAGCCGTGCCCCACTCCTGGGGGATGCCCTCCATCTTGCGATAGAGGATGGCACGCTCGTTCATCCAGCTGTCGAAGACGGCGCAGATGGCACCCCACAACTGGTCGACAGGATTCTCGGGGAAGTCGGAACCCGTCTGCTTCTTGATGGCCTCCTTGAAGAGGGTCACCAGCTGCTTGAGCTCATCGACGTTCATCTCGTTGTCGAGCACAATGCCACGCTGGCTCTTCACCTTCTGGATGATGGCCTCAAAGGGGTCGATGTCGTCCTTGTTGACGGGCTTCATACCCAGCACCACATCACCATACATCTGCACGAAGCGACGATAACTGTCGTAGGCGAAGCGCTCATTGCCCGTCTTCTTGGCCAAGCCCTTCACCACCTCGTCGTTCAGGCCGAGGTTAAGGATGGTGTCCATCATGCCCGGCATGGAGGCGCGGGCACCCGAACGCACACTCACCAACAGGGGGTTCTCGGCGTCGCCGAACTTCAAGCCAATCAGCTCCTCCACATGCTTAATGCCATTGTGCACATCATCCTTCAGAAGAGCAACAACAGCATCTTTGCCCTTCTCAAAATACTCATTGCAGGTGTCGGTAGTGATGGTGAATCCTGGAGGAACAGGAACTCCGATAAGATTCATTTCAGCCAAGTTGGCTCCCTTGCCACCCAGCAGGTTTCTCATGTCTGCACGTCCTTCGGCCTTACCGTTGCCGAAGAGATAGACTCTTTTTTCACTCATAGTTGATCAGGTAAAACTTATAGTTTGTAATTAATTTCAGTTTAATTGTAATCGTTCAATAGTTTTTTGTTTTTACCAGACAGGCGCCTCGCTCATGGGGTTCAACACCCTTTCACACATCGGCAACCTATCTTCTGCAAAGATAGTATTTTTTATCAGTTATGCAAAACATTCGGGCAAAAAAGTGTTATCTTGACATGACAAAAATGTTTGTTGGCGCAAACAACCAAAAAACTTAAAACTTTTTATAGTGTTATTCAAATATAAATATGTATCTTTGCAGCAAAATTACTAATTGATGAGCAGAAGTCGTAAGCCATTACCTATTATAGAGAGTGTAACCATCGAGTCGGTAGCCGCTGAGGGAAAGTGCCTTTTCCATCATGGGGAGCAAGTGGTGTTCGTGCCATTTTGCGTTCCGGGTGATGTGGCCGACATACAAATCGTGAAGAAGAAGCACCGCTACTGCGAAGGACGCGTGGTGCGCCTCATCACGCCCAGCCCCGTGAGGGCCACTCCGAAATGCGAGCATTTTGGCATCTGTGGCGGGTGCAAATGGCAGAACCTGCCCTACGAGGAGCAGCTCAAGGCCAAGCAGCAACAGGTGCTCGACCAGCTGACGCGCATCGGCAAGGTGGAGTTGCCTCCTTTCCAACCTATCCTCGGATCGGTCAAGATTTGGGAATATCGCAACAAGCTGGAGTTCGGGTGCTGCGACAAGCGATGGTTCACCAAGGAAGAGTTGCAAGACGAGTCGCTGGACCTCAGTGGCCAAGACAACTCGGCCATCGGCTTCCACATCACGGGAGCGTTCGACAAGATCTACCCCATTCGCAAGTGTTGGCTGATGGACGACCTCCACAACGAGATACGCAACGAGACGGAGCGCTATGCCAAGGAGATCGGCATGACGTTCTACGATGTGCGCGCCCAGCATGGTTTGCTGCGCAACCTGATGTTCCGCACCTCCAACACGGGCGAGTGGATGTTGCTCATCCAGTTCCACTACGATGAGCCGGGCGATGACGACAAGGCCAAGATGCTGCTCCAGCACCTGGCCGACCGTTTCCCGCAGATCTCATCACTCATCTATGTGGACAACCAGAAAGGCAATGACACCATTGGCGACTTGGAGCTGACAACCTTCAAGGGTACTGACTTCATTTATGAGACGATGGAGGGGCTGCGCTTCAAGGTAGGTCCCAAGAGCTTCTACCAGACCAACACGGAACAGGCGTTCCACCTCTATAGCGTGGCACGCGAATTTGCCCAGCTCACGGGCAACGAGCTTGTCTACGACCTCTACACCGGCACGGGCACCATCGCCAACTTCGTGGCGCGCAAGGCCCAGCATGTCATCGGCATCGAGTATGTGCCCGAGGCCATCGAGGACGCCAAGGTGAACAGCCAAATCAACGGCATCGAAAACACGGAATTCTATGCCGGCGACATGAAGGACATCCTGACAGAGGACTTCATCCGCAAGCATGGACGCCCCGACGTGATCATCACCGACCCACCCCGCGCAGGCATGCACACCGATGTGGTGAACGTCATCCTGAAGGCCGCACCCAAGCGTGTGGTCTACGTCAGTTGCAACCCGGCCACACAGGCTCGCGACCTGGCGCTGATGGACGCCGACTATCGCGTGGCCGCCGTGCAGCCCGTCGACATGTTCCCGCACACACCTCATGTGGAAAACGTGGTGTTGCTCGAATCAAGAAACACAAAATAAACAGGATGAAAATCCCACACCCTAACTACTGGCCTTAGTGCAGTAAGGCAGACAACGTCATTCAACAGACGGGAAAACCACCAAAGGCATGGGGGGGGGCAACAAAGACAATCTCTTTGCCCCCTGCGCCAAACAATAGCCATACTGGCATCAAACTTTAAAAACTTGCAGCACATGAAATTTTTAATTGTAGCCCTCGATTACGTATTTGCGTTGGCAATCATCCTGGCGTTTCTCATCTTGACACCTTTCGGTGACCAGTGGCCCCCATATTCCGTTCGTCTTCTTCTCGTGTCAGGTTTTCTGGGCATGAGCGTGGCGCAAATCTTGTTTCCCGTCAACTTGGGACGCACGTCCAATGACTCCGGTCTTCTTTTCAGAAATGCGCTGAGCGTCTCGGCCACCTTCATTGTTGGCACCTACATCACGATGCGCATCATCGACCATCCGGGTGTCAACACAGGGCGTTGGCTCGTGGTCATCGGCCTCGTGTTCTTCATCACGTTCTTGATCTTCCGATATATAGAGAAGCTCACGCTGACCCGTCTGTGGTCGCATGGTTACAATGTGGTGCGCATCATCGCCGTCGGCAGCGGCGATCATTTCAACCATGTTGTCAGAAACCTCAAGCGCAATCCCGGCCAGGGCTTCCGCATCGTGGGTTGCTACTGCGACGGCGAATGTCCAGAGGGAGTCAAGGTGTTGGGCTCCATAGCCGACTGCTTTGACATCATCAACAAGGGCGAGGACTTTCCTGAGGCCACCGACTCCCTGCTCTGTGGCCTGCCCATGGACGACAACAAGGCTCTCATGCAGAGCGCCAACTATTGCAACCAGCGCGTGCTCCGCTTCTATTATGTGCCGAGCGACGACCACTTTCGACTGCACCTCTATCCTCTGCTGATTGGCAACGAGGAGGTATTCACAGCCTTCCGCCTGCCCCTGTCGCTCACCAACAACAAGCTCGCCAAGCGCACGTTCGACATCGTGTTCTCGCTCTGCGTGCTCATCCCGCTAGCCATCATCACGCCCATCATCGCCCTGATCATCAAATTGCAGAGCCCGGGCCCCATCTTCTTCAAGCAGGCACGCACGGGCATGGACGGACGGACTTTCATGTGCTACAAGTTCCGCTCCATGCACGTCAACAAAGACGCAGACAAAGTGCAGGCCACCAAGGACGATCCCCGCAAGTTCCCCTTCGGCAACTTCATGCGCAAATGCAACATCGACGAGCTGCCACAGTTTTGGAACGTACTGAAGAACGACATGAGCATCGTGGGACCGCGCCCGCACATGCTGAAGCACACAGAGATGTACAGCGCACTGCTCGACAAATATATGGTGCGCCACTTCGTGAAGCCCGGCATCACGGGTTGGGCACAGGAGTCTGGTTTCCGCGGCGAGACCAAGGAATTGTGGCAGATGGAAGGCCGCGTGAAGTGCGACATCTGGTACATTGAGCATTGGACGTTCTGGCTCGACATCCGCATCATCCTGATGACTGTCAAGTCAATCTTCGTCCACGACCAGCACGCTTATTAACCTGCAACCAGCACAGATATCAAAGAAAGGGGTTCCAAGAAAATCTTGGAACCCCTTTCTTTGATAGTGCCTTAGTGCAGGGCTCGCATGGTCCACGCTGCGGCATCATAGCGCTTCTCCACCCTTTGCTCTACGTTGTCGGGCAAGGAGGGGAAGAAGTCGAAGCCTGTGATGCGCTCCACCTCGTCGACGCTGTTCACATAGTCGCCCCACGGGTGGCGCTTGTCGTTGTTGCGATAGATGAAACCGATGGCCTGCGGTTCCTTGCCCATGCGCAAGATCACCTTGAAGAAAGCCTCAGGCACCACCACCTTGTGCTGGCCGATGGTCTTGTGCTGGCCCTTATAGAGGATGGGGCCACACACGATGTAGATGTCGCCATACTGCTCGGCCCATTGCCGGCACTGGGTCTCCAGGTTGTTCCAGTCACCAATGTTCAACTTGTGGTCTTGCGGGCAGATGTTGGTCATCAGGAACGACTGTTCCATGGCTAACTCGTCCCACTTGTTATCGCCCGCCGGACACATGTGGCCGCGGTCATAGCCCGACCGCACGTAATCGTAGGTGTCGACACGTGGCTCTGGCACATCCTCGTCCTCATGAAACGAGATGCCCTTGCGCTTGGCATAGCCATCCACATGAGCGGCCGTGAGATGCCAGGCCACCCAATTGGGCAACTTGGTCATCGGGTTGTAAGAGGCCGTGTAGCCCTTGCGACGCAAAATAATCTCATTGCTATTTTTGCGGAGCGCCGGCAACTCATAGCCTTCGCTGTCTGCTTGCGTGTCAGCATCGTCCCTACCCGACGGCTCGCCTTGTTGTGCCACAGGGCTGTCAGCCACCACGCTCACATTTTCTTTCGTCTCGGCATACGCGCGCAAAGCTTTCTTCGACACGGGCGTGCATGATGCGGCGATGGCGCCCAGCAACATCGCTACCCAAAGATGTTTTCTTACATTCATATTCTCTTGCTTATTAGTTTTTATGTCTTCTGTCCTTCGCCTCAAACGTTTTCAGCGATAAAGTTACAAAACATTTTGCAACATCTCATCGCAACAGTAATAATATTTTCAAGTTAAGAATTTGTGAAGCACCAGCAACGCTCGGCATACTTTAAGAATGTCGAATAAGAGGCAATTCCTAAAGAAAAAGAAACTTACTCCGCAAAAAACAAGTTGTAACTTGATATTAAAGCTAAAGCCTCATTCATGGAATTAACATTTAATTTAGCAAAAAGACGCTCTTTATGAGTTTTTATAGTATTAACTGATTTGCAGAGGTCATTTGCTATTTGTTTCGTGCTTAATCCCTCTGCCGCCCTTAGAAGGATTGCCTTTTCCAAGAGGGTTAATCCCACAAATTCATTATAAGGCAAAAATTTTCTTTTGCTCAAATCGTATAAATACTTGAAGCCCTTGCCAAGAACAGCTATCTTTCTACAAGAATTATTGGGAGATATGGTCATCATAAAGAGACCTAACCACAACGTTCCATCAGCTTGAATTTTCAGAGGAGTAAATTTCTGCGTGACAGCACGTTTTTGCTTTCTAAACCAAATGTGATAGTTCATTACAAACGTATGATTGCATTTCTCATCATTTTTCAATTCTTTTACTAAGCTTTCATATACTTTATCGACTACCATCATAAGTTCATAATCCTTTTGGTCCATCAAGGACCAAAAAGGATTACAACTCTCGCGCTGCACATCACTTTCCAATGCCAAATCAACAAATAAAAGGTTTTTTGATCTATAAACTAGCTTATGATCGGAGAAATCTATTACCACAAAGCATAGATCGGATAATCTAGAAATACCCTCACAAAGACACCTTATGTCATTTGCGCATTCATTTTGCAAGAGGTCGCCATGGAACTCTTCATTTGTTTTTAAATTATCTATACTCATAAGACACCTACTAAATTATTGTTTATCAGCCATCAAATTTAATCAAATTCTCTCAAAAATGCAAACATCTATATGCAATATATTGTAAATTCACCCCAAAAGACCACACTTTGATTTTGCATAGATATCTTTAATTGTCTAATTTTGCGCCCAACAATCCAAGGTACCAGGATTATGACTGACCTATCAGTATCATTCACGTACGTGAAAAAAAAAGGAGCAGATGTCGAAAAGCTTATAGAGTAGATATACAAACTTTAAAAAAGCAAATAGATGAAAAAGATACTTTTTGCAAGCATGATTGGCCTCCTTGCATTTTCTGCAAAAGCCAATGCTGCTCAAGTCGCTACTACAGAAGTAGCGACATATTCCAATTACGCTGTTTACGCTTCTTCTACACCTAAGGTTGTAAAGAGAGGTGATCGCGTTATCATCATTTACCGTGATGGAACAACCATCATTGTAGATAAAGATGGTTCTACAACCGTAGTACCGAACAAATAATAATAGGGGGCTTAGTCAAAGCATAGCACCTTGCATTGAAGTTTCTATTAGATCTTGACTAAGCCCTCTTGTTTTTTGACTCAGCACCCTATGAAAAAAAATCTTTTCATTCTTTTGGCCCTCCTCATGACCATCAACTCTCAAGCCCAAGAGCCCGCTCTTTATCACATCACCTACGACTGCGAAGCTAAGAGCGCGACTGGCGTAGCCAAACTTTACAGGTGGAGCCTCGACATCGGCAAGACGACCGCTGTCTTTTATAATGACAACGAGCGTGGCTTCAACCAAGACCTGGCCAAGCTGCATGTTAAGGGAGACCCCATCAAGGCGTTGGAACAGATGGATGCGCTCGACAAGAAATATCCTACAAAGAATAGTCTGCAAGTACTCTTAGGAAGTCCGCAGAAGGACAAATACACCTATTATAATAACATACTCAACTCCAAGTTGAAATATGAGGAGCCTATGCCCAAGATCGCCTGGCAGTTGTCGGACAGCACGAAGACCATCAACGGCTACGAATGTCGGCAGGCCCAGGGCTCGCTTTATGGCAGGACATGGACCGTCTGGTACGCCACTGAACTACCACTCAACTATGGTCCCTATCTGCTTCGCGGCCTGCCGGGCCTGATCCTCGACGCCGCCGATACCGAGGGGTGCTTCCACTTCACGTTGGCAGGAATAGAAAAAGCGGCCGACAACAAGACTGTCTCCCTGTTCATGGACAAGGACGCACAGAAATGCACCCGCAAACGCTACCTGAAGATGCGGACGGAGACCAACGGCCTGAGCCAACAACAAATCGTCGATCGAATCCTAAGCCAAAACGCTGTTGACACGGAAGCTGGCTCGACCGTCATCATGGACAAAAAAGACAACGACATCTCAGACCAAAAGTTGCCAAAGAAAAACTTCTTAGACAAAGAATGAGGTATTGTGTCCTTCTGCTAACACTCATCTTGCAGCTCCCCATTGTCGCCCAAACCTTCACGGGCAAGGTCATCGGCGAAAAGGGCGACCCAGTGCCTGGCGCGACGATTGTGGCGTTGGACAAGAGTCGCCATGTCATCACTTATAGCATCGCCAACGCAGAAGGATTCTACAAACTGGACATCCCTGAGGGAAAGGCCGCAGAGACTATCGACGTCAATTATGTGGGCTGTCAGAAACGAACCCTGCCGCGCACATCATTCAAGGATGGCATGATCATTACACTCAAGGAGGGAAGCTTTCTCCTGAAAGAGGTGAAGGTCAAGGCGCAGCGCATACAGAGCACAGGCGACACGCTCACCTATAGCGTGGCAGGCTTCAAGCAAGCGCAAGACCGCAGCATCGCAGACGTGATCGCGAAGATGCCGGGACTGGAGGTGAAAGCCGATGGAAAGATTGAATACCAAGGCAAAGCCATCAACAAGTTCTACATAGAGGGAGCTGACCTTATGGGGACCCAATATGGCATGGCCAACCAAAACATCTCAGCCGACAAGGTGCAGAGTGTGCAAGTGCTCGAAAACCACCAACCCGTGAAGTCGTTGCGGAGCGTCACCTTCAGCGACCAGGCCGCCCTCAACCTTGTGCTGAAGGATGATGCCAAAGCCGTCTGGACAGGGTCGGGCGACATCGGACTGGGTTATGGCAAGGACATTCTCTATGACTGCCGACTGATGGGTATGCAATTCGACAAGAAACGCCAAGCACTGATGATGTACAAGAACAACAACACAGGCAAACAACTCGGCGACGAGGTGCTCGACCTGGCGGACGTGCTCAAGGGAAGAACGGACGCGGAGGCGGGCCTTCTCTCCATGGTGTCGCAGGAAGCCCCCAACGTGGACGAGAGTCGCTACACCTTCAACCACAGTCACCTAGTGGCTGGCAACTGGTTGTGGAAAACGGGTCAGGACACCGAGCTGCGCCTGCAAGGAAACGGGTTCATAGACCAGGCTGACATGCTGAGCCACACCTCTTCCACTTATCTCACCCTAGCCGACATGCCCATAATCGTAGAAGATGAAGACGTGAACAACACCCGAAGCGAATGGAAGGCGGAAGTCAACTATCAATATAACGGCTCGAAGAGCTTCATCCAAAACAACCTCAAGGGCTATCTCGACTTCAACAAGAGCAAGGGGCGAATGACCTGCGACGGACAAAACACGACCATGATGGTGAAGCCACACAAACGCAGCCTCACAGAAAACTTCCAACTGTCGCACACCACAGCCAAGAACAACGTCTATCATGTGGAGAGTTATTGGGCATGCCATTACCTTCCCGGCCAACTGCTCACCATCGACAAGCAGACCGAGCGCCTCAACCTCAGTTTCCTCTCCACCCAAAACGCCCTCCTTTACAAGTTGGAGATGGGCCGCCACTACCTCAACAACGAGATGGGCGTCAACTACGACCGCCAGGCCATCGGCGTGGCCATGGGCGAAGAGGCTGAGCAAGAAAACGCTTACCAACTGCTACGCGCTTATTGGACACCCTCGATGTCGTTTGCCTTTGGCAAGCATCAATTGGAGGTCAAGGCGAGGATGAGCTATGCCCACCAAACTTATCGCCATTCGAGGAGCAACCACCTGTGGCTGGACCCTTCCATCCATTGGAACTGGAAGGCCTCAGCCCTTTCCAGTTTCTCAGCGGATGTGGGCTATGAGAACACGCCCCTGACGGGCAAGTCAATCTACGACACGCCAATCTTCACGACGTATCGCACACAGAAGGTCAACCGGGGCAAGACGGATGTGACTCATGACCTTCGCGCCACAGCCACCTACAAATATGCCAACCCAGTATGGGGCTTGTTTTTCAACGTAAACCCCATGTACACCTGGACATCAGGCAACATCTTGTACGAGAACACTCTGAACGACCGTATCTACACACTCGTTGCCACCGACAAGAAGCGAGCCACCAAGACCGCAGGCTTGTCTGGACACATCAGCAAGACCTTCGGATGGGCCAAGACGCTACTCGGCCTTGGCGCCTCATGCACCACAACCGACTACTGCATGCTCGTGACCGGGAAGGTGAACGACGCGCGGATGACAGTAACGTCCGTGGCGCTCAATTTTTCTTTACGCCCTGCCAGGTTTCTCTCGGTAGAAGGCAGCTCAAGTGTGAACTTCAATCAGCAGAAGAACCTGACCACTCCCCTACTTTCATCTGGCAATACCAATGATTGGGAGCACCGCCTCAACATTCACGTCTTTCCAGCCAGCGGCTGGATGCTGACCGCCAAAAACCAACTCTTCCACACCAACAGCGAAGGTGTCGGAGCCAGTTATTTCCTCGACCTTGCCATGAGCTATAAGTCAAAGCGATGGGAACTTGCATTATCGGCCAACAACATCATAGGCACCTCCAAACTGGAGCAACACGTGCTGGGCAACACCATCGAGACCTACATGGCGACCCGCCTGCGCCCTCGAGAGTTTTTGGTCGACTGGGCCATTGACCTGTAACGCCCCCACACACGCTCTTGGCAACATAGCTTGCGCCCGACCATTAGACAGCACAAGCCCCCATAGCAAATCCAAAACACAAGGCAATTATTCTTACAAGCCACAAGCGCTCATACCCCCATTTTCCACGATATTCGGAATGAAAGTGGGGGTAAAGAGTTGAAAATTAGACACTTCTAACAAGAAAATTATCAATTTCTAAGAAAAAAACAGCAATTCTTTTCTCCATCCCACGAAAAACACGTATATTTGCAGTCCGAAAGATAAAGGAAAAGTAAATTTTAGGAACAATAATCCGAAAAGACTGTATCAGTATATGACAAAAGCAGAGATCATCAACGAGATTACCGACATGACCGGCCTGCAACGCAAAGACGTGTCCGCTGTCATCGAGAGCTTCATGCAAACTGTGAAGAAGAGCATGCTCGAAAGAAGGGAGAACGTCTACCTGCGCGGTTTCGGTAGCTTCATCATCAAGCATCGTGCGCCGAAGACGGCTCGCGACATCGGCAAGCAGACTTCCATCACCATCGCCGCACACGACCTGCCCAGCTTCAAGCCGGCCAAGGCTTTCGTGGACGAGATGAAGGGAGAGTGACCGACATTTTAAATTACACAATAACAAACATTTTAAACATTAACAGCTATGCCAAACGGAAAGAAGAAGAAAGGCCACAAGATGGCTACGCATAAGCGTAAAAAGAGATTACGTAAGAACCGTCATAAGAGCAAATAAGGCCCTTTAAGACAGTTCTGGGAAAGGGACGTGCCGTTTTGGCGGGTCCCTTTTTATCATTAAAGAAATCAAGAGATGACAAGCGAAGTAATTATCAACGTAAAGCCACAGGAAATCTCCATCGCACTACTTGAAGACAAGCGACTCGTGGAATACCAAAACGAGCAACGCTCTGCCAATTTCTCTGTGGGCAACATCTACATCGCCAAGGTGAAGAAGCTCATGCCGGGCCTCAACGCCTGTTTCGTCGATGTTGGCTACGAGCGCGACGCTTTCCTGCATTATCTTGATTTAGGAAGTCAATTCAATTCGTACGCCAAGTATCTGAAACAAGTGCAAAGCGACCGTCGCAAGTTGTTCCCCTTTGCCAAGGCCTCTCACCAACCCGACCTCAAAAAGGACGGCAGCGTCCAGCAGACGCTCACCGTCGGACAAGAGGTGCTGGTGCAGATTGTCAAGGAGCCCATCTCCACCAAAGGACCACGACTGACCGCCGAACTGAGCTTTGCAGGCCGATACCTCGTCCTCATACCCTTTGGCGACAAGGTGTCTGTGTCATCCAAGATCAAGAGCGGCGAAGAACGAGCACGACTCAAACAACTCATCCACAGCATCAAGCCCAAGAACTGCGGCGTCATCGTGCGCACCGTGGCCGAGGGCAAACGCGTGGCCGAACTGGATGCGGAACTGAAAATCTTGACCAAGCGTTGGGAGGACGCCATCGTCAAGGTGCAGAAGACCCAGCAACGCCCGCAACTCGTCTACGAGGAGACAGGAAGGGCCGTAGCCTTGCTGCGCGACCTCTTTAACCCCAGCTATGAGAATATCTACGTAGACGACGAGGAAGTGTGTAAGGATGTCAAAGACTACGTGGCACTCATCGCCCCTGAAAAGGCAGGTATCGTCAAGAAGTATACCGGAAAGGTGCCCATCTTCGACAACTTCAACGTCACAAAACAGATTAAGGCAAGCTTCGGAAAAACGGTGAACTACGCCCATGGCGCCTACCTCATCATCGAGCACACCGAAGCCATGCACGTCGTGGATGTGAACAGCGGCAACCGATCGAAAAACGAAAAGGGACAAGAGGGCACAGCCCTCGAGACCAACCTCGGCGCCGCAGATGAGCTGGCTCGCCAGTTGCGACTGCGAGACATGGGAGGCATTATCGTGGTCGACTTCATCGACATGAACCTGGCGGAAGACCGACAGATGCTCTATGAGCGCATGTGCAAAGACATGCAGAAAGACAGGGCTCGTCACAACATCCTGCCACTCAGCAAGTTCGGACTGATGCAAATCACCCGACAGCGTGTGCGCCCCGCCATGGACGTCAACGTCGAGGAGACTTGCCCTTCATGCAACGGAACGGGCAAGATCAAGTCGAGCATCCTCTTCACCGATCAACTGGAAAGAAAAATTGACCAACTAATCAACAAGATTGGCATCAAGAAGTTCTATCTCCACGTACATCCCTACGTGGCTGCCTACATCAACCAAGGCATGGTAAGCCTCAAGCGAAAATGGCAACTGAAGTATGGCTTCGGCGTTCATGTCATTCCCTCGCAGAAACTCGCATTCCTACAATACGAATTCTACGATGACAAGAACCAATTTATCGACATGAAGGAAGAGATAGAGACGAAGTAAGTCCCGACCTCACTCACAAAAAAATCCCAAGACGCAATAACAAGCGCCTTGGGATTTTTTTTGCCAAAAAGAGGGCACATCAGCATTGGCTAATGTGCCCTCTTAGTTTCTTTCTATGCTTTCCTTGGGTTCAAGACGATCGGCGATACCGGTCATCCCACTCTCAAGCTCACATTATTTGACTTCGATGTTCTTCAGCACCTTTGACTCTTGCTCCGGAGTGACTTTCGGGATGGTGATGGTCAGGATGCCGTCACTCACGCTGGCAGCGATCTTGTCGCGGTCCACATCCTCGGGGAGTGTGTAGCTCTGTTCGTAGTTGCCATAGGTAAACTCACGACGCAGATAGTGCTCATGTTTCTCGTTCTTGTTCTCCTTCTCTTCCTCCTTGTGCTCCATCTTGTTCTCGATGGCCACATGAAGCAGCCCCTCATTGGTGATGTTCAAGCGCCCCCACTCCTTCTTCAAGCCAGGAACAGCGAGCTCCATGATGTAGTTCTCACCCGTCTCCTTCACATTGAGCGCAGGAGCCGTAACGTTGCGGTTTGTCATCAAGTCTGTATCAAAGAACGTGTCATCAAACAAGTTGTTCAACCAATTTGCATAATTGTTTCTACGATCCAGTAACATGGTAAATACCTCCAAATTTTATTTTTCTCGTCCTCTCTTCGCCTTGCGGCTCCGTCGGGATTTCTGATTGTTGTTTTTCTTTTGGCCTCCGTCTTGTTGACTTCGGCTTTCACCCCGCCTTTCGCAACAAGCGTGCCAAGGCTTGCGCCGTCAGAGGAAGGTGACATTCTTGGCAAGATTTGTCACCAAGCATGCAAGTTTGTCATCTTCGGCAATCCTATAACTACAACAGGTCTAGCTTCCCACCTTATATATATTATTATAGGTCAAAGTTTAAAATAGCCCTTCACACAGGGGTTGAGTTCTAAAACAATCCACACCAGCCCGTATATTCTTTCTACTACTTATATTGGGGATGACATATGCGTAAATCACAACGGGCTCCCAAGACATGCAATACTTATTTTGCGGTTAACCCAATACTCATGTTTAAAAGACTCTTGAAAGGAAATAGACTTCGTGTTAGTTACTAATATGTACACATAAATCACGTTTTTGGTTAATTACGTTAATATTTGGGCAAATTCTTAACAGAAAGATGTTAACGGATTAAGATTTTCCTTATCTTTGCCCACATGAAGAAGAAAACCATTTGGGTCATAGCCATCATCATGGGCCTATCCTTTGTCATCCTGCTTGGTTTGCAGCTGACTTACATCCAGGAAATGGCCAACATGAAGAAGGAGCAGTTCGACGAAAGCGTGAACCGTGCCCTCTACCAAACGTCGCGCAACCTGGAGCTCAACGAGACCCTGCGCTACTTGGAGAAAGACGTCAACGAGACCGAGCGCCATGCCTATCACGTGGACAGTGTGGGCACACGTTCGGGCAATCCCGACGACGGCAGCGTGCAACGGTCCCACCCGTTTGCCGTCAATGGCAAGGACGGCACGGTCTATTCTTCTTTTGAGCTGAAGACCATCTCCACCAAGCCAGCGCAGATGCCCAAAGCGATGATTCTGAAAAACGACCGCAATTCGAACAACGCAGCCAGCAAGTCGCTCCAGGAGATAGTCAAGAACCGCTATGTCTACCAAAAGGCCCTGCTCGACGAAGTAGTGATGAACATGCTCTACTCGGCTTCAGACAAACCCCTGAAAGAGCGTGTCAACTTCAAGATACTTGACCAAGACCTCAAGGCCGAGTTGATGAACAACGGCGTGAACATCCCCTACCACTTCACTGTCACCACCCAAGACGGCCGCGAGGTGTATCGTTGCCCCGACTACACCGATGACGGCATCGAATTCACTTATTCGCAGGTGCTCTTCCGCAACGACCCTGCCTCGAAGATGGGCGTGGTTCGAGTGCACTTCCCCGACATCAACAGCTACATCTACTCGAGCGTCAGGTTCATGATTCCCAGCGTGGTGTTCACCATCATCCTGTTCATCACGTTCATCTTCACCATCGTGGTGGTGTTCCGGCAGAAGCGATACAGTGAGATGAAGAACGACTTCATCAACAACATGACCCACGAGCTCAAGACGCCCATCGCCAGCATTTCCCTGGCCGCACAGATGCTCAACGACGACAACGTGCCAAAGACCGAAAAGATGACGAAGCACCTCACGGGCATTGTCACCGACGAGACCAAGCGCCTGCGCTTCCTCGTAGAGAAAGTGCTGCAGATGTCGATGTTCGACCGAAAGAAGTCAACCTTCAAGAAGAAACACCTCGACCTCAACGAGATGGTGGAGACCATCGCCAACTCGTTCACCCTCCGCGTGGAGCACACGGGCGGAAAGGTGTATGTGGACGTGGAAGCTGTCGACTCGTCGATCTATGTGGATGAGGTTCACTTCCAGAACGTCATCTTCAACCTGCTCGACAATGCCGTGAAGTATCGCCAACCCGACAAGCCCCTCAACGTCTACCTGAAGACCTGGAACGACGACCAACACCTCTACCTCTCGGTCGAAGACACGGGCATGGGCATGAAGAAGGAGAACCTGAAGAAGATCTTCGACAAGTTCTATCGTGTCCACACGGGCAACGTGCACGACGTGAAAGGCTTCGGCCTTGGCCTAGCCTACGTCAAGAAGGTGGTCGACCTCCACGATGGCGACATCAAGGTGGAAAGCGAATATGGCAAGGGCACGAAGTTCACCATCAAGTTGCCCGTCATCAAGGATTAAAGCAACGCCCATGGCAAGGGGCGCACTACAGATAAAAGAAACCCGATTACAAACTTAAATTAGCAATATTATGGACGAAAAAGTTAAGATTCTGCTTTGCGAGGACGACGAGAACCTCGGCACGCTTCTTTGCGAATATCTCATAGCCAAGGGCTACGACGCTGTGCTCTGCCCCGATGGCGAGGCTGGTTACCGCGAGTTCACCAAGGACAAGTTCGATATCTGCATCCTCGACGTGATGATGCCCAAGAAAGACGGTTTCACGTTGGCCAAGGACATCCGCCAGATCAACTCGCAGGTGCCCATTGTCTTCCTCACGGCCAAGGCACAGAAGGAAGACGTGCTCGAAGGCTTCGGCATGGGAGCCGACGACTACATCACCAAGCCCTTCTCCATCGATGAGCTCGTGGTGCGCGTGGAGGCCATCATGCGTCGCGTGAGAGGCAAAAAGAACAAGGAGAGCACGATGTACAAGATCGGCCGCTTCACATTTGACACGCAGAAGCAGCTGCTCGTCATCGGCGACAAGCAGACCAAGCTCACCACCAAGGAGAATGAACTGCTGGCCCTGCTCTGCGCACACGCCAACGAGATTCTCAAGCGCGACGACGCTTTACGCGCCATCTGGATCGACAACAACTACTTCAACGCGCGCTCAATGGATGTCTACATCACCAAGCTGCGCAAGCATCTGAAGGACGACGACCAGATCGAAATCATCAACATCCACGGACAGGGTTACAAGCTCATCGTGCCCGAGGAGGACTAATCACTGACACACAGAGGGCGATGGAGCGCAAAAAAGTTTTGCACATTCCATCGCCCTCCGTTTTCTCTTGCATTCTACCACACACGAGACTACCAACTGGCACAAGGCTGTCCTGTTGGCACAGTGCGAGGCGTCAATATTCTCCTGCGCACTTCTCGTGGTGAACATGGCCCACGACACCCACAACGATCATCAGTAACGGGAATAGCAGGAAAAAATTGTGGTCGGTAAGACCTAACAAATAAAAGGCCACCAGCAACAACACTCCCACATAGACCAGCGGAAGGCCTATCCATTCAGTGTGCGCTTGCAAGAAGTGAACCATTTGGAACAAGTGTTTCTTCATGACGGCTGCAAAAGTAACAAGAAAAGGTGTGTGCACATCACTTTTTTGTGTTAAATAAGAAAAAAACACAAGACAAACGGCCATTTTCCGCAAAAAAAATCGTACCTTTGCACCCGCATTTGTGCAAAACAACAATTAATTTCTATTCAAAAGTAGTATGAATCAATACGAAACCGTTTTCATTTTGACTCCCGTTTTGTCTGATGAACAGATGAAGGAAACGGTCGCTAAATTCAAGAAGATGCTCACCGACAAAGGTGCAGAGATTCTGAACGAAGAGACCTGGGGCTTGAAGAAGATGGCCTATGCTATTCAGAAGAAGTCTACAGGTTTCTACTGCCTGTTGGAATTCAAGGCTGAGCCATCAGTTATCGACACTCTCGAGACCGGCTACCGCCGCGACGAGCGCGTTATTCGTTACATGACCGTGAAGCTCGACAAGCACGCTGTTGCTTACGCTGAGAAGCGTCGTGCCAAACTGGGTAATAAATTGGAGGCTTAATTATGGCAGAGCAGAAAAATTCAGAAATCCGTTATTTGACCGCTCCTTCTATCGACACTAAGAAGAAGAAGTATTGCCGTTTCAAGAAGAGCGGCATCAAGTATATCGACTACAAGGATCCCGAGTTCTTGAAGAAGTTCCTCAACGAGCAGGGCAAGATCCTTCCCCGTCGTATCACAGGTACATCGCTGAAGTATCAGCGTCGTGTGGCCCAGGCTGTCAAGCGTGCCCGCCAGATTGCGCTGCTTCCATACGTAACCGATTTGTTGAAGTAATTGAAAAGGAGGCTAAGATATGGAAATCATACTGAAGGAAGATATCATCGGACTTGGATACAAGAACGATATCGTTAAGGTGAAGAGCGGCTATGGCCGCAACTACCTCATCCCCACAGGCAAGGGTGTCATCGCCTCTGAGAGTGCCAAGAAGGTGCTCGCCGAGAACCTGAAGCAGCAGGCCAACAAGATCGCCGCTGCCAAGGCCGAGGCCGAGAAGCGCGCCGCTGCCCTGAAGGACATCGAGGTCGTCGTCACAGCCAAGGTTGCCGCCACTGGTCACCTCTATGGTTCAGTCAACACAGCCACCGTCGCTGAGGAGCTGGGCAAGAAGGGCATCGAGATCGATCGCAAGATCATCACCATGCACGACATCAAGAAGGTCGGTGAGTTTGAGGCTACCGTCCACTTCTTCAAGGATGTTGAGGTGAAGGTTCCTGTGAAGGTCGTCGCCGAGAAGGCTGAGGTCGTTGCAGAGCCCGTCGCTGAGGAAGAGGCTCCCAAGGCTGAGGAAGCACCCAAGGCTGAGGAGACACAGGAGGCTGCTCCCGCTGCAACAGAGGACGAGGCTCCCGCAGCTGAGTAAACAATGCATGCACAAGTGGAAAGCGCGCAGGCGCTTCCACAAGCAAGTCATACCAATCCCGTTTGTCGCAAGACAAGCGGGATTTTTTATTTGCCAACACATCCCATCGAACATTTAGCAACATTTCACAACGACTGACTCAAACTATCGGGCGACACGCCCCTGTAATTCGGATATTTTTGCTAACTTTGCACCAATGTATTGAGTATTAACATCATAACAATAATAAAGAAATGAAAGCATTTGTATTCCCCGGACAAGGTTCACAGTTTGTCGGTATGGGTAAAGACCTCTACGACAACAATCCTTTGGCTAAAGAGTTGTTCGATAAGGCCGACGACATTCTCGGCTTCAAGATTACAGACATCATGTTTGCTGGCACCGATGACCAGCTGAAGCAGACCAACGTCACACAGCCTGCCGTGTTCCTTCACAGCGTGATCTCTGCCCTCTGCCTGGGCGAACAAGACGCCAAGATGGTAGCTGGTCACTCGCTCGGCGAGTTCTCAGCCCTGACCTTCGCAGGCGCCCTCAACTTTGAGGACGGTTTGCGCTTGGTGGCTGCCCGTGCCAACGCCATGCAGAAAGCTTGCGAGGCCAACCCTGGCACCATGGCCGCCATCATCGGCCTGCCCGATGAGAAGATTGAAGAGATCTGCGCTGAGATCAGCAAGGGTGGCAAGACTGTCGTCGCCGCCAACTACAACTGCCCTGGTCAGCTGGTCATCTCTGGCGAAAACGAGGCCATCGCAGAGGCTTGCGAGCAACTGAAGGCTGCTGGTGCCAAGCGTGCCCTGCCCCTCCGCGTGGGTGGCGCCTTCCACTCTCCGCTCATGCAGCCTGCCAAGGAGGAATTGCAGGCCGCCATCGAGAAGACTGAGGTGAAGGCTCCCAAGTGCCCCGTTTATCAGAATGTGGACGCAGCAGCTCACGTCGATCCCGCAGAGATCAAGGCAAATCTCATCGCACAGCTCACATCGCCCGTACGTTGGACCAAGACCGTTCAGAACATGATTGCTGCTGGTGCCGACGACTTCCTCGAGTGCGGACCAGGCAAGGCTCTGCAGGGCATGATTGGCCGCATTGACAAGACTGTCACAGCACACGGCATTGCTTAAGGATGATGCTTCCTACGAAAATCAATGAATAGGAAAATCATCATCTATCAACTTCTCCCCCGTCTCTTCGGCAACAAAAACCAGACTTGCAAGGCTGGAGGTACGTTGCAAGAGAACGGGGTGGGAAAGATGAACGACCTCGACACGCCTCACCTTCGGCGCATCCACGACATGGGCTTCACACATGTGTGGCTCACAGGTGTCATCCGCCACGCCACAACCACCGACTACAGCCAGTATGGCATTCCGCGCCAGCACGCAGCCGTCGTGAAGGGATTGGCCGGATCACCCTACGCCATCGTCGACTACTACGACATCGACCCCGACCTCGCCGTCAACGTCGACCGTCGCATGGACGAGTTTGAGCAGTTGGTGGCGCGTATTCACAACGTTGGCATGAAAGTCATCATCGACTTTGTGCCCAATCATGTGGCACGCGAGTACCACTCCATCTGCCGACCGGAAGGGGTGGCCGACCTGGGTGAAGGCGATGACGTCAACAAGCACTTCTCGCCCAACAACAACTTCTACTATTGTCCTGGCCAGCCTTTCATCTCGCCCGTGGCAACTCCAGCTGGAGAGGAGTCCTACGTAGAGTTTCCTGCAAAGTGCACTGGCAACGACCGCTTCGACAACCATCCCGACGCCAACGACTGGTATGAGACGGTAAAGCTCAACTATGGCGTTGACTACTGCGATGCCGGCGGCCGCAGTTACCACTACGACCCTGTGCCCAACACTTGGAACAAGATGACCGACATCTTGCTCTTTTGGGCTTCGAAGAATATCGACGGTTTCCGTTGTGACATGGCCGAGATGGTTCCCCATGACTTCTGGAGTTATGCCACACGCATCGTCAAGGAGCGCCATCCTCAACTGGTGTTCATCGGCGAGGTCTACGACACGGCACAATATCGCACTTATGTCGCCTCTGGCTTCGACTATCTCTACGACAAGGTGGGCATGTACGATTGCCTGCGCGACGTCATCTGCAACCGTCGTCCGGCAAGCAGCATCACCTACTATTGGCAGAGTGTGGATGACATCAAGGACCACATGCTCTATTTCCTCGAGAACCATGACGAGCAACGCATCGCAAGCGACTTCTTCTGTGGCGATGGCCTAAAGGCCGTCCCAGGCTTGATTGTCTCTGCCTTGCTACGCGACAACCCCGTCATGATCTACGCCGGACAGGAGTTTGGGGAGCGAGGCATGGACGCTGAGGGATTCTCCGGACGCGACGGCCGCACTACCATCTTCGACTATTGGTGTGTCGACACGCTTCGCCGCGGCCACTACGACCGGCGCCACCTCACCCAGAGCGAGAAGCGCCTGATGGGCATCTACCAAAAGGTGCTCTGCTTGGCCAACCAGGAGAAGGCTGTCTGCGAGGGGGAGTTCTTTGACCTTATGTATGTCAACCCACAGTCACCTCTGTTCAATCCACGACACCAATATGCGTTCCTGCGCAAGAAAGACAACGAAGCCCTGTTGGTGGTGGCCAACTTCTCGGGCGAATCCGCCCATGTCGGGGTGACCATCCCCGGACATGCCTTCGATTTCTTGGGACTGCCGGAACGCGATGTGGAAGCCACCGACTTGCTGTCAGGCAATAAGACCACGCTCCATCTCAAGAAAGATGGTGTCGTTGAGGTGGACGTAGCCGCTTACTCTGGTAACATTCTGAAATTCAGCATACAGATGGAGAACAAGACTTATGAGCTGAACGCTCACAACAAGGAAGAGTTCCCGCCCGCCCACACGGCAGAGCACCTGCTCAACCAGGTCATGGTTCGCATGTTCGGCTGCGAGCGTTCATCCAACGCCCACATTGAGCGCAAGAAGAGCAAGATCAGCTACAAGCTCGACCACAAACCCACGCGCCAAGAAGAGAAGGCCATCGAGGACAAGATGAACGAGCTCATCGATGCTGACCTGCCTGTCACCTTCGAGTATGTCGACCGCAACCATCTGCCCGAGGGGGTGAAGACCGACCGGCTGCCCGAAGACGCCTCAGAGACGCTCCGCTTGGTGCGCATCGGCGACTTCGACGTATGTCCATGCATCGGCAAGCATGTGCGCTCCACCTCACAGATCGGACGCTTCGAGATGCTCGGCACCAACTGGGACGAGATGACCCACATGTTCCGCATCCGCTTTAAGGTACATCCCTAAAGCGAGACTTTAAAAGAAGAACCATTCGCAACATTCCAATAAATCCTAACTACTCCTGCATGAAGTAGTTAGGATTTTTCTTTTTATATTGTTAGTCGATTTTTTAGAATGGGCGGATTGACAAGTGTTCTCGGTAGCCATACAAGAAAGTGCGCTCCCTGAGCATCAGCCCACGAAGCGCACCTGGTATTGCCCGGAGCCGCCAGTCCCTCACGGGACAACGGCTCAAGCGGGACTCTCAATCATGTTTAGTCTTCATCCTTCACCTCTGCCTCATGCGCAGCGATCAGCTTCTGCTGAAGATCGTTGGGCACGAGCTCATAGCTGGCAAACTTCGTGGTGAAGCTGGCACGTCCACCAGTGAGCGAACTGAGCGCCACACTGTAGTTGGACAGCTCTTTCAGAGGTATCTTGGCCTGCAATTTCTGGTAACCGGCCTCAGCATCCATACCCATGATGATGGCGCGGCGTCCCTGCAAGTCGCTCATCACGTCACCCATGAAATCGGCAGGCACATATACCTCAAGGTCGTAGATAGGCTCCAAAATCTTCGGGCCGGCAGCCTTGAAGGCGTCTGAGAAGGCGTGACGTGCCGCGAGGGTGAACGAGAGCTCATTGGAGTCAACGGGGTGCATCTTGCCGTCGTAGACCACCACGCGCACATCGCGTGCATAGCTACCCGTCAGTGGTCCACGCTCCATGCAATCCATGACACCCTTGAGGATGGCGGGCATGAAGCGCAGGTCGATGGCACCGCCCACCACCGAGTTGATGAACACGAGCTTGCCACCCCATGGCAGGTCTTTTTCCTCCTTCGACTTGATGTTCATCTTGTATTCCTGTCCATTGAAGTTGTAGCTCACGGGGTCGGGCATGCCTTCAGCATAGGGCTCCACAATGAGGTGCACCTCGCCAAACTGTCCGGCGCCACCGCTCTGCTTCTTGTGGCGATACTCGGCCTTGGCCTTCTTGGTAATCGTCTCGCGATAAGGAATCTTCGGTTCCTCAAACTCCACGTTGATCTTCTCGTTGTTGACCATTCGCCACTTCAGTGTGCGCAGGTGGAACTCACCCTGTCCGTGCACGATGGTCTGGCGCAATTCCTTGCTTTGCTCCACCACCCATGTGGGATCTTCCTGCCGCATCTTGAGCAGAGCAGCCATCATCTTCTCCGTGTCTTGCGGATTGGCAGCCTTGATGGCGCGGCTGTATTTCGGATTCGGATACTTGATGAAGTCAAATCTCCAGTCGGCATCCTTTCCATTGAGCGTATTGCCCGTCTTCACATCCTTCAACTTCACCGTGCAACCGATGTCGCCCGCATTGAGCTGGTCCACAGGAATGCGGTTGGCGCCTGCACAGGCATAGATCTGGCCAAGACGTTCTTTCGAGCCACGATCTGCGTTGCTCAAGTCGTCGCCCGGCTTCACCGAACCACTCATCACCTTGAAGTAGCTCACCTCGCCAATGTGGGGTTCCATGCCTGTCTTGAAGAAGTAGAGGCTCTCTGGGCCGTTGTTATCAGGATTCACCTCCTCGCCACGCGTGTTGCGCACCTTCGGCATCTCGCTGACAAAAGGCACCACATTGCCCAGGAACTCCATGAGGCGTTGCACACCCATGTCCTTGTGGGCATCGACGCAGAAGATGGGGAAGATGGAGCGTGTCACCAGTCCCTTGCGAATGCCTTCACGCATCTCGTCCTCGGTGAGCGTGTCCTCCTCGAAGAATTTCTCCATCAGTTGGTCGTCGTTCTCGGCGGCCGCCTCCACCAGGGCCTTGTGGAGTTCCATGGCCTTGTCCATCTCCTCGGCGGGGATGTCCTCACGCTTGGGCTCGCCACCATCGGGACCCCACGATAGTTTCTCCATGATCAGCACATCGATGAGGCTATGGAAGTTGGGACCTGTCTCCAGCGGATACTGGATCTGCACACACTTCGAACCATAGATGTCCTGCATGGTGCTGACGATGTTGTCAAAGTCGCACTTGTCGGAATCCAACTGGTTGATGAGGAAGATGACAGGCTTGTGCAACTTCTCTGTATACCGGAAGTTGTTCTGCGTACCCACCTCAGGACCATACTGTCCATTGATGAGGATGACGGCCTGATCGGTCACGTTGAGGGAAGTGATTGCGCCGCCCACGAAGTCGTCGGAACCGGGGCAATCAATGATATTGAGTTTCTTATTGTTCCATTCCACATGAAACACGGTGGGGAACACGGAATAGCCATACTCAAGCTCCACGGGGAAATAGTCGCTCACGGTGTTCTTGTTTTCCACCGATCCGCGGCGCTTGATGATGCCAGCTTCATACAACATACTCTCGGCAAGCGTGGTCTTGCCGCTACCCGCACTGCCAAGCAAGGCAATGTTCTTAATCTCGTTCGTCTGATATACTCTCATATCAAAAGATTTTAAGTGTTAGAATAGATGTTTTTAGTTTAGGTGGGAGTGGTCCTCCAAAATCGCCCACTAAGATAGGCATATTCTAACTAAACTCCAAAAGAAATCGAAGAAAATCGCCTATATTTTAAAACTAATTAGTAATTTTGTCCATAAGAGGGGCTCAAAAAGGCCCTATACGACACATGACAAAAGCTGGACTCTACATTCACATTCCCTTTTGTGCAAGCCGTTGCATCTACTGCGGCTTCTACTCCACCGTGCGTCCCGACCTGCAAGACCGCTATGTGAGCGCCCTCTGCAGGGAGATGGACTTGTTGCACGAAAAACAGACGGGTTATCCGACAACACTCTCAACCATCTACCTGGGTGGCGGCACTCCCTCGCAACTGTCAGCCGCCAATATGGAGCGTCTCTTCCAACATATATATAAGGTATATGATGTGGCACCCGACGCTGAGGTGACCATGGAATGTAATCCTGACGACATCCGCCAGCACCTGTTCGACCACTTGCCCGTGAACCGCGTGAGCATGGGGGCGCAGACCTTCGACGACCATCGCCTGCATTTTCTTCATCGCCGTCACACCGCCAGCGAAGTGGACCGGGCGGTCGACATCCTTCGGACCGACGGAATCAGCAACATCAGTCTCGACCTCATGTTTGGATTTCCAGACGAAAGTCTCAACGACTGGGAGGGCGACATCCGTCACGCCCTGACGCTCAGGCCCGAGCACCTCTCGGCCTATGGACTGATGATTGAGGAGGGCACCCCACTCCACCGATTGTGGGAACGGGGAGAGGTCAGCGAGGTCAGCGAGGAACTAAGCCTGGCCATGTACGACCGCCTCATCGACCTGCTGACGGCGGCTGGCTATGAGCACTACGAGATCAGCAACTTCGCCCTGTTGGCCCCTGGCGACAAGGAGACAAGCCGCTATCGGAGTCGACACAACAGCAGCTACTGGCACGACGTGCCCTACATCGGCATTGGCGCGGCTGCCCACAGCTATGACCTTCGCACACGCCATTGGAACCCCTCTGACATCATGCGCTACATGAAACTTGTGGAACAAGGCGCGTTGCCCTATGAAGAGGAGCTCATCGACAGCGACACACACTACGACGACCTCGTAATGACAGCCCTCCGCACCCGCGAAGGCATTGACCTGGACAGGCTCGACGATCGCCATCGCACCTATCTGTTAACTAACGCCAAGGATTATATCGACCGAGGACTTCTATTCACCGACGGCCATCATCTGAGTCTCACCCGCCAAGGCATCAACATCAGCAACACCATCATGAGCGACCTAATGGACGTTTGAGCCCCCCAAAAAATGGGGCGCTTTCTCGCCATACCTATTTTCTCATAGCTTCGAGTTCCTCAAGACCACGCTTCTGGTAAATCTGATAGAAATACGCCTTGATGTCCGCATCAATATCGGCCACTCGGCGCTTGCCCGTCACATAGGGCTTGAGCCACATCGACACAAGCGTCGCAGCGATGCCGAGCACCACAGACACCAGAAAATTGAGAATTTCCCTCTGGATGACCTTCGCATTGATGAATGCCACCATCACAATGATAGGGACAACATACAGCAACCAGTCGCCTGCCGTGTTGAGCTGGGTCGCGCCGTGCATTTCCTCTTGGAGCGCCTGCGGAGCCGCGAGAATCAAACTGTCCCTATGTTTCTTCCAATAGTCTTCAAATTCTTTTTCCATATTCAATATGCGCTTTTGCATGATGTTTTTCGCATTGCGCTCTTATCTTGCTCGGCATGATGGCGTCACAGGCACATGGTTGGCGCCCATTCACTTTCTCGCAGGAGACAATAGTGACACAATGCTAAACGATTGGGTAAAATTACTTCTTTTTTCTCTGAGAGACAAAGGAAAAAACACATATTAACGAGAAACTTGTCATTTTCTTCCATTTTGTCCCCAATAATCTTGTCCATCTTACACATAATTTATACCTTTACATTACTTAAACACGAACACAAAAAACAAGAAAGGAAACGACACCATGATCTCATTTGAAAGTGACTACAACAACGGCATGTTGCCAGAAATTCTGGCCCAACTCATTCAGACCAATGACGAAAAGACTTCAGGCTATGGCTTCGACCCTCATTGTGAGGAGGCGAAGCGCAAGATAAGGCAGGCCGTCGGAAAAGCCGACGCAGAAGTGTTCTTCTTGGTCGGAGGCACACAGACCAACGCCACAGTGATCGACAGTCTCCTGAGAGGATGCGAGGGAGTGCTGGCTTCTGGTGTCGCCCACATCGGCGTGCACGAGGCTGGGGCTATCGAGGCTGCCGGTCACAAGGTCATCGTGTTGCCGACAACTGACAGCAAGCTCACGCCCGCCGACATCGCCACTTACATGGACGCATTTCTGGCCGATGAGACTTATCCCCACATGGTGCAACCGGGCATGGTCTACATCACGATGCCGACCGAACTGGGCATGGTCTACACCAAGGATGAGCTCTCTGCGCTCTATGCCACCTGCAAGAAATACGACTTGCCTCTCTACATCGACGGCGCACGACTGGGTTATGGCCTGATGTCAGCAGTTTGCGACTACGACCTGCCCTTTCTTGCTGACCATTGTGACGTGTTCTACATCGGCGGCACCAAAGTTGGAGCGATGATTGGCGAGGCCGTCGTGTTCTCAGGCATGAAAGCGCCCAGATACTTCTTCACGACCGTCAAGCGCCATGGTGCCCTGTTGGCAAAGGGCCGTATGCTCGGCATCCAGTTTGAGACACTCTTCACGGATGATCTCTACTTCCGCATCTCACGCCATGCCATCGCGATGGCACAACGTCTCCGTGAGGTGTTTGCCAACCATCACATTGCCTTGGCCTCCGACTCACCCACCAACCAGCAGTTTGTGGTGTTGCCCGACGCCACGGCCAATATGTTGCGCGCCCACCAAGTGGCTTTCGAGGTGTGGGAGCGCAAGGGACCACACGAGGCTGTCTGCCGCTTCGTCACGAGTTGGGCCACAACGCCTGACGACATCGACCAACTCGACCAACTCCTGTCAGCCCAGTGACCCGTGGCAAGACGCCCCTACATGCAGCAAAAAGTTGAAAAGACTCAAGCCGATTTAGATGGGGCGAAACCACTGGAACGCCTAATAACCGGGGACCCGCTATCAAGTACTGTTGGCTTCTCTATCAAGTACTGCCGGCTTCTCTATCAAGTACTGCCGGCTTCTCTATCAAGTACTGCTGGCTTCTCTATCAAGTACTGCTGGCTTCTCTATCAAGTACTGCCGGCTTCTCATATGAGTACCACAATGATAAACTAAAAGCCGCTATTGTTTGAGTAACAACAGCGGCCTTTTTTCATATTCCAGCGATATGTCCATCTACCTGTTGGCAGACATGCCCACGTTCGAATTGGTTTTCGCGAGTTGAGAAAGGATGAATGTCGATGGTGGTTATGCCTCCAACTGGCGGTCGAGTTCCTCGATGCCCTTGGCTGTGCACAGGCCACGGATAAACAGCATGATGACATTGCGAAAGATGTCTTGCAAGCTATAAAGATTGTAGAGCTTGTATTCCATGACGTTTTGCATCATGCTGCTTCCCAACTGACAGATCAACTCATAATTGAAGTCATCGCGCAAATAGCCCTCTTGCACCCCTCGTTTGAAGAAGGCCATGCTGCGCACGTCATGCTCTTGCTTCGTTTGGTCCAGATAAGCCACCACACGGGGATACTTGTGAAGGTCCTCAAAATAGAGCGGGTTCATGTCGCGAAGCTCTTCCATCTGCAGGCGATAAAACTCCAACAAGATATCGATCACCTGCTTATCGCCAGATGCGTTGAATTGTTCCATCGTGGTTTCAAACACTTGGAGCCTACGCTCCACACATTCCATGAGTAGCGCCTCCTTATTCTCATAGATCTCATAAAGGGTGCGCTTCGAAATCTTCAATTTGCGTGCAATGTCGTCCATCTTTACCGACTTGACGCCTACTGTGGTAAACTGGCGGATGGCGACTTTCAATATCTGTTCGCGGAGATCTTCACGGTGGTCCATGGTGTAGTTTGCTTGCTGCATGTTAAAACAAAAGTTGTTTGTTAATGGATAACATTCCAAATCGCATTGCGTCTCTTATTTTACAAAGAATAGCGATTTATCGGTTGCAAAGTTACAAAAAATAGTGAAAACTTGTTTTTGTTCTTTCGTTTTTTATTATCTTTGCCATCGGATAAAACGCAAGTCCACACAAAAGACAACACATAAACAAAATACATCATGGTAAAAATCACAAAAGAGGCAGCTCTGGAATATCACGCCCATGAGAGGCCCGGCAAAATCGAAGTCAAGCCAACCAAACCATATCGCACCCAAACCGACCTGAGTTTGGCTTATTCTCCTGGTGTCGCTTTCCCCTGCCTGGAAATTCAGAAGAACCCAGACGACGTCTACAAATATACCGACAAGGGCAATTTGGTGGCCGTCATTTCCAGCGGCACGGCCGTCTTGGGTCTGGGCGACATTGGAGCCATGAGCGGCAAGCCTGTCATGGAAGGCAAAGGCTTGCTCTTCAAGATCTATGGTGGCATCGACGTGTTCGACATCGAGGTCAACGAGAAAGATCCGGAAAAGTTCTGCGAGGCCGTGGAGAAGATTGCCCCGACCTTCGGTGGCATCAACCTCGAGGACATCAAGGCGCCTGAATGCTTTTACATCGAGAACCGCCTGAAGAAGTCGCTCGACATACCTGTGATGCACGACGACCAACACGGCACAGCCATCATTTCAGCTGCCGGCCTGCTCAACGCCTTGGAGGTGGCAGGCAAAAAGATTGAAGAGGCAAAGATTGTGGTCAACGGCGCTGGGGCCGCAGCCATCAGCTGCACCAAGCTCTACTGCTCACTCGGCGCCAAGCACGAGAACATCCTGATGCTCGACTCGCGTGGCGTGATCTACAAGGGCCGCGACCATGTCAACGAGCAGAAGGCCGAGTTTGCCACAAGCCGCACAGACATCCACACCCTCGAAGAGGCTGTCAAGGGCGCCGATGTCTTCGTGGGCCTGTCCAAGGGCAACGTGCTCTCCCAGGACATGGTGCGGTCGATGGCCGACCACCCCATCGTCTTCGCATTGGCCAATCCTGTGCCTGAGATTTCTTATGAGGACGCCATGGCCGCCCGTCCCGACGTGCTGATGTCGACCGGTCGTTCCGACTACCCCAACCAGATCAACAATGTCATTGGCTTCCCCTACATCTTCCGTGGCGCCCTGGACGTACACGCGAGGGCCATCAACGAGGAGATGAAGTTGGCTGCCGTCAAGGCCATCGCCCAGTTGGCCAAGATGCCAGTGCCAGAGATTGTCAACCAGGTCTATCACGTCAGCGACTTGCAGTTTGGTCCGAAATACTTCATTCCGAAACCTGTCGATCCCCGACTCATCACAGAGGTGTCAGCCGCTGTGGCCAAAGCTGCCATCGAGAGCGGCGTGGCCCGCACGCCCATCACCGACTGGAGCGCCTACAAGGAGCGCCTGCGCCAGATGCTGGGTCAGGAGACCAAGTTCACCCGCACCCTTCACGCCACAGCCGCCATGCACCCACAGCGTGTGGTTTTCGCCGAGGGTGGCCATCCCACGATGATGAAGGCTGCCGTCAAGGCACGCCAGGAAGGCATCTGCTTCCCCATTCTGCTGGGCAACCCTGACCGCCTCAGCCGTCTGGCCAACCGCCTGAAGCTCGACCTCACAGGCGTGGAGATCGTCGACATGCGCGCTGACAAGGAGCAAGGCCGCCGTGCCACCTACGCCAAGCATCTCGCCGAGAAGCGCGCCCGCCAGGGCTACACCTTCGAGGAGGCTTACGACAAGATGTACGAGCGCAACTATTTTGGCATGTCAATGGTGGAGCAAGGCGACGCCGACGCCTTCATCACGGGCCTCTACACCAAGTACAGCAACACCATCAAGGTGGCCAAGGAGGTTGTCGGCATCAACCCGGAATACAAGACCTTCGGCACGATGCACATCCTCAACACAAAGAAGGGCATCTTCTACATTGCCGACACACTCATCAACCGTCACCCCAATGAAAGCGTGCTCTACGACGTGGCACGTCTGGCCGCCCACTCGGTGAAGTTCTTCAACGACAATCCGGTCATGGCCATGATCAGCTATTCCAACTTTGGAACCGACGAGGTCGGATCACCTGTTGCCGTGCACCAGGCTGTGGAGCGTCTGCAAAATGACTATCCCGACATGGCTGTCGATGGCGAGATGCAAGTCAGCTTCGCTCTCAACAAGGAACTGCGCGACGACAAGTTCCCCTTCAGCCGCCTGAAGGGCAAGGATGTCAATACGCTCATCTTCCCGAACATGAGTTCGGCCAACAGCTGCTACATGTTGCTCAAGGGTCTGGACCCCGATGTGGAGGTCATCGGCCCGATCCAGATGGGCTTGAACAAGTCTATCCACTTCACCGACTTCGAGGCCAGCGTGCAGGACGTGGTCAACATCACAGCCGTCGCCGCCATTGACGCTTACGTGGAGAAACTGAAAAACAACAAGGGCGAATAGTCATTCAGACCATTCGTCTTGACGACAATAATAAAAGGCAATATCACTTGATGAGAAAGGTGACATTGCCTTTTTTTGTTTCTTGTCGCAATCGTTCCTCGCCCCCTCGATGAGCCAAATGACCATAGACGAGAAAATTCTTGTTGCAACACCATTTTTATGGGAAAAATGTTTGGATTGTATAATTAAATCTGTATATTTGCAGCATAGTTAAACCTAATCATGAACCAACGCGGATGATTTATATCGCCCTCGATACCCCAACTCCCATGCGCCTCTCTTTCTACCTGGCCATGGAGGAATATGTAGCCCGAAAAGTCTACAAGGATGAAGACTGCTTTTTCATGTGGCAAGTGAACCCCACCGTTATTTTCGGTCGCAACCAAGTCATTGAGGACGAGGTGAATATCGACTATTGCAAGACCCATGGCATCGAGTTTTATCGCCGCAAGAGCGGGGGCGGTTGTGTCTACGCCGACATGGGAAACGTCATGCTTTCATACATCACTGGCGAGGAAAGCGTGAACGACTGCTTCGCCTATTACATGCAGTTGCTGACCCGCGCACTCAACACCATTGGCATCCCCGCCGAGCGCAATGACCACAACGACATCATGCTCAACGGCCAAAAGATTTCTGGCAATGCCATCCTGCACCTGCCCGACCGCGTCATCGCCCATGGCACCCTGCTCTACGACACCGACATGGACCACATGACCCATGCCATCACCCCCAGCCAACAGAAGCTCCAGCGCAATGGCGTGAAGAGCGTGCGCCAGCGCATCACACTTCTCAAGGACTTCACCCCCTTGACACTGGATGAGGTAAAAGCCAAGTTGCGCGCCACCATCTGTTCTTCCACCATCACCCTCGGCCCGAAAGACCGGGAAGCCATCGAGGCCATCGAGCAGGAATATCTGGATCCTAACTTCATCTACGGCAGGCGCGTCTGACGCCACCCGCCCTCCATTCTTCAATCCTAATCCATAAACGACTATCACAAAACATTATACCTATGAACAAACGTACATGCCTTTACGACCGTCACGTCAAGTTGGGTGCCCTCATGCAACCCTTCGGTGGGTTCGACATGCCCATACAATACTCATCCATCATCGATGAGCACAATGCCGTGCGCCAGCATTGTGGCGTCTTCGACGTCTCACACATGGGCGAGGTCTTCGTCTTGGGCCCAAATGCCGAGCGCTTTGTCAACCACATCTTCACCAACGACATCACCGGCGCACCCATAGGAAAAATCTTCTATGGCATGATGTGCTATCCAGATGGTGGCACCGTCGACGACCTGTTGGTCTACAAGATGGGTGAAGAGCGTTTCTTCCTCGTCATCAATGCCGCCAACATCGACAAGGACATGGAGTGGATCATGGTAAGCGCCGAAGGCTTCGGTGTCGAGATCGATGCCTGCTCCGATCGTTACGGCCAACTGGCTGTGCAAGGCCCTGAGGCTGAGGCCGTCATGGAGGAAGTGCTGCACATTCCCTGCAAGGAACTGGTGTTCTACACCGCAAAGACCATTGAAGCCGACGGCGAGGAGATCATCGTCAGTCGCACAGGTTATACGGGCGAGGATGGTTTTGAGATCTACGGCAGCCACGACTACATCGTCCGCCAGTGGGACAAGCTCATGGCCAGTGGCCGTTGCAAGCCCTGTGGCTTGGGCTGTCGCGACACATTGCGTTTCGAAGTGGGACTGCCGCTTTATGGCGATGAGCTCTCACAAGACATATCCCCCATCATGGCGGGCCTGGGCATGTTCTGCAAGTTCGACAAGCCCGAGTTCATTGGACGCGAGGCCTTGCTCAAGCAGAAGACCGAGGGTGTGGCGCACCGTCTCCGCGGCCTCGAGCTCGACGACCGCGCCGTGCCCCGTCATGGCTACAAGGTGCTGAAAGACGGCATGGTGGTCGGAGAGGTCACCACGGGCTACCGCCTCATCTCCGTGGAGAAGAGTTGCGCTGTGGCCTTGGTCGACGCCTCCCTAAAGCTTGGCGACCGTGTAGAGGTGCAGATCCGCAAGAAGACCTTCCCCGCAACGATTGTCAAGAAGAAGTTCTACGACAAGCATTACCACAAATAACCTTGTCTCTCCCACAAGGGCGGACAAGCGCGACAAGACATTTTCACAACAACAATAACCCTTAATCATAAAAGCAAATCATGACCTATTTTAGCGAGACCCACGAGTATGTTCGTGTTGAAGGAGAATTCGGATACGTCGGTATCACCGACTACGCCCAAAAGCAACTGGGCAACATCGTCTACGTGGACATGCCCGACGTGGACGACGACGTGACAGCAGGAGATGTGTTTGGCGCCGTCGAGAGCGTCAAGGCCGCCAGCGACCTGATGTCGCCCGTGACAGGAACCGTCGTCGAGGTCAATGAGGCCTTGGAAGACAGTCCCGAGCTCATCAACCAGGATGCCAACGACAACTGGATTATCAAGGTGAAACTTTCCGACCCGTCGGAGCTCAAGGGGCTCATGGACGAGGCCACTTACAACTCAAAGAATCAGTAAATGCATCGTTTTTTCCCACAAACGCCCGATGACATTCAGCGGATGCTCCATGTCATCGGGATTGATTCCATCGATGATCTCTATAAGGATGTGCCAAAGGGCGTACGCCTAACAAACGGCTACAACCTGCCCTCGTCGCAAAGCGAGATAGAGATCCGCAAACGGCTTGCCGACCTGGGCAAGCTCAACAAGCAACTGGTCTGCTTTGCGGGCGCGGGCGTCTACGACCACTACACGCCAGCTATCATCCCACAGATCGTGGAGCGGTCTGAGTATCTGACCAGCTACACGCCCTACCAAGCAGAGATTTCGCAAGGCACGTTGCACTACATCTTTGAATACCAGACCATGATGGCCCGACTCACAGGCATGGAGGTGTCCAATGCGTCGATGTACGACGGGGCCACGGCAACGGCAGAAGCCGCCCTCATGGCTGTGGCCGCCACGAAGAAGACACACCGCGTGGTGCTCAGCGACGGTCTGGATCCCAAGGTGCAAGAGGTCGTCAGGACCTATGCCCACTTCCATGGTATTGAACTGGTCACCCTTCCCACCGCCGACGGCGTCACCGACTTCTCGTCGCTCGACGCCACACTTGCTGAGGGTGGCGTGGCGGGCGTCATCGTGCAGCAGCCCAACCGCTACGGACTCATCGAAGACTTCACGGGCTTGGCAGACCGCTGCCATCAGGCCAAGGCTCTGTTGGCCATCAACAGCGTAGCCGCCGACCTGGCTGTCCTGAAGACACCAGGCGAATGGGGAGCCGACATCGCTGTCGGCGAAGGACAAAGCCTGGGCATCCCCATGTCGTGGGGCGGTCCTTATATCGGCTACATGTGCACCACTGAGAAACTCATGCGCAAGATGCCGGGCCGCATCGTCGGCCAGACCGTCGACCAAGACGGCAAGCGTGCTTTCGTGTTGACACTTCAAGCACGAGAGCAGCACATTAGGCGCCAACGCGCCACCTCCAACATTTGTTCCAATGAGAGCCTCATGGCCTTATGGGTGACCATCTACATGGCGGCCATGGGTCCCAAGGGACTGCGCGAGGCTACACAGATGGGATGCGATGGTGCCCATTACCTCCACGACCAACTGGTGGCCACAGGCCACTTCAGCGACGCTTTCCCCGGCAAGGAGTATCTCAACGAGTTTTGTGTCCGCTATGACGGCGATCTCGCTGCCCTGCAAGAGCGGTGGACCAACCATGGCTTCATGGGCGGTGTGGCCATTGACCAAGACACGGTCATGCTTGCCGTCACCGAGCAACGCAGCAAGGAAGAGATCGACCAACTGGTGGCCTTGGTGCCCTGAAGCCTTTATATCCCTGCACCTTTTCTTGCCATGGCAGAGTTGAAGGAAGAGTAGCATTCTCCCCCTTTGCCTAACGAAAAGGTTCATCACCCATTAAAATCCCAGATTCATGAACAACAAACTATACGACCGTCTCATCTTTGAGTTGAGCAGCCCGGGGCGGATAGGATACAGCCTTCCCAAGAATTCCTTTCCACGCCACGAGCTAGCCCAAGCCATGTGTCGGGAGGCTGATGTGGCCCTGCCCGAGTGCGACGAGATGACGGTGGTCCGCCACTACACCAATCATAGTGGCAACAACTTTGGTGTCGACAACGGGTTCTATCCGTTGGGATCCTGCACCATGAAGTATAATCCCAAGATCAACGAGGAAGCGGCCAACCATCCCGACTTCAAGAACCTGCATCCCTTGCAGCCCGCCTCCACAGTGGCCGGTGCGAAGGCCATCGTCGACGAACTGAAGCAGATGCTTTGTGAGATCACAGGCATGGCCGACTTCACGTTAAAGCCTTGCGCCGGAGCCCACGGCGAGCTCACGGGTCTCATGATCATACGTGGCTATCACGAGAGCCGAGGCGACGCCAAGCGCACCAAGGTGCTTGTGCCCGACTCGGCCCATGGCACCAACCCGGCTTCCGCGGCTGTCTGCGGCCTCGATGTCGTAGAGGTAAAGAGCAAGGAGGACGGCACGGTCGACGTGGACGACCTGGCCACCAAGCTTGACGACACCGTGGCGGCCATGATGATGACCAATCCCAACACGCTGGGCATCTTTGAACACGACATCACCAAGATTGTGGACATGGTGCACGGGTGTGGCGGACTGATGTACTACGACGGAGCCAACCTCAACCCGCTGTTGGGCGTTTGCCGTCCGGGCGACATGGGGTTCGACGTCATCCACCTGAACCTGCACAAGACCTTCTCCACGCCTCATGGAGGTGGCGGACCGGGCAGCGGACCTGTGGGTTGCCACAAGGGCCTGGAGCTCTTCTTCCCCACGGTCAACCCATACCACGGCAACTTCCTCGTGGAGATGCGCGCCTGGGCTTACATCCTCAGTCTCGGTCGCGAGTATATCAAGGAGGTCGGACCGTTGGCCACGCTCAACGCCAGCTACATCAAGGCGTCGCTTAAAGACGTCTACGAACTGCCCATCAAGGGCTTGAGCAAGCACGAGTTTGTTTTCAACGGCTTGCAGGACAAGTCAACGGGTGTGACCACCATGGATGTGGCCAAGCGTCTGCTCGATTTTGGGTTCCATGCACCCACCATCTATTTCCCGCTTCTCTTCCATGAGGCCATGATGATCGAGCCCACAGAAAACGAAAGCCTGGAGACCCTCGACCACTTCATCGCCGTGATGCGGCAGATTGCCGAGGAGGCCAAGACCGATCCTGGACGGGTGAAGACCGCGCCCCACAACACACCCATCAAGCGTGTGGACGACGTGTTGGCGGCCAAGCACCCAGTGCTCACATTCCCCACCAACTGACCATCCATAGAGACCATGACACAGACAGATCTCATCATCATCGGCAGCGGACCTGGTGGATACCAGGCCGCGGCCTATGCCGCCCGTCAGGGACTACAGGTGGTGATCGCCGAAGAAGGCTTTGCGGGTGGCACATGCCTCAACTGCGGTTGCATCCCCACGAAGGCGCTGATCCACGACGCTGAAAAAGCCACAGGCGCTCCCACTGAAGGTGCAGCGCTCTTACAGGCGGCCATCCAACGTAAGGAACAGCTCATCACCACGATGCGCGCGGGCGTGGAAGCGCTGCTCCACCAGCCCGGCATCACCTGGGTGAAAGGACACGCATCATTCCTTGACGCGCACACCGTGAAGGTGGGCGAGACCGAGTTTGCGGCCAAGGACATCATCATCGCCACGGGTTCGCATGCCAAGATGCCTCCCGTCGAGGGCCTGAGCCCAGATGAGGTCCAAGCAAACCCTCACGTGGTCACCTCCGAAGTGCTGCTGAGCCAAACCGTTTTGCCTCAACGCCTCTGCATCATCGGAGCGGGCGTCATCGGCTTGGAGATGGCCTCCGTCTTCCGGTCGCTGGGCAGCGAGGTCGTCATCATCGAGTTTATGAAGGAGTGTTTGCCTGCCATGGACCCAAAGATCGCCCGTCGCCTGCGCAAAGCTTTGGAAAAGCAAGGCGTGACCTTCCACATGGGTTGTGCCTTGCAACAGGTGAACGGTGACGCCGTCACCTTCTCGAACCTGAAGAAAGGCACCTCTGAGACATTGCAAGCCGACTGCATCCTCGTGGCCACAGGCCGCCAGGCCAATATAGACGGCTTGGGCTTGGAGAACATCCCTGTCGAAGTGGCCAAACGAGGCATTGTGGTCGACGACAACATGCTAACCACCTGTCCGCACGTCTACGCCATCGGTGATGTCAACGGACGACAAATGTTGGCCCATGCCGCCACATTCCAAGGCTATCGCGCTGTCAACAACATATTGGGAAAGACCGACCACATCCGGCTCGACATCATGCCTGCGGCAGTGTTCACCCACCCCGAGGTGGCCTCAGTCGGCCTGACGGAAGACCAATGCAAACAACAAGCACTGGACTATTCTGTCCATAAGGCCATCTACCGGGCCAACGGACGCGCGCAGGCCGTGGAAGCCTCCGAGGGTCTGCTGAAACTTGTCTGCGACAATGGCGGTAAGGTGATTGGCGCTCACGCCCTGGGACAGGATGCCTCATGGCTGATCCAAGAGGTGGCATCTCTCATGAACTTCGACGTGACGCGCGACCGACTGGCGGAAATCGTCCACATACACCCCACACTGGGCGAGATCATCCTGGATGCAGCAAGTCACTAAGCACAACGCCTTCATGACCTAAAAGGTTGCTGAAAGAACCCAACAAATACAGCCTTGAGACGTACGGGCTTAACCCGACACGGATTTCAGAAGAACACGAAACGTTAAAAAAAGCCTATAGACCTTTTCTATAGGCTTTTTTTATTAACTTTGCAAAGAATGTAAAGTAAACAATTCTCATGCCTCGCATCAGACAATTATTAAGCTGTCTCCTCATCCTGTGCGCTGCCACCACGGCCCACGCTCAGATGAAATGGAACCAGCTCTACCAGACATACATCGACCAATACAAGGATCTCGCCATCGAGGAGATGCTCAAATACCACATCCCCGCCAGCATCACCTTGGCCCAAGGCCTCTTTGAGAGCAGCGCCGGCAGGAGCGATCTCTCCACGCGTGGCAACAACCACTTCGGCATCAAGTGCCACGGCTGGACAGGACGTTCCATGAGCAAGGACGACGATGCCGTGGGCGAATGCTTCCGGGTCTATGAGAACGCACGTGAGAGTTTCGAGGACCATAGCAAGTTCTTGGCCAAGAACACACGTTATGCCCGCCTTTTCCAACTCGACCAAACGGACTACCGCGGATGGGCCAATGGATTGAAGGCATGCGGCTATGCCACCAATCCCAACTACGCTCGGAAACTCATCGACCTCATTGAACTCTACAAGCTATGGCAATATGACAAGGCGCACAACTATGATAAGTTCATGGCGGAGCGCTCAGGCAACGACCGCCCTGTAAGCGTCGACTCTGGTTTGCACCCCATCCACATGTTCAACAAGAACTATTACATCGTGGCGCGTGAGGGCGACACATTTAAGAGCATTGGCAAGGAGACAGGACTGAGCTATCGGAAGTTGGCGTCCTACAACGAACGCAACCGCAAGGACGTGCTGCATGCGGGCGAGATTGTCTATCTCAAGAAGAAACGACGCAGCGCCCCAAAGGACTACAAGAAGCGGCCTCATGTGGTAAAGGCTGGCGAGAGCATGTACATGATCTCACAATACTACGGCATCAGACTGAAGAACCTCTATAAGAAAAACCACCTCAAGCCCGACCACCAGATCCGCGTCGGCGAAGTGCTGAGAGTGTATTGACCTAGTCAACAAAAGCAAATTAATCAAAAGACATACATGAAGAAGACCATCATTACCACAGCGTTGGCCCTGATGTGGTGCGTATGCACGACCGCACAGGACTTCAACCAGTATTTCCAGGACAAGACCCTCCGCATCGACTACATCTTCTCGGGAACCCACGACACCCAGCACATCGCTGTCGACGAGCTCTGTGTGGAACCTCGCTGGTATGGCAAGCGCAAGCGACTGGCCGAGGTGCCTGTCGAGGGCAATGGACAGATCACGGTGCGCGACCACAAGACCCAACGTGTCATCTATCGCAACTCCTTCTCCACCTTGTTCCAGGAGTGGCAAGAGGAGCCCGAAGCTCTTCGCACGGAGAAATCCTTTGAGAATGTTTTCCTCGTTCCCATGCCCAAGGACACCGTAGACATCACGCTCGACTTGCGCAACAACCGACGCCAGGTGAGCTCTTCGCTCACCCATCAGGTGGTGCCCACCGACATCCTCATCCGCGAGATTGGCTATCGCGACGTCACTCCCTACGAGACGTTGCAACAGGCGAAGGACACCAACAACTGCATCCACCTGGCCTACCTGGCCGAAGGCTACCGCCCAGAAGAGATGACCACCTTCATCCATGACGCCAAGACGGCCATGGAGGCGCTGTTCGCCCACGAGCCTTTCAAGAGCATGAAAGACCGTTTCAACATCGTCGCGGTGAAGTCGCCTTCCAAGGAGAGTGGCGCCAGCGAACCAGGAAAAGGCATCTGGAAGAACACAGCCCTGCATTCCCACTGGGACACCAACTACAGCGAACGCTATCTCACCACGTCGCACCTGAAGGACATGCACGACCTGCTAGCCGGCACGCCCTATGAGCACATCCTCGTGTTGGTCAACTCCGACCGCTACGGCGGAGGCGGCATCCTCAACTCCTACATTCTCTCCACCATGCACAACAAGTGGTCAAAGCCTGTCGTGGTGCATGAGTTTGGCCACAGTTTCGCCGGCCTGGCCGACGAGTATGCCTACGAGACTGAGGAGGTGAACATGTATCCGCTCGACGTGGAGCCCTGGGAAAAGAACATCACAACGAAGGTGGACTTCAAAGGCAAATGGGAGAAGATGATTGGCAAGGTGCCCAACGTGGGCCTCTACGAGGGCGCCGGCTACAAGATGAAGGGCGTCTATCGCGCTTGCTACGACTGCCGTATGCGCACCAACGAGATCCCTGAGTTCTGCCCCGCCTGCCAAAAGGCGCTCCGTGACCTCATCAACTTCTATACGGAATGACCTTCCGCCAGTGTGCGTCCCACGCGTCTTTCCCGCTCGCCCACTGCCCCTCCATCGGCTGCCTGCTTGTCTGCCTGTTGGTTCTCCTTCGCCTGGGGACCATCAGGACATGGGCGCAACCATCGGACAGTGAGCGACTGGGCATGGCCATCGACTATTTCCAAAATGGAAAATATCACGAGTCGATGATCATCTTGCAGGACCTGAACAGCCACTACAAACTCAACCCGCGCTTCCAGGCCTATCTCGGTGTGTGTTATTACTACGAGTGGGACTACAAGCACGCCAATGAATGCCTGGACAAGGCCATCCCAAAGCTCACCAAGTTCTCACCCCAGGAACGGTCGTTCTACTACTTTGCCAACGCCGAGAGCTTGTTCAACCTGCAACAATACGACAAGGCGCTCGACAACTACCGACAGATGCTCGGCCTCTGCCACAACAACGAGAAGGGCGACGCCTACTACAAGATTGGCGTGATCTGCACCTTCCGGGAGGAATGGCTCGAGGCGCTCGACAACCTACAGAGCGCCTGGTACTACTACACGACATTCACACCCGACAAGAAAGCGCGCATCGCGCAAATACGCAACATGATCCAAGGTTGTTGCGATAAAATCAATGGAAAAGGCACATAACTCCTTAGCTACACACGATTTATTGGTTAGCAAGTTCGGTTATGTGCCTTTTTTTTCATAATTTTGCAACCATGATATTCTATTTTTCAGGTACAGGAAACACCCGGTGGGTGGCTCAACAGGTCAGCCAGGCCACTGGCGAGAAATTGGTCTACATCCCCGATCACCCCACAGGCGTACTTTCGCCTCATTTGGCCGAGGGTGAGCGCATAGGCTTCTGCTTCCCCGTGCACGGCTGGCGGCCTCCTATGTTGGTCAAGGAGTTTATCTCTCGGCTTCGCCTGCAAGCACAGGGTCACTATGTTTATGCCATCTGCACAGCGGGCGACAACATTGGTGAGACCATCGAGATATTGGAAAAAGACCTGCGGCAGGTGGGCATCAACCTCGACTCAGCATTCTCGCTCATCATGCCCGAATCGTATGTGGGCCTGCCCTTCATGGACGTGGACACCGACGCCAAGGAACAAGCCAAAAAGAAGGATGCCGCCTCACAGCTCAACCTGTTCTTGCCACTCATCCTCGACCGCACACAGGGCATGCGCCTACTGGATAAAGGACGTTGGCCACGCATCAACTCGCGCATCCTTGGTGGCTTTTTCACCCACCATCTCATCACCGACAAGCCATTTCATGTGGAGGCCGACCGCTGCGTGAAATGCGGTCTCTGCGCCAACGTCTGCCCAGTGCACGACATCATAGGTGGGCACGGACAGGCACCTGAGTGGCGCCACAATGGCTCGTGCCTCACCTGCTTCACGTGTTATCACCATTGTCCCCAACATGCCATCGAATATGGAAGGCGCACGCAACACAAAGGGCAATACTATTTTGACCATCACAAGACAACTGACAACAACAAAGAATCCATATCATGAAGAAACTACTACTCGCCACAGCCATGTGCTTGGCCAGCTCCTTCGCTTGGTCACAAAACACTGTGACCGACAGATGGGGCCATCAGGTCGCTCCGCCTGTCTTCAGCGACGACAATCCCGACATGCCTGCCTTTGGCCGTCATGAGACGACCATCAGCTCACTTGGCAGTCACAAGGTGCTGGGCAAGCCGACACCGGCATACCTGGCCCATAAGGGGTCACCGCGCATCCTGACCATCCTCGTCAACTTCTCCGACTCACTCATGGCTGTCAACCAGCCCAAGAAGGCCTTCGACCAGTTCTTCAACAAGCAGGGCGACCTCGATGACCTGGGCAACGGCAACTTCCGCAACTACAGCAGCGTGAGACAGTATTTCAGCGACATGAGCGGCGGCACCTTCACCCCACAGTTTGACGTCTATGGTCCTGTCAACCTGCAGAACACGATGGCCTATTATGGAGCCAGCCCCGAGACGTCGTCGGCAGGTGAGAAGTCGCGTGAGCTGGTCAACGACGCCCTCGCCCTGATCGTGGACTCCGTGGCTGACGCCTCGGCCTACGACAACGACGGCGACGGCCTCATTGACTGTGTCTATATCATCTATGCGGGCCTGGGACAAAACAACGGTGGTGGCGCCAACACCGTTTGGGCAAAGACGGGAGCTGCCAACGGATCGTTCAAAGGGATGAAGCTCAACTGGTATAGCATGGCGAGCGAACTGGCGCCCTTCACCGTGAGCAACGACAATCCCAACTGGATGATCACCGGTGTGGGTGTGCCCTGCCACGAGCTCTCTCATGCCCTCGGACTGCCAGACCTCTACCCGACGACCAAGGCGGCACAGATCGACAACCAGGAGATGGAGTATTGGGATCTGATGGATGGTGGAGAATATGTCTACAACGGCTTCCGCCCCACTGCTTACACGGCTTGGGAGAAGATGCAGATGGAGTGGCCCGTCAACGTCATGACGCTCACGGCAACAGAGACGGCTGTCACCATGGACAAGACCACTGAACAAGGTGGCGTGGCCTACAAGATCCAGAATGACGAGGAGCCCTTGGAATATTTCCTGCTGGAGAACATCCAAAAGGAGGGATGGAACAAGTCACTGCCCGGACATGGCTTGCTTGTCTACCACGTCAACGAGGTGGGCAACAACGTCATCTACATGAGCACGCGCCTCAACAACAAAGCCGAGCAGCCAGGCATGGCCGTCGTGCCTGCCGACAGCGCTTGCCTGTCATCCTACATAGCTGCCAACCGCAACCTCTACAAGACAAGCATGAAAGGTGATCCCTATCCCGGCACTAGCAACGTGACGGCACTCAACGACAACATGGGCATCCCCAACTTCTATTGGTATGCGGGCACCCAAGCCCCTTCGAGCACAAACACCAAGTTTCATAAGGTCGACAAGGCTTTGGCAAATATCCATGAGAACGACAGAATCATCACCTTCGACTTTATCAATGGATACGCCACAGGCATCCAGGAGGTCAAGGACAACACGCCTAAAGCCGACAACACGATCCACACCCTCAGCGGACAGCCTGTGGGCTCAAGCACCGCATCGCTGCAACCTGGCATCTACATACGTGGTGGAAAGAAGTTTGTAGTGAAATAACAAGCGCCGACCGACGCAACGCAGAACATACGAGAGGCAGGAAGTCATAACAAGACTTCCTGCTTTTTTATGTTGTTTTCCCAGCATACCAAGCCTCTTCACCAACAAACTGCCAAGAAACAACACTGCACGTGAAAGGTGAAAAATCCGCTGACCCACAATGTTCACCAACCGGGAAAATCCGCTGGCCAAAAATGACATGATGTGGAAAGAGAAACAGTTGGTTTATATAAAAAGCAAAAGGTCCAAGTTCTTTCGAACTTGGACCTCAACGTGCGTCCTTAGGGATTCGAACCCTAGACCCACTGATTAAGAGTCAGTTGCTCTACCAGCTGAGCTAAGGACGCTTTTCAAGCGAAATCGCTTTCCTTGAAAACTGTGCGTCCTTAGGGATTCGAACCCTAGACCCACTGATTAAGAGTCAGTTGCTCTACCAGCTGAGCTAAGGACGCATG
>JBNMMB010000007.1:0-64291 GCA_050875105.1 Prevotella sp. | reverse complement strand
GACATACAGAGCATTAAGCGAAAATAAGTCCTTTGGAAAACTCTGCGCATGCTCAGGGCTTTGCGATAGATATCTTATCGACTCTCGATTCGATATCTATCGACTCTCGATAAGATATCTATCGAGTCTCGATTCGATATCTATCGCAACTCGATAAGGCCTCTTTCGCCGAACAATTTTATACAAATTAACTACCATTAAGACTTTTAACGAAATTTAATCGGACAAAACCCATTTATTCTTCTCTAGAAGGTGCAGTCGCCAGGTGCCTGTTTTTTCAGAATTTTCAAGACAAAGCATGGCGTTAGACAAAAACGCGAGGATTGACAAGAACCAAATTAACCCCCAGTTGGTTTTCTGAGCCTAACGGCTTGGCCGCCTTGCTTGGCCGCGTCCTTACGTGAGCCGAGCTCACAACGGCCCCAACCAAGCAAGACGTCCAGTGGCGCGCACGCCACTCAGAAAACCAGCTGGCAATAAACCCTTTTCAACCGCTCACGCCCTTGGGAGTCAGAGATTTCAACCGCTCACGCTGTACTTTCACACATAAAACAGGCTCACCCTGGTGGAATGATATAAAAAAACTTAGTACCTTTGCAGCATGAACGCAAGATTAGAAGACTTTGAGATCATGGCCCCCGTGGGGTCGCGCGAGAGCCTGGCGGCCGCCATACAGGCTGGTGCCGACTCCGTCTACTTCGGTGTGGGCCAGCTCAACATGCGGTCGCACAGCGCCAACCACTTCACGCTCGACGACCTGCACGACATCGTGGCCACCTGCCAGGAGCACCAGATGAAGACCTACCTGACGGTCAACACCGTGATCTATGACGACGACTTGCCCACGATGCGACAGATCATCGACGCCGCCCACGAGGCAGGCGTCAGCGCCGTGATCGCCTCCGACGTGGCCGTCATGGCCTACTGCCGACAGGTGGGCGTGGAGGTGCACCTCTCCACACAGCTCAACATCTCCAACGTCGAGGCCCTGAAGTTCTACGCCCAGTTTGCCGACGTCAGCGTGCTGGCGCGCGAGCTCACCCTTAAGCAGGTGAAGCACATCCATGAGCAGATCGGCGCGCAGCACATCACGGGCACCGCTGGCCAGCCCATCCGCATCGAGATGTTCTGCCACGGCGCCCTCTGCATGGCCGTCTCGGGCAAGTGCTACATGAGTCTGGCCGCCGCCAACCGCTCCGCCAACCGCGGGCAGTGTGTGCAGGTGTGCCGCCGCAGCTACACCGTGACCGACAATGAGACCGGCCATCAGCTCGAGATCGACAACAAATATGTGATGAGCCCCAAGGACCTGAAGACCATCCGCTTCATCGACAAGATGATGGACGCCGGCGTGCGCGTGTTCAAGATCGAGGGCCGCGCGCGTGGCCCCGAGTATGTCTACACCGTGGTGACCTGCTACAAGGAGGCCATCCGCGCCGTGCTCGACGGCACGTTCACCGAGGCGCGCAAGGACGCCTGGGACGAGCGCCTGGCCACCGTCTTCAACCGTGGCTTCTGGGACGGCTACTACCAGGGACAGACCATCGGCGAGTGGAACAAGAGCTATGGGTCACTGGCCACCGAGAAGAAGGTGCTCGTGGGCCGCGTCAACAAGTATTTCAGTCGTCTCGGCGTGGGTGAGATTGCCGTGCAGGCGTCCACCTTCAAGCAGGGCGACAAGTTGCTCATCACCGGCAACACCACGGGCGCGATGTACCTGAAGGCCACCGAGATACACGGCGACGACGGGCCCATCAGCGAGGCGCCCCAGCACACGCTCGTCAGCGTGCCCGTGCCCGCCAAGGTGCGCCCCAACGACAAGGTGTTCCGCATCGACCGCGCTGAGTAAGCGCCCGCCCCCACCCCATCGCCCCTCAGAAATCGGGAGGGGCGGCTTGGGCTATTCAATGAAAAAGGCTACATTTGCCATCAAATAAAGAAGGAAACAAGTAATATGGCTAAGACAATCAACGAATTGCAAGACGAGGTCATCGAGGAGTTCAGCGACTTCGACGACTGGATGGACAAGTATCAGATGCTCATCGACTTGGGCAACGACCTGGACAAGCTCGACGACAAATACAAGACCGAGCAGAACCTCATCGACGGCTGCCAGAGCCGCGTGTGGCTGCAATGCGACTGCGAGGACGGCAAGCTCGTGTTCTCCGCCGACAGCGACGCGCTCATCGTCAAGGGCATCATCGCCCTGCTGGTGCGCGTGCTCAGCGGACACACCGCCCAGGAAATCCTCGACGCCGACCTCTATTTCATCGACAAGATCGGACTGCGCGAGCACCTCTCGCCCACCCGCTCCAACGGCCTCCTGGCCATGATCAAGCAGATCAAGGCCTACGCCTTGGCCTACAGCGTGAAACAATAACCCCCGTGGCCCTGTCCACCCATAGCCCATACCACCCAGCCATGCGCAAACTAAGGACCATCGAGATGCACCGCCTGTCGGTGCAACAGTTTAAGGAAGCCCACAAGCTGCCGCTCATCGTCGTGCTCGACGACGTGCGGTCGCTCTACAATGTGGGCAGTGTCTTCCGCTGCGGCGACGCCTTCCGCGTGGAGGGCGTCTATCTCTGCGGCATCACCGCCTGTCCGCCCAACGCCGAGATCCACAAGACGGCGCTCGGGGGCGAGGACAGCGTCGACTGGCGATACTTCGCCAACACCGAGGACGCCGTGCGCGCCCTACACGATGAGGGCTTCTTCGTCTGGAGCGTCGAGCAGGTGGAGCACTCCACCAAACTGCAACACCTGGGCGACGTGCTCCGTGAGCAGACGCAGGCCGACGCGCCCGCCCACCAGGGCTACGCCATCATCCTGGGCAACGAGGTGAAAGGCGTCAAGCAGACCGTGGTCGACATGAGCGACGGATGCCTGGAGATACCCCAGTTTGGCACCAAGCACAGCCTCAACGTCAGCACCACCGCCGGCATCGTCATCTGGGAGTTTGCAAAGGCCTTCCTCACCGAGTGAGCGGGGCAGGTCGACGCCTTCCCGTCCATGCAATGGTCCGCGCGAGCGGTAAAGATGTGTGACACGCTCTCGGCCAAAATGCGAAACATCCATAAAACCCAATAAAAAAGGTAGGCAAGCAACGAGGCTTCCTACCTTTTTTATTGGGTTTTCCATTCTTTCTTAGTCCGCTTTCTGCTCTTCCCTTTCGGGCGCTTTGTCCAGCCGTCTCAGCCTCATTGTTCCAGCGCCTCGATGTTTTCGGGGAAGGGCTCGGCGTGGACGCAGCGCAGGTTCTTCTGCAGTTGCTCGGCGCTGCTGGCTCCCACCAGCACGCTGGTGATGCCTGGCTGGTGGAGGATCCACGCCAAGGCCATCTCCGCCAGGGTCTCGCCCCGGCTGGTGGCGGTGTTGTTGAGCCGTTGCAGATAAGCCAAGAGCTCAGGCGTCAGGCGCTCTTTCTTGAGGAAATGGTTCTTCGCCATGCGCGAGTCGGCAGGCACACCGTGCAGGTAGCGGTCGGTGAGCAAGCCCTGTGCCAGGGGCGAGAAACTGATGAAGCCGATGCCCTGTTCGTGGCAATAGTCGAGGATGCCCTCGCTGAGGGGCTCACGGTCGAGCAGGTTGACGCGCCCCTGATAGATGAGCAGGGGCACGTCGTGAGCCTTCAGGTAGTCGTGGGCCACGCGGAGTGCCTCCAGCGGCCAGCGCGAGATGCCGATGTAGAGCGCCTTGCCCTGCCTGACGATGTCGACAAGAGCCTGCAAGGTCTCCTCCAGGGGCGTCTCTGGGTCGTAGCGGTGACTGTAGAAGAGGTCCACATAGTCGACCCGCATGCGCCGCAGACTCTGTTCCACGCTGGCGAAGAGATACTTGCGCGAGCCCCAGTTGCCATAAGGACCGGGCCACATGTCGTAGCCCGCCTTGGTCGAGAGAAAGAGCTCATCGCGGTAGGGACGGAAGTCGTCGGCCATCAGTCGGCCCACCGTCTCCTCGGCCGACCCGTAGGGTGGGCCATAGTTGTTGGCCAGGTCGAAGTGGGTGATGCCGTTGTCGAAGGCACAATGGGTGATGGCGCGGGCGCGTTCATAGCTGTCGCAGCTGCCGAAGTTGTGCCAAAAGCCCAGGCTGACCTTGGGCAACAGCACGCCTGAGCGGCCGCAACGCCGGTAGAGGCTGGCCGCATCGTCGTAGCGGTGGGCCGAGGCCATGTAGCGGTCGCGCAGTTCCATGTCGTTGATCGTACGTCCTTCCATGTCGTTGATCGAAAGTGTTAGGTTGTTAATCGGGTGTGTCGTCATGCCGAGTGGGGTGGGGGAGCGGCGCCGTGGCGTCAGGCCCCCGCAGCCTCCTGGTCCTTGCGGATGAGCGCCAACAGGTGGTCGACAGCCTCGTCCTCAGGGATGTTCTTCTCCACACACGTCTGTCCGCGGTAGAGCGACACCCGCTTCGGGCCCGCCCCGACGTAGCCATAGTCGGCGTCGGCCATCTCGCCAGGTCCGTTGACGATGCATCCCATGATGCCGATCTTCAGGCCCTTCATCTCCTTTGTGGCCTCGCGGATCTTCGCGATGGTCTCGCGCAGGTCGTAGAGCGTGCGGCCACAGCCCGGACAAGAGATGTATTCGGTCTTCGTGGTGCGCAGGCGAGCCGCCTGCAGGATGCCGAAGGCCGTGTCGTCGATGTCCGCCTGGGCAATGTTGCCGTCGTTCATCAGCCACAGGCCGTCGGTCAGGCCGTCCATCATCAGGGCGCCCATGTCGGCCGCCGCCTCCAGTTGGAACTCCTCCTTGTCGTTCAGGCGGTACATCTGTGCGAACACCACGGGGTTGGTCACGCCAGCGATCATCATCTCGTGGACCAGTGCGCGCTGGTCGCCCAGGCGGTTCTGGTGATGGCTGGTGCACACCACCACGATCTCGGGATGCGCCTTCAGACAGGCCAGGTACTCATCGCTGGGCGTGCCAAACTGCAACACCAGGAACTTCACCGGCGCTTGGACCATGCCGATGAAGGGCATGGCCGTCACGGGGAAGATGGGGTAGAGGCGTGCGGCGCCCGTGCCCTTGCCTTTCGGCTCGTAAGGTTGGGTGCCACCCTGGGTCAGTTCGGCGTAGACGTTATAGTCCGTGATATAGTTGTGAAGCGAGTCCGTAGGCGCCTCGGCACCCGTGTAGACATAGTCAGACTTGACCTCGCGGGCCGTTGCCGCCGCCGCTCCTTCGGCCTGCTTGGCGGCCTGCAGCGACGTGATGACCACGGGAGCGTGACCGCCTCCGATGTTGGCCACGGCCTGGGTGGCGCGGCGCACGGGGTGGAGCCAGTCGAAGCCGTCGTAGGCCTGGCCCGGGATGAGGATGTGTCCTGCCTTGCGCCCGATGTAGTCGACCAGGTGGCGGGCCACGGGGATCTCAGCCTCAGGCTCCTCGGAGAGCGACACGCGGATGGTGTCGCCGATGCCGTCGGCCAGCAGGGCGCCAATGCCCACGGCACTCTTGATGCGTCCGTCCTCGCCCTCGCCAGCCTCGGTGACGCCCAGGTGGAGCGGATAGCTCATGCCCTCCCGGGCCATCGTGTCGACGAGCAGGCGCACCGAGCGCACCATGACCACCGTGTTGCTGGCCTTGATGGAGATGACCACGTCGTCGAAATGCTCACGCTTGCAGATGCGCAGAAACTCCATGCAGCTCTCCACGATGCCCTCGGGGGTGTCGCCGTAGCGGTTGCGGATGCGGTCGGAGAGCGAGCCGTGGTTCACGCCGATGCGGATGGCGGTGTGGTGCTCCTTGCAGATGTTGAGGAAGGGCACAAAGCGGTCCTCGATCTTTTGCAGTTCCTGGGCATACTCCTCGTCGGTGTATTCGCGCTTGACGAACTTGCGCGCCGGGTCGACATAGTTGCCCGGGTTCACGCGCACCTTCTCGGCGATGCGTGCGGCCACGTCGGCCACGTTGGGGTTGAAGTGGACGTCGGCGCAGAGCGGTGTGCTGAAGCCGTCGCGGCGGATGCCCGCCTGGATGTTTCTGAGGTTCTCCGCCTCGCGGATGCCTTGCGTGGTGAGGCGCACCAGTTCACCGCCGGCCTTGATGATGCGCTCCGACTGGGCCACCGAGCCCTCGGTGTCGTCGGTGCTGGTGGTCGTCATCGACTGGATGCGGATGGGGTTGTCGCCGCCCATGTCGAGGCGTCCCACATGCGCCACGGTCGTCTCGCGCCTGTGATAGTTGAATAAGTCCATGCCTCTTAGCACTTGTATTTGTAGTCCTTGATCTCGGCCAGGTCCTTGTTGGCCTTCTCGATCTTCTTGCCCAGTCCGGCCTTCCAGGCGTCGACCTTGGCGGCGATGGTCTCATCGCCCAGGGCGATCATCTCTGCGGCGAGGATGGCGGCGTTCTGCGCACCGTTGACGCCCACCGTGGCCACGGGAATTCCCGGCGGCATCTGGATGATGGAGAGCATGGCGTCGAGACCGTCGAGCATGCCCTTGATGGGCACACCGATGACGGGCAGCGGTGTGGAGGCGGCGATGACGCCCGGCAGGGCGGCGGCCATGCCCGCTCCGGCGATGATGACCTTCACGCCACGGGCTTTGGCACCCTTGGCAAACTGCTCCACGGCGTCGGGGGTGCGGTGGGCCGAGAGGGCGTTCATCTCAAAGGGGATCTGCTGCTCTTCCAGCCACTTGCAAGCTTTCTCCATGACAGGAAGGTCGCTTGTGGACCCCATGATGATACTGACTAATGGTTTCATAAAATATGTGTTTGTTTGGGTTGTCTTGTTGTGTGATGTTGTCGGGTGACGGTCGTCCTCCTCAGATGATGGCCCAGAAGCCGAGGACCACGCCCACGAGAAAGCCCGCGACGACCTGCGAGAGCGTGTGCTGGCGGAGCACCATGCGGCTCGTGCCCACCATGCCGGCGAGGATGAGGATGATGCAAAACCAACTCATCGGGTTGAAGGCGAAGAGGATGGAGAAGGCGATGAGCGCACCCTCAAAACCGCCGATGGCCGCGCAGTGGGTGGAGATCTTCCACCACACGTTGACGATGGCGCAGGCGATCTGTATGACCAGGGCCGCCACCAGGATGTTGGCCATGAACTGCGGGATGCGGATCAGGCTCATCAGGTAATAGCAGATGAAATAGCAGAGGATGGCGATGATGTAGGGCACCATGCGGCGCTCCTTCTGTGCCATCTCCGAGGAGGTCCACCCCTGATAGCGCCGATAGAGGTGGATGAGCACCGTGGGCAACAGGATGGTGAAGAGATAGACCATGGTGAGCACCGTCAACTTGTAGGCGGTGGGCAGCAGACTCATGTAGCTGAAGACAAACAAGGCCAGCAATCCTGCGATGGGCAGGTAGAAGGGGGTGAAGACCATGCTCATCACCCGAGCTGCCAATATGATGTTTTTTTCTTTCATACGTGCTTTGGTAACGGTCGTCGGTGCGCCTGGCGCTAAGCCTTGCGCAGGCGGGCCACGGGCAGGTGGAGTTGCTCACGATACTTGGCGATGGTGCGGCGCGCCACGGGGAAGCCCCGTTTCTTCATCTCCTGGGCCAGCACATCGTCGGAGAGGGGCTTCTTCTTGTCCTCGTGGTCGATGAGGTCTTTCAGCGCGAGCTTGATCTTGCGCGTCGACATCTCTTCGCCGTCCTTGGTGACATAGCTGTCGGTGAAGAAGAAGCGGAGGCGGAAGGTGCCCCAGCGTGTCTGTGCATACTTCTGGTTGCTGACGCGGCTGATGGTGGAGATGTCGAGCCCGGTCTTCTCGGCGATGTCCTTGAGGATCATCGGCTTGAGGTCGGCCTCGTCGCCATCCTGGAAGAACTTCATCTGCCAGTTGATGATGGCCTTCATCGTGACGTACAGCGTGTGTTGCCGCTGGCGTATGGCCTCGATGTAGCCCTGCGCCTTCTCCACCTTCTCCTTGGCGTAGAGCAGCGCCTCCTTGTCGGTGCGCGTCATCTTCTGCTTGTTGTTCTTGTAGTGTTCGACCATGCTGGCGAAGTCGGGCGACACCTTCAGCTCGGGCACACGGCCGTGGTTGATGGTGAAGCTGACGTGGCCCTCGTCGTCGGTGTCGACGATGAAGTCGGGCGTGATCTGTTGCGTGTTGCGCCCCATGGTCTCGCCGAGGGCCGCTCCCGGCTTGGGGTTGAGCTTGAGGATCTCTTGGTGGACGGCGTCGGCCTGCTCCGGGGTGAGGCCCAGCGAGGAGGCGATCTTGTCCCAGTGCTTCTTGATGAAGTCCTCGTAGTGGTTGGTCAAGACGCTTGTCATGAGGTCCTTGAGCTTGCCGGCGGGCTTGCGCTGCACCTGCAGGAGCAGGCACTCTTGCAGGGAGCGGGCGCCGATGCCGGCGGGGTCGAAGCGCTGGAGCATCCGCAACACGTCCTCCACGTCCTTCTCTGTGACGTCGATGCCGTGGTAGATGGCCAGTTCGTCGGCAATATCATCCAATGGTTTACGCAATATCCCGTCGTCGTCGAGAGAGCCGATGAGATATTCCATGACCTGCTGTTGCTGGTCGGTCAGTTCGAGCACGCCCATCTGTTCCTTGAGCTTGTCGTAGAACGAGGTGCTGTCGCCCCATACCATCTCCTCATAGTCGGCGTCGTCGTTGTCGGCCGATGTGGCGTAATGGTCGGCCTGTGGCATCTCGTCGTCGCTGCCAAGGTTGGCCAGGGCGTTGTCGAGCGCCTCCTCGCGCTCCTCGCGCTCGCTCTTCCGCTCATAGCTGTCGTCGCCCGTGCCGAGGTCGGCCGCGTCGTCAGCCGTGCCATCGGCTGTGTCGGGGGCGTCGTCGGACGCTCCCTCGTGCAGGTCGTCGGACGAGGCGTCGGCGCTGGCGTGTGGGTCGTCGAGGTCGTCGCGCCGCTCCTCCAGGGCTGGGTTGTCGTCGAGCTCCAGGGCGATGTTCTGCTCGAGTTCGGCCAGGGGCATCTCCAGCAACTTCACTTGCAACATCTGTTGCTGTGAGAGGCGCTGCTGTTGGGTCTGCGTCTGCGCTTGGGTTTGTATGAGTTTCTGTGCCATGCGTTATTTCCAGTATTCTTTGAGTTGCGCCGCTGTGGCGGCAATCTTTTGCGGATCCTCGTTGCCATACCGCTTCCACACCTCCTCGCAGGCGGCGAGCAGGGTGGGGGAGACGGGACTGTCGCTGGTGGGGTAGGGGTCCACGGCCTGGTAGGCCTGCATGATGGCCACCACCTCCTCGGGCTTGATGCGGATGAGCTTGGCCAACTCGGCGATCTCGGGCGTCTCGGCCACCATGGTGTTGGGCGTAAGCCGGAAATAGAGGTCGAGCGTCATGATGAGCATGATGGGCGTGAGGCGCCGGTCGGCCAGGCCCTCGATGGGCTTGAAGTCTTTCTCCCACGACTCATTGATGACCACCCCGGCATAGAACTCGCCCGCCGTCCCGAAGCCGTTCATGCGCTTCAGGAGCTTCACCTCGCGCGACAGCCGTCGTGGGTTGTCGGCGTAGGTGTCCCAGAGGCGTTGCAGGTTGGGCGTGTCGATCTGCCGCAACTTGAACATCTTGCGATAGAGGTAGTCGGGTGGGAAGTGCAACTCCAGGGCGAGGTCGACGAGCGCCCGGCTGTAGAGAGGCTTCACGCCCTGCGGCCGTTTGAGGTACAGCTGCATGAGCATGAGCCAATATTCGTCTTGCCATGAGGGGTATTTAGCCATATCAATGCGACTTAAATGGTGATATGCAAAGATACATCAATTATCTGATGACGCTTCATTTTTCGGCGTCTTTTTCTCCATCTTTTTTCGTGGGCTTACCAGGCGATGCCCTCTTGCACCATCTTCTCGCTGTCCCAGGGTGCGGGTGCGCCGCCGAGATACTTGTGGAACCACTCGAGGTGGGCGTTGTAGTAGAGCGGCATGGAGCGCAGGCTTGAGGGCCAGTGGCCGTCGTTCTCGAAGACGATGAGGCGCGAGGGGATGCCCAGGGTCTGCAATGTGGTGAAGTACTGCAGCGACTGGTTGTAGGACACGCGGTAGTCTCGCTCGCCGGTGATGATGAGCGTCGGGGTGGCGAAGCGCTCCACATACTCCGACGGGCTCCACTTCTTATAGAGCTTGGAGTTCCAGGGCTGGCCCTCCAGGTCGAAGTTGGGGAACCAGAGCTCCTCGGTCGTGCCCCACATCGAGCGCAGGTCGAAAAGGCCCATCATCGAGGCGAGGCAGCGGAAACGCTTGGTGTGGCCCTGGAGCCAGTTCATGAAGTAGCCGCCGTAGGACCAACCCATGGCGCCCATGCGTGTGGAGTCGACATAATGGAGCTGTGCGAGTTGGTCGGTCACCTTCATCACGTCCTCAAAGGGGCGTCCGCCCCATGAGCCGCTGATGGCGTGGCAGAACTTCTGGCCGTAGCCCGTCGAGCCGTGGGGGTTGGGGTAGGCCACCACATAACCCGCTCCGGGGAACACCTGCCAGTCGGGGCGGAAGGAGTCCATCCACTGCATCTGGGGACCGCCGTGCACGTTGATGACGAGCGGATAACGCTTGTTGGGGTCGAAGTCGTGGGGCTTCACGATGAAATACTCCACGCTGTCGCCGTCGGCGCCGATGACCCAGTGGGCTTCCGAGGGACGGATGTCGACCTCGGCCTCCATCTGGTCGTTGAGGTGCGTGACCTGCTTCTCGGCGAAGCGGGTGCCGGTCTTGCCGGGTGTGGCGGTGTGGTAGAGGGCCACAGGCTTGCCCGTGGTGGAGTAGGTGTAGTAGAAGCCACCCTTGCCGTCGGGCTCAAAGCTGCCGATGGCGCGTCCGGCGATGAGCTTGGTGAGGCGTCCGCTCTTGACGTTCACCTGGTAGAGGGGCTGGTATCCGCGCTCCTCGCCGAGAAAGTAGATGCTCTTTGAGTCGGCGGCCCACTTGTAGTCGTCGACCCAATTGTCGTAACCTTCGGTCAGGACGCGCTTCTCGCCCGTCTGGCGGTTGATGAGCCCGAGGATGAAACGGTCGCTCTCATAGCTCGGCGTGCGCTGGAAGCGGTAGGCGATCCAGCGCCCGTCGGGACTGTACTGCGGGCTGCCGTCCCACGCCTTGTTGTCGGCTGTGAGGTTGCGAGCCTCGCCGCCCGTGACGCTCACGGTCCAGAGGTCGCAGTTGGTGGATGCCTCGGGATGGGCATCGTGGTTGCTCAGGTAGCAGAGCTCCTTGGAGTCGGGCGAGAAGACGTAGCCCGAGGGACCGCTGGGGGAGAACACCGGACTGTGGAAACGGCCCGGCGTGACGTCGGTGTAGGTCTTCGTCTCGGTGTTGTAGATGATGATGTGCCAGTAGCGTCCGTCGTTATAATCGGTCCAGTGGCGGAAGAGCAGGTTGTCGGCCATGTGCGCCTGGATGGGGTTCTTGGCGCGCTTGTCCATGGCAGCCTTGTTGGCCTGGCCGTCGGCGCCGCCAATCTCGGGGTAGACCTCGGCGGCGAAGGCCACGAGACGACCGTCGGGCGACACCACGGGGTTTTGCACGCCGAGAGCGTAGTCGGTGACTTGATCGACTTTTCCGTCAGTATTTTTGAATAGTTGGGTAGCCCCGTTCACAGTAGAACAGTAGTAGAGGCTTTTTCCATCCTGCGACCATTGGGGTGCATAGCTCTTATCGTTGTTGGTGATGGCTGTGGCCTCGCCCTTGTTTCCAGGCTTCACGACGTAGACATTGCTGAATGAGCGTTGGGCCTTCAGGTCCGAACGACTGGTGGAGTAGGCGAGGGTGCCGTCGCGTGACACGGAGGGCGACGACACGTATTGCACGCGATAGACGTCCTCCACAGTGAATGCGCGCTTCTGGGCGGTGGCTGTGAGGGCCGTCACCAGTGTGAGCGCGGTTATGAGGGTCTTTTTCATGTTGTTGGGTTTTGATTTGCATACAAAGTTAGGCAAATTATGAAGAATAGTGGATTATCCGTAGGATAAATATGGGGCCAATCATCGAGAAATGGCAAAGTGCGACAAAAAAGTGATAACTCCGACTTTGCAAAACCGAGGGTTAAAGGCGTTTTTGGCCTTTATTGTGGTAGAAAGGCGGGTGAGAAGGAGCCAAATCGGCACCCGAACCCCGATTGGTGGCTGCTGAGGCCATCTTCTGGCCAGTAGTTCCCGCTTTTTGATGGTTGTTCGGTGAATATAAGCCAAAAAAGTGGGCCGTGGCCTCCCCTAAATCGTTTTCTTCCGTTGGAAATCTGCTTGGATTGGGTAGCAACTAATGCTCTGTTGCGACCTTAACTTTTGTCTTTGTTTTCCCGTTCCACAGACGTTCGTTCACGTTGCCTTGTTTTCTTGATGATTTGTGCCATTATATGTAAGGAAAGTTCTGAATGATACATGCTTCGGAATATCCCTTCCCAAGGAAACAAGCCATGGGTGGAAAACAAATCGAGGATATAGGAATTGCGAAAGAAGGGTGCGTAGCCCTCTAACATTACGCATGCGAACAAGCAAAAGGCTCCGCGAGGACAGCCGTGGCCGTCTCGCGAAGCCTTTTGTCAAGGGATGGATCACTCCCGATGCAAGGGATAGGGTGCTCCCGATGGTCAGCCTTTCAGCCGCTCCACCAGTTCGCGCATGCCCGCCGACGCACCTTTCTCTATATGCGTGATGTTGCGGTAGCCATTGAGGTTGACGGCGTTGGGGTCGATGAGATAGATGGGGCAGTCGGGCTTGGTGTATTGCACCAGTCCGGCAGCGGGATAGACATTGAGCGACGAGCCGATGATGACAAACACGTCGGCCTCCTCGGCCTCTTGGGCCGCGGGGTTGAGCATGGGCACGCTCTCGCCAAAGAACACGATGAACGGGCGCAACAGCGAGCCGTCGCCCGCCTTGGTGCCCGGCACGACGTCGCTGTTCTCGGGCGTCAGCTCCTGGATGTAGCGCTCGTCGTAGGGGTTGCGGCTCGAGCACACCTTGGTCAGTTCGCCATGGAGATGGATGACGTGTGTGCTGCCCGCCTTCTCGTGCAGGTTGTCCACGTTCTGCGTGAGCACGCTCACCTCATAGTCCTTTTCCAGTTCGGCCACGAGGCGATGGCCCTCGTTGGGTTGTGCGTCCCATAGCTTGCGGCGCAGCATGTTGTAGAAATTGGTGACCAGGGTGGGGTCAGCCTCCCAGCCCTCGTGCGACGCCACCTGCTCCACGGGATAGTTCTCCCATAGTCCGTCGTTGCCGCGGAATGTCTTGAAGCCACTCTCCACCGACATTCCCGCACCTGTCAGAAAAACCACTTTCTTCTTCATAGTCTTGGGGTTATTAAACGTTATTATTGCACAAAAATAGTAATTTTTCGATTATAATGGTTCCCCTAACAATTAAAAATAGTAACTTTGCGTATTATTTATAAAAATTATTATCAGAAGAATGGATAAAGTAAGTTATGCTCTTGGTATGAGCATCGGCCGTCAGCTGCAACAGATGAACGCTGCCGAAGTGAACGTAGACGATTTCGCACAGGCCATCAAGGACGTGTTTGCCTCCAAGGCCACGCTCACCGACGCGGAGGCCCAGGCAGCCGTGGAGAGCTTCTTCCAGCAGAAAGCTGAGGAGCAGGCCACTGCCGCCAAGAAGGAAGGCGAGACCTTCCTGGCTGAGAACGCCAAGAAGGACGGTGTGGTGACACTGCCTTCAGGACTGCAATATCAGGTGTTGCGCGAGGGCGACGGCCGCAAGCCGTCAGCCACCGACCAGGTGGAGTGCCACTATGAGGGCACGCTCATCAACGGCCAGGTGTTCGACAGCAGCTACCGTCGTGGCGAGACGGCCACCTTCGGCCTCAACCAGGTCATCAAGGGCTGGACCGAGGGCTTGCAGCTCATGCAGGAGGGCGCCAAGTATCGCTTCTTCATCCCTTACCAGTTGGCTTATGGCGAGCGTGGCGCAGGCCAGAGCATCCCTCCCTATGCCACCCTCATCTTCGATGTCGAACTGGTCAAGGTGAAGTGATGGGCAGGCACGGACAAGCGCCGTGCGGCAGACATGAAAATTTCAGAAAAAACAAATAAAACACAATGAAAAACTTGAAATCATTAGCCATCATGGCTATCGCCGCAGCTGCCCTCTCGGCCTGTGGCAACTCCACCCCCAAGGCTGACCTGAAGAGCGATGTCGACTCACTGAGCTACGCCATCGGTATGCTTCAGTCTCAGTACATCCACCAGGTCATCCAGTCGGGCCAGGCAGGCATCGACACAGCTTACATCGATGAGTTTGTGAAGGGTGTCAACGAGGGTGTCAACGCTGGCGACGACAAGAAGAAGGCCGCCTACATCATGGGTCTCCAGGTGGGACAGGGCCTCTCCACCCAGTTGGTGAAGAGCGTGAACCACGAGGCCTTCGGTGCCGACTCCACGAAGACCATCTCTCTGAAGAACCTGCTCGCCGCCTTCATCACAGGCGTCTATGGCAAGCCCGGACTGATGACTCCCGAGACCGCACAGGAAGTGGCCCAGACCAAGATGGAGGCCATCAAGACCGCCACGATGATGAAGGAGTTTGGTCCTAACAAGGTGGCCGGTGAGAAGTTCCTCGCAGCCAACAAGAAGAAGCCCGGTGTGGTGACACTGCCCTCAGGCCTCCAGTATAAGGTCATCAAGGAAGGCAACGGCCCCATCCCGACCGACACCACCACAGTGACTGTCAACTACGAGGGCCGCACCATCGACGGCAAGGTCTTCGAGAGCTCTTACACCAATGGCAACGGCGCCGTGACCATCCAGCCCAAGCAGTTCATCCCTGGTTGGACAGAGGCCCTGACCCACATGCCCCAGGGTTCAGTGTGGGAGGTCTACATTCCCCAGAACTTGGCTTACAAGGAGCGCCAGGCAGGTGCCATCAAGCCCTTCTCTACGCTGATCTTCAAGATCGAACTTGTCAAGGTGGGCAAGTAATTTAAGGAGGAACAGCCATCATGAAGAAGATACTTTTGTTCGCCATGCTTTTCCTCGCCGGCGCTACCTTCAGCACCGCCGTGGCAGGCAAGAAGAAAGACAAGAAGAAGACGGCCGCCCCTGCCACGGAGCAGGAGACGAAGGTCGTGACACTGGTCAGCCCGTCCGACACGCTGAGCTTTGCTGCCGGTGTGGCCTCCACACAGGGCCTGTTGCCCTATCTGCAGGAGCGCATGCACGTCGACACAGCCTACCTGGCTGAGTTCGCGCGCGGCTACCGCGAGGCCATCGCCAAGGCTGGCGATCCCGCTTTCGCCGCTTACAGCGCAGGCGCCAGCATCGCCGAGCAGGCCAAGAACCAGATCTTGCCCAGTCTCACACGCAACCTCGAGGGCTGCAAGGACTCTATCACCGCCGATCTCTTCCATGAGGGTTTCCTGGCCGGTGTGCTGAGCGACACCACCCTCTTCAAGCAGGAGGCTGCCGCCGAGCTCATGAACAGCCGCATCATGGCCGCACAGAAAGCCAAGAATGAGGCCTACAAGGAGCTCAACGCCGTGTGGCTGAAGAACAACGCCTCCAAGCCTGGCGTCGTCACACTGCCCTCAGGTCTCCAGTATAAGGTCATCAAGGAAGGCACAGGAGCCAAGCCCGAGAAGACCCAGACCGTGGAGGTCATCTACGAAGGCAAGACCATCGACGGCAACATCTTCGACGCCACCGCACGCCACAACGGCGCCAAGACCGACAAGTTCCGTTGCGACCAGGTCATCAAGGGATGGACCGAGGCTCTGACCAGCATGAACGTGGGCAGCAAGTGGGAGATCTACATCCCACAGGACCTGGCCTACGGCGAGCGCCAGGCAGGATTCATCAAGCCCTATTCCACGCTGATCTTCACCGTCGAACTGGTGGGCATCGAGGCCGACAAGCAGCCGGCCGCCACCCTCACGCCGGCCAAGAAGGCAACCGACAAAAAGACCACAAAGCGCAAGAAATAACAGTCCCAAGCGCTTATGACATGACAAAATGCACGGTTATTGCAAAATAATCGTGCATTTTTGTTGTGGGTATCAATAAAATTGTCTACTTTTGCTCATTGGTATAAACTTTATGAAAACAAAAGACAATGGACAAGATTGATAACTTAGACAAGAAGATACTGTCAATTCTCTCTAAGAACGCCCGCATACCCTTCAAGGATGTGGCAGCAGAGTGTGGCGTCTCACGCGCCGCCATCCACCAGCGTGTGCAACATCTCGTGGAAGGCGGGGTCATCACCGGCAGCGGCTTCGACGTCAACCCGAAGAGCCTCGGCTACAGCACCTGCACCTATGTGGGCCTCAACCTCGAGCGCGGCTCCATGTATAAAGATGTGGTGAAGCGCCTCGTCAACATTCCCGAGATTGTGGAATGTCACTTTACCACGGGTTCCTACACCATGCTGTTGAAGCTCTACGCACGCGACAACGAGCAGCTCATGGACCTGCTCAACAACCAGTTGCAGACCATCCCAGGCGTTGTCTCCACCGAGACGCTCATCTCCCTGGAACAGAGCATCAAGCGTGAGATCCCCGTACCTATCGACGACTAAACGACCCTTCGGCATTCACCATGGAGACATTTCATTTGGAGTCGCATCTCCGTGAGGTGTATGCGACCTATCCCGAGACAACCCATCGGCCTGTCATTGGCATCACCGCCAACTACACCGATGGCGATGCCGCCCTGCGCGACCGCTATTACATGCAGGTGGTGCGCGCCGGGGGCATACCCGTCATCATCCCACCCGTGGCCGACAAGGATGTGATCATCAACACCCTCGACCACCTCGACGCCCTCCTGCTCACCGGCGGCGGCGACCACAACCCCTTGTGGGCTGGCCAGCAACCGTCGCCCCTGCTGCATGGCATCAACGCCACGCGCGACCTGCCCGAGTTGCTCATCACGCGACTAGCTTTCAACCGCCAGATACCCATGTTGGGCATCTGCCGCGGCTTGCAGACGTTGGCCCTGGCCCTGGGGGGCGCTGTGGCGCAAGACATCAGTGAGTTGCCTGCCTCTGGCCATGCGACCATCAAGCATTCGCAGGACGCCGACCGCGCCCTGCCCACCCATGCCGTGGCCCTTCAGCCGGGCTCCGCGCTGGCTTCGCTCTATGCACGCGACGGCCAGGAGGCCAAGACGCTCTTCGTCAACAGTTTCCACCACCAGGCGGTGAGCCAGACCGGTCCACACTTCCAGGTGGCGGCCCAGGCGCCCGACGGCGTCATCGAGGCCATGGAAAGCAGTGAGATGAAGCCCATCATGGGCGTGCAGTGGCATCCAGAGTGGCTCGGCGACGACGGACTGCCCATCTTCCAGTGGCTTGTCAGCGAGGCCAACCTCTTCTGGAGGGCCAAGCAGGTGCATGAGCGCACGCTCACCCTCGACACCCATTGCGACACCCCGATGTTTTTCCCGCAAGGGGTGCAGTTCAGCCAGCGCGACGACCGCATCCTCTACGACCTCCACAAGATGACCGACGGACGGCAAGACGCTGTCATCATGGCGGCCTACCTGCCCCAGCCGAAGCTCGGCGAGCAGTTCTCGCAGAAGGTCGACATCGCCGGCATCATCCGCCACAATCCCGACCTGGCATCGCTGGGCACCCAACTGTCGCCCACGCAGTATGCCGATCTCATCTTCGACAAGCTCGAACGCATCGTCGACGCCAACAGCGACTACATCAGCATCGCCCGCACGCCTGCCGATCTCTATGAGGACAAGCGCAAGGGACGCCGCTCCATCATGTTCGGCATCGAGAACGGACTGGCCCTCAACCACGACCTGGCCTGTGTGCGCCACTTCGCCCAGCGCGGCGTGGTCTACATCACCCTTTGCCACAATGGCGACAACGACATCTGCGACAGCGCACGCGGCTGCAACACCCACAACGGCGTGTCGTCGTTTGGCGAGAAGGTCATCCGCCGCATGAACGAGGAGGGCATCATGGTCGATCTCAGCCATGCCGCCGAGAAGTCGTTCTACGATGCGCTCGACATCAGCAGCACGCCCATCGTCTGCTCACACAGCAACTCGCGTGCCCTCTGCGACGTGCCGCGCAACCTCACCGACGACCAGATGCGCGCCTTGGCCAAACGGGGTGGCGTGGCCCACATCACACTCTATCATGGCTTCCTCAGCAAGGACACGCCAGAGGCCACCATCCTCGACGCCATCCGTCATCTGGAACATGCCATCGACGTCATGGGCATCGACCATGTGGGCATCGGCACCGACTTCGACGGCGACGGGACGGTGCGGGGCTGCGCCGATGCGTCGGAGCTCATCAACTTCACGCGGCACCTCCTGTTGCGCCACTACAGCGAGCGCGACATCGCCAAGATTTGGGGCGGCAACTGGCTCCGTGTCATGGCACAAGTGCAAGCCGCTAAAAACAACCAACTATGAAGAAAAAATCAATCCTGACAATCGTGATAGCTATAGTCTGTGCCAGCGTGGCGTGGCTTTTCCTCGCCGGTCCCTTGGCCTCGCCCAAGACCGATGAGACGGAGGACGCCGACGAGGTGGAAAAGATCGAGCCTGTCGGCCCGGCCTTCAATGCCGACTCGGCCTACGCCTTCACGGCAGCCCAGTGTGCCTTCGGCCCGCGCGACATGAACTCCGAGGGCCACGCCAAGTGCGCCGAGTGGATCATCGCCAAGTTCAAGCAGTATGGCTGCGAGGTGACCACTCAGCAAGCCGACCTCAAGGGATATGACGGCACCACGCTGAAGAGCACCAACATCATCGCCCACTGGAACCCCAAGGCCACCACGCGCATCCTGATCTGCGCCCACTGGGACTCACGCCCCTGGGCCGACAACGATCCCGACAGCACCAACTGGCGCAAGCCCATCCTCGCCGCCAACGATGCCGCCAGCGGAGTGGCCGTCATGCTCGAACTGGCCCGTTTGCTGAGTCAGCAGACGGGTGCCGCGGCCCCTGCGGCCAACGACGGGGCACAGACGCTGATGGCCTCCAAGGCCCTGGGTGTCGACTTCGTGTGCTTCGACGCCGAGGACTGGGGCACGCCCTCGTGGAGCGACCGCACCGACGACGGCAACTCATGGGCCCTCGGAGCACAATATTGGGCCGCCAACAAGCCACAAGACTATGCGCCCCGCTATGGCATCCTGTGTGACATGGTGGGCGGCCAGGGCGCCCGCTTCTATCAGGAGGGCATGTCGCAACAGTATGCCCCCGACATCGTGAAGAAGGTGTGGCGTGCCGCCCGCCAGGCTGGCTACGGCTCGTTCTTCCCCAAGAGTGCCGGAGGCATGATCACCGACGACCATATCCCTGTCAACCAGGTGGCCAACATCCCCTGCATCGACATCATCCCTTACTATCCCGACTGCGAGCAGAGCTCCTTCGGACCCACCTGGCACACCCTGGCCGACGACATGCAACACATCGACGCCGCCACGCTCAAGGCCGTGGGACAGACCCTGGTGCAGGTGCTCTATACCGAGGAGTAAATCCCCTCGAAACCCCATCCAAGACAGAAGAAACCAGCTATTTGTTCCTTTAGGGTGCAATAAACGTGAAATTGCACCCTAAAGGCTTTCGGTTTTCTTGCTTTTTTACTAACTTTGCACGAAAACCCCATACACGCATGGACGCTTTATCTTATTTGCAAAGACGTTGCTCGTTGCGCCGCAATGTGCTGACGGGCGAGACGCTCTATGCCCCGCAAGGCACCGACGACTATCAGCCGCTCAGCCCTGAGGCGCGCAACACGCTCATCCTCGAGGCCGCTCGCGAGGGCGTGGAGGTGTCCGACGAGACGCTCGAGCGCTTCGTCCACTCCACCCTTGTCACCGACTGGAACCCCGCTGAGGAGTGGCTCGACAGCCTCGACAGTTGGGACGGCACCGATCGTGTGGCCGACCTGGCCAACCGCATCATCACATCCAATGCCGATTGGGTGTCGCTCTTCCATAAGTGGATGTTGCAGATGGTGGCCCGCTGGACGGGTAGGGAGGTGGCTCACCGCGACAGCATCGTGCCGGTCATCGTGGGCCAGTTTGGCTTTGGCAAGACCTCGTTCTGCGGACTCTTGCTGCCGCCACCGCTCCGCCGCTACTACACCGACCAGATCAAACTCCGCTCGACCGCCGAGGTCCACCAGCTGGTGGTCAGCAACCTGCTGCTCTGCATCGACGAGTTCTACCAGGAGAACACCGACCAGGCGCCCGCCGTGCGCTATCTGCTGTCGCGCTCCACGCCCGTCTTCCGCTCGCCCTATGGCGTCACGCGACTGCCCCGCCGGGGCATGGCCGCCTTCATCGCCACCACGGGCAACCTCCATCCCATGACCGACGCCGCTGGGGCGGCTCGCCTGGTGTGTGTGGAGGCGGAGCACCGCATCAACCTCGAGACCGCCATCCCCTATGAGCAGCTCTATGCGCAGCTCCGCGACGAGCTCGACGACGGGGCCGACTATGCTCTCACCGATGCCGAGCGCGAGCGCATGGCCGTGCAGAACGCGCCGTTCCAGGAGGCCGACAACCTGGTGAAGATGATCCGCACGCTCTTTGCCCAGCCACCGCGAGGCAAGCGGGTGAAGGCCACCTACATCGACGCCATCATCGACCGCCTCATGAAGGAGTATCCTTACTGGACGCCGGGAGAGCACGTCAACCAGGACGTGGGCTTCGCCCTGCAGGAGGCCGGCTTCGTGCGCAGCCGCATCCACGGGCGCTCCTGCTACAAGGTCGTCGAGCGCGACCCGCGCAAGCTCGACTTCGTGGACGACAGTCCGGCCGAGCCGACCATCGACAACATCGACAACAACCCCTTGGCACGCGCCCTGCTGTCGGGCCTCGGCGGCTTGGTCAAGAAGGATTAGGCCTTTCGGGACCGGCCAGTGTCAACACTCTTGAATTTTCACAACTATGTCAACAACCAAAGATAAGGGTTTAACACCCATGATGCGACAGTTCTTCTCCCTGAAGGCGAAGAACCCCGACGCCCTCATGCTCTTCCGCTGTGGCGACTTCTACGAGACCTATTGCGAAGACGCCATTGAGGCCTCGCGCATCCTGGGCATCACGCTCACCAAGCGAAACAACGGCGCCTCCAAGGGTTCGGAGATGGCAGGCTTCCCCCATCACGCCCTCGACACCTACCTGCCCAAGCTCATCCGGGCCGGAAAGCGCGTGGCCATCTGCGACCAACTGGAGGATCCGAAGAAGAAACGCGAGGCCATCAAGGGCAAGAAAGGCCTGACGGAGATGGACAAGATGGTGAAGCGTGGCATCACAGAGCTCGTCACCCCTGGCGTGGCCATGAGCGACAACGTGCTCAACTACAAGGAGAACAACTTCCTCGCGGCCGTCCATTTTGGCAAGACGGCCTGTGGCATCAGCTTCCTCGACATCTCCACGGGTGAGTTCCTGACGGGCCAGGGGTCCTACGACTATGTGGAGAAACTGCTCGGCAACTTCTCACCGAAGGAGGTGCTCTACGACCGCGACCGCAAGGCCGACTTCGAGCGTTACTTCGGCACACGCTATTGCGTCTTCGAGCTCGACGACTGGGTCTTCACCGAACAGTCGGCGCGACAGAAGTTGCTCAAGCATTTCGGCACCAAGAACCTCAAGGGCTTTGGCGTGGACTACCTCCGGGAGGGCGTCATCGCCTCGGGCGCCATCATGCAATACCTGGAGCTCACACAGCACACCCACATCAACCACATCACCTCGCTCAAGCGCATCGAGGAGGACAAGTACGTGCGCCTCGACAAGTTCACCATCCGCTCGCTGGAGCTCTTGCAGCCCATGCAGGAGGATGGCACGTCGCTCCTGGGCGTCATCGACCGCACGGTGACCCCCATGGGCGGGCGCATGCTGCGGCGATGGATGGTTTTCCCGCTGAAGGATGTGCACCAGATCCACGACCGCCAGGACGTGGTGGAATACTTCTTCAAGTGTCCCGACTTCCGCCAACTGGTCGACGAGCAGCTCCACCACATCGGCGACCTCGAGCGCATCATCTCGAAGGTGGCCGTGGGTAGGGTGTCGCCGCGCGAGGTGGTGCAGCTGAAGCATGCCCTGATGGCCGTGCAACCCATCAAGTCGGCCTGTCTCTATGCCAACAACGACAGCCTGCGCCGCCTGGGCGAGCAGCTCAACCTCTGCGAGAGCCTGCGCGACCGCATCGAGAAGGAGATACAGCCCGACCCGCCCTTGCTCGTCAACAAGGGCAACGTCATCGCCTGCGGCTACAGCGCCGAGCTCGACGACCTGCGCTCCATCTCGCGCAACGGCAAGGACTACCTGCTCAAGATCCAGGAGGATGAGGCCGAGAAGACGGGCATAGCCTCGCTCAAGGTGGGCTTCAACAACGTCTTCGGCTACTACCTCGAGGTGCGCAACACATTTAAGGACAAGGTGCCCGAGACGTGGATACGCAAGCAGACGCTGGCGCAGGCCGAGCGCTACATCACACCCGAGCTGAAGGAATATGAGGAGAAGATCCTGGGGGCCGACGAGAAGATCCTCGATCTTGAGGCCCGCCTGTTCTCCGAACTGGTGGTGGCCATGCAGGAGTTTATCCCGCAGATCCAGATCGACGCCAATGTCCTGGCCCACATCGACTGCCTCCTGAGCTTTGCCAAGGTGTCGGAAGACAACCTCTATGTGCGGCCCGAGGTGGACGACGACGACGTCATCGACATCCAGCAGGGTCGCCACCCGGTCATCGAGACACAGATGCCCCTTGGCGAACGCTACGTGCCCAACGATGTGTATCTCGACACCGAGAAACAGCAAGTGATGATGATCACGGGTCCTAACATGGCCGGTAAATCGGCTCTGCTGCGCCAAACGGCGCTCATCGTGCTGCTGGCCCAGATCGGTTGTTTCGTGCCCGCAGAGCGCGCTAAAATAGGTCTGGTGGACAAGATCTTCACCCGTGTGGGCGCCAGCGACAACCTCTCGCTGGGCGAGTCGACCTTCATGGTGGAGATGACCGAGGCCGCCGACATCCTCAACAATGTGTCGCCGCGCTCGCTCGTACTCTTCGACGAGCTTGGCCGAGGCACCTCCACCTACGACGGCATCTCCATCGCGTGGGCCATCGTGGAGTATCTCCATGAGCACCCGAAGGCCCGTGCGCGCACGCTCTTCGCCACTCACTATCATGAGCTCAACGAGATGGAGAAGAACTTCCCGCGCATCAAGAACTACAATGTGTCGGTGAAGGAGGTCGACGGCAAGGTCATCTTCCTCCGCAAGTTGGTGCGTGGCGGCTCTGAGCACTCGTTTGGCATCCATGTGGCCGAGATTGCGGGCATGCCCCGCAGCATCGTCAAGCGGGCCCAGGTCATCCTGAAACAGCTCGAGGCCGACAACGCCTCGGTGGGGGCTGCAGGCAAGCCCACGGCCGAGCGACTGGCCGAGAGCCACGACGGCGTGCAGATGAGCATCTTCCAGCTCGACGACCCGGTGCTCTCGCAGGTGCGCGACGAGATCCTGGGGCTCGACATCAACAACCTCACGCCCGTCGAGGCGCTCAACAAGCTCAACGAGATCAAGAAGATTGTCACGGGCAAGAGCCAGTAGGGTGGGGGCAGGACGCATCCCGCTTCTCCCTGTTGACATGAACGACAGGCTACAAACGAATGAAACCGCTTACGCATCTTGCTTCCCATGGGAGCAGTCAGCGTAAGCGGTTTCATTCGTTTTGTGTCTTTTATTCCGCCTTCCAGGGCTTGGCGCCGAGCTTCTTCATGCCCTTCTTGCAGAAGATGCAGAAGATGCCGATGGCGATGAACGGCACGGAGAGCAGTTGGCCCATGTCGAAGAGCATGCCCGCCTCGAAGTCCACCTGGATGTCCTTGGTGTATTCGATGAAGAAGCGGAAGGTGAAGATGAGCGTCAGGCAGAGTCCGAAGAAGAAGCCCGTGCCCACCTTCTCGCGATGCTTGTGGTAGATGGCCAGGATGACGCAGAAGATCGTGAGGTAGGCCAGGGCCTCATAGAGCTGTCCGGGATGGCGCGGATAAGGGTCCACGCGCTCGAAGACGAAGGCCCAGGGCACGTCGGTCACCTTGCCGATGATCTCCGAGTTCATGAGGTTGCCCAGTCGGATGAACGTCGCTGTGATGCCCGAGCAGATGCCCATGTTGTCGAGCACCACCCAGCCGGGCACCTTTGTGCGCCGGCAGTAGAGCCAGATGCCGATGAGCATGCCGATCACGCCGCCGTGTGAGGCCAGTCCGGCGTAGCCCGTGTAGTGCCACGAGCCGTCGGGCATGTGCTGCATGGGGATGAGCATCTCAATGAAATGATCGACCGACGACAGGAAGTAGTCGGGCTGGTAGAACAGGCAGTGGCCCAGGCGGGCGCCCACCAGCACACCCACGAAGATGTAGAAGAACAGTGGGTCGAACTTCTCGTCGGCAATCTTCTCCTGCTTGTAGATGCGTTGCATGAGCAGGTAGCCCAGCAGCAGGCCGATGAGCCAGCATGTGGCATACCACCTGACGCCGAAGCTGCCGATGTGGAAGATGATCTCGCTGGGGTCCCAATAGATGTAAAGCATGGTGCGAATGTATGGTTCTCGTTATGCTGCGATGGTCTTTCTTAGACGTTGAAGCGGAAGTGCATGATGTCGCCGTCCTGCACCACATATTCCTTACCCTCGATGTGGAGCAGGCCCGCGTCGCGCACGGCGGCCTCAGTCTTGTACTTCATGTAGTCGTCATACTTGATGACCTCGGCGCGGATGAAGCCCTTCTCGAAGTCGGTGTGGATGACGCCGGCACACTGCGGAGCCTTCCAGCCCTTGTGGAACGTCCAGGCCTTGACCTCCATCTCGCCAGCGGTGATGAACGTCTGGAGGTTGAGCAGGTGGTAGGCTTTCTTGATGAGGCGGTTGACGCCGCTCTCCTCCAGGCCCAGTTCGTCGAGGAAGAGTTTCTTGTCCTCATAGGTGTCGAGCGATGCGATGTCCTCCTCGGTCTTGGCGGCGATGACCATGGCCTCGGCACCCTCCTTTTCAGCGATCTCCTCGATCAGCTTGCTGTATTTGTTGCCTTCCTTGGCGCTGGCCTCGTCGACGTTGCAGACGTAGAGTACGGGCTTGGTGGTCAGGAGGAACAGGTCGTGGGCAGCCTGCTGCTCGTCCTTGTCGTCGAAGGTCACCGAGCGGGCGTTCTCGCCCTTGTCGAGCACCTCCTTGTAGGCGTGCAGCACGTTGACGAGCACCTTGGCGTCCTTGTTGCCCGTGGCAGCTATCTTCTCTTGCTTGGCCAGTTGGCCCTCGATGGTCTCGAGGTCCTTGAGCTGGAGCTCAGTGTCGATGATGTCCTTGTCCGACACGGGGTCGACGGGCGCACCGCCCTCACGCACCACGTTGTCGTCGTCGAAGCAGCGTATGACGTGGATGATGGCGTCACACTCGCGTATGTTGCCGAGAAACTTGTTGCCCAGTCCCTCGCCCTTGCTGGCACCCTTGACCAGTCCGGCGATGTCGACGATCTCGCAGGTGGCGGGCACGATGCGTCCCGGGTGGACGATCTCGGCCAGCGCTGTCAGTCGCTCATCGGGCACGGTGATGACGCCCAGGTTGGGCTCGATGGTGCAGAAGGGGAAGTTGGCTGCCTGCGCCTTGGCGCTCGACAGGCAGTTGAAGAGTGTGGACTTTCCCACGTTGGGCAATCCCACAATACCACATTTTAATGCCATAGTTTGTTCGTTTATTGGTGGCCGCGCCGTGGGTGCGGCTTGCTGTTGTTTTTATTTACAAGGTGCAAAGTTACGAAATTTTCTTGCCTTTCGCTTTTATCTGGCTCTTCTTTTTGGTTTTGCTACCTTGTGGGATGTGTTGGCGTATAGCTTGTGATATATCACGTGCGCCATCTTTGCTTATCACTTGATGTTTTATGTTATATAATGTGTTATATCAAGGCGCGTGACATTATAGTTTATGCGCTATCTCGCTCCATCCCTGTGTTTAGTGGGCTTCCAGCCAATTGTCGCCCCATCCGGCGTCGGCCGTGAGCGGCACTTTGAGCGAGGCTGCGCCTTGCATCTCCTCCATGACGATGCGCTCCACCTCGTGGGCCTCGTCGGGGAGAACCGAGAAGTTGAGCTCGTCGTGCACCTGGAGGATCATCTTGGAGCGGATGCCCTCCTTCTTGAAGCGCTGCCAGATGCGTATCATGGCCAGTTTGATGATGTCGGCCTCCGACCCCTGTATGGGGGCGTTGATGGCGTTGCGCTCGGCAAAGCCGCGCACGGTGGCATTGTGCGAGTTGATGTCGGGCAGGTAGCGTCGCCGTCCGTACATCGTCTCGGCGTAGCCCTTCTCGCGTGCCATGCGCTTGGCGTCCTCCATATATTGGAGCACCTTGGGGAAGGTCTTGAAGTAGTCGTCGATGAGTTGGCGCGCCTCGCCCGTGGGGATGTCCATGCGCTGTGCCAGTCCGAAGGCGGTGATGCCATAGATGATGCCGAAGTTGGCCTGCTTGGCCTTCTTGCGCTGTGCGTCGGTCACCTGGTCCATGGGCACCTTCCAGATCTTGGCGGCGGTGGCGCGGTGGATGTCCTGTCCCTCGCGGAAGGCCTCGATCATGTTCTCGTCGCCAGAGAGGTGGGCCATGATGCGGAGCTCTATCTGGCTGTAGTCGGCAGAGAACCAGCGACAGCCCTCATCGGGCACGAAGCACTTGCGGATCTCCTTGCCGTCGTCGTCGCGCACGGGGATGTTTTGCAGGTTGGGGTCCGACGACGAGAGGCGCCCGGTGGACGTGATGGCCTGGTTGAACGAGGTGTGGATGTGTCCCGTCTGCGGGTTGATGAGCTTCGGCAGGGCCTCGACATAGGTGCCGAGGAGCTTCTTCATGCCGCGGTAGTTGAGGATGTCGTCCACGATGGCCGCCTTGCCGCTGAGCTGTTGCAGCACCTCCTCGGAGGTGACATACTGTCCCGTCTTCGTGCGCTTGGGTTTCTCGAGCAGTTGCATCTTGCCGAAGAGGATGTCGCCCACCTGTTTGGGCGATGAGATGTTGAACCTCTCGCCGGCCTCCTCGTAGGCATGGCGCTCATAGGCGTTCATGCGCTCGGTGAAGGTCTGTTGCGTGGCGCGCAACTGCTCGGTGTCGAGACACACGCCGTTGAGCTCCATGTCGGCGAGCACCTTCACCAGCGGCATCTCGATGTCGTGGAAGAGGTGCTCCGCTCCAGCCTCTTTCAGTCGGGGCTCGAGCACGTTCTTCAGTCGCAGCGTGATGTCGGCGTCTTCCGCCGCGTATTCATACACTTCCTCGGGCGCGAGGTCGCGCATGTTCTTTTGTCCCTTGCCCTTCGGTCCGATGAGTTCCTCGATATGCACGGTCTGGTAGTGGAGCAGCGTCTCTGCCATGTCGTCCATGTTGTGGTGCAATTCGGGCTGCAACACATAGTGGGCGAGCATCGTGTCGAACATCGGTCCCTGGATGTCGATGCCGTAGTGGCGGAGCACCTCATAGTCGTATTTGATGTTCTGTCCGACCTTCAGGATGTGGTCATCCTCGTAGAGCGGCTTGAAAATGTCGACCCGTCGCTGCGCTTCCTCGCGGTCGGCGGGGATGGCGATGTAGTAAGCCTCGTTTTCCTTCACGGCAAAGCTCAGTCCCACCAGTTCGGCCTCGATGGCGTTGGTTGAGGTGGTCTCCGTGTCTAGACTGAGAATTTCTTTTGTCCTTAAAAAGTCATATAATTTGACCGCTTCCTCTTGACTATCAATGAGTTGATAGTTGTGAGGGGTCGTTTTAAGGGTAAAATACAGCGCATTTTTTGGATCGCCTGTGCCCTCGCCCGCATTTGGCGCAAACAAATCGAGCTGAATATTAGCAGTTTTTTGCTTTGTTTCAGGTTTGTTAAGAAATCGATTGGTGAGGCGCTTAAATTCGAGTTGGTCGAACACCTGGCGCAGTTGGTCCTCGTCGGGAGCCGTCAGTCGCAACTGGTCGAGGTCGAGGGTGATGGGCACGTCGGTGCGGATGGTGGCGAGAAACTTCGACATCTTGATGTCGTCGATGGCGCCCTCCACTTTCTCGCGCATCTTGCCCTTCAGTTGGTCGGTGTGGCTCAGGAGCTCCTCGGTCGACCCGAACTGGTTGATGAGTTTGGCGGCGGTCTTCTCGCCGACGCCCGGACAGCCGGGGAAGTTGTCGGCCGAGTCGCCCATGAGGGCCAGGAGGTCCACCACCTGCGCGGCGCTGGCGATGCCATACTTCTCCTGCACCTCGTGCTCGCCGATCACGTCGTAGCCGCCACCATGGCGGGGGCGATACATCTTCACGTTGGGTCCGATGAGCTGGCCATAGTCCTTGTCGGGCGTCAGCATGTAGGTGTCGATGCCCTGCTGGCCCGCCTGTGTGGCGAGGGTGCCGATCACGTCGTCGGCCTCGAAGCCATCGGCCTGAAGCACAGGGATATGCATGGCCTGCAGGATCTCCTTGATATAGGGCACCGAGAGCTTGATGTCCTCGGGTGTCTCCTGTCGCTGGGCCTTATAGGGTGGGAACGCCTCGTGGCGGAAGGTCTTGCCGTGGTCGAAGGCCACACCGACATAGGTGGGGGCCTCCTTGTCGAGGATCTCCTTCAGCGTGTTGCAGAAGCCCAGGATGGCTGAGGTGTTGAGGCCCTTCGAGTTGATCGTGGGCCGGTTGATGAATGCATAGTAGGATCGGAAGATGATGGCGTATGCGTCGAAGAGGAACAGTTTCTCCATAATTAATCATTGTTTTCACGTCAAAATTACTAAATTTTTGCCATATTTCCCGATAAAATAGTTACTTTTGTAACAAATTTCAGAAGAGGCATGGATTACCTATCAGTCATAAAACACCCCATCACGTCGGAGTTGACCGATTTCATCGAGCTTTTCAATCGTTCGCTTTCTCACACCGATGGCTTGCTCAGTCAGGCTCTCGACCACATACGCCAGCGAGCCGGCAAGCGCATGCGCCCCATGCTCATCTTGCTCATGGCCAAGTGTGTGGGCCGCGTGACCGATGTCACGCTGCACGCCGCCGTGGGCCTGGAGCTGCTCCACACGGCCTCGCTCGTCCATGACGACGTGGTCGACGAGAGTGCCGAGCGACGCGGACAGCAGTCGGTCAACAAGCTCTACGACAACAAGGTGGCCGTGCTGGTGGGCGACTACATCCTCTCCACGGCACTGCTCCACATCAGCTACACCCACAACGAGACCATCGTGCGCTACCTGGCCGAGCTGGGCCGCACGCTCTCGAATGGCGAGATCCTGCAACTGTCTAACATCCATGCGCACGACATCTCCGAATCGTCTTACTATCAGGTCATTAGACAGAAGACGGCAGCGCTCTTCGAGGCCTGTGCCTCCATCGGCACGCTCAGTGGCGGAGCCAAGGAGGAGGAGATCGAGAGCGCCAAGACCTTCGGCCGCAACCTGGGCATGATCTTCCAGATACGCGATGACATCTTCGACTATTACGACCAGTCGCGCATCGGCAAGCCCACGGGCAACGACATGGCTGAGGGCAAGCTCACCCTGCCGGCCATCTACGCCCTCAACAGCACACACGACGAGGAGATGCTCCGCATCGCCTACAAGGTGAAAGACGGGTCGGTGACCAAGGAGGAGATCGCTCGCCTGGTGGCCTTCACCAAGGAGCATGGCGGCATCGAGTATGCCGACAAGCGCATGTGGGAGCTCCACGCCGAGGCGCTGACCTTCATCGAGCGCGACGTCCACGATGAGGAACTGAAGCAAAGTCTCCGCGCTTATCTCGACTTTGTGATTGAGCGCGAGAAATAACAGGCCAATGGCCCTCCGGGCCCAACGACCCACCAAACAGAACTCTATAACCTTGCGATAGGGCCCTTCACCTTGTGTGGAGGGCTTTTTTAATTCCGTTGAAAGTCTTAATGGCGGCTAATCTGTATGAGATTGTTCGGCGAAAGATATCTAACGGAGGGTCGATAAGATATCCCTGGGCATGTGTGTAGGGAAATAGCAACGCCCCGCAGGTGCAAAAGTATAGCTGTATTGCTTTTGTCTACACTTTTGCACCTACGGGGCGCAGCGATCATGCGGATTTCTCCGCTTAGGCGTTGAGCTCCTCCAGCAGGCTGGTGGCCAGGCGCGAGGTGCCCAGGCGGAACATCTCGTTGGTCATCCACTTGTCGCCCAGCACCTCCTTGGCGATGGTGTAGAGGATGATGGCGTCCATGGTGGTGTTGATGCCGCCAGCGGGCTTCAGGCCGATCATGATGCCGGTCTGCTCGTAATACTCCTTGATGGCCTGACACATCACGTAGACGCCCTCGGGCGTGGCGCCAGCCTTCTCCTTGCCGGTGGAGGTCTTGATGTAGTCGGCGCCGGCATACATGCTCAGGATGGCGGCACGCTTCACATTGCTGAGGTTGCCGAGGTCGCAGGTCTCGAGGATCACCTTCATCGGCACGTCGCCGCAGGCCTGCTTCATCTCGTTGATGTCGTCGGCCACGCCCTCATAGTCCTCCGAGAGAAACTTGCCCACGGGCAGCACGATGTCGATGTTGGTGGCGCCGTCAGCCACGGCCAGCTGGGTCTCGGCCACCTTCACCTCCATGCGGCTCTGCGATGAGGGGAAGTTGCCACAGACGCTCGTGATCTCCACGCCGTCGACCTCAAGCGAGTTGCGCACGAGGTTCACAAACACGGGGAACACGCACACGGCGGCCACGTGAGGCAGGTCGGGGTGGGTGGAGTCCATCTTGTTGACCTTCTCCACCATGGCGAGGATGCTCTCCTCGGTGTCGGTGGTGTGGAGCGAGGTGAGCTCCACACTGCCCAGCAGAAACTTCTTCACGTCGCGGGTGTCGTTCTCGGGCACCTTCTCGGCGATGATGCGCTTCACGGTCTCGGCGACGGCAGCGTCGTCCACCTGGAGGTTGTATTTCTCAAAGGCTTGCTCCACCTTGCTCTTGTTCACTTCCTTGGCAACGTTCTGTGCCTGTATGTCTTTCGACACGTTTTCCTTGATGATTCCCATATTGATGTTGATTATTGTTTACGAGTTTTGTTTTCTTTCGGCGCTTGCCGTGTCAGGGCTCGCGCAACTTGGGGTTGTTCTTGTGGCGCTCGGCGTCGCGCCGTGTCTTCTTCTCCATGCTCTGGCGGAAGGCCTCGGTGAGGTCCACGCCCGTCTGGTTGGCCAGGCAGCAGAGCACCCACAGAATGTCGGCCATCTCCTCGCTGAGGTTGTCTTTCTCGCCCGCCTTGAAGCTCTGGTCGCCATACTTGCGGGCCATGACGCGGGCCAGCTCGCCCACCTCCTCGGTGAGCACGGCCATGTTGGTGAGCTCCGAGAAGTAGCGCACGCCGTAGGTCTTGATCCAACGGTCCACCGCTTGTTGTGCTTCTTCGATTGTCATACGTGCAAATTTACGTATTTTTCGCTGATAACAGTCGCCCTTTTCCACCTTTTTTCGTCCTGCTCCCGTCTTTTTGGGTTTCTGCGCCCGCCCGATGAACTTTACCGCCTCTCCAGAGACGCGTTTATTTTCGATTTGAGGCCCTTTTGACTCCTTGGCCGCCTATCTCTCTGCTTTGCACGGCAACGGGGCTGAGAAAGGCTCAAAAGCGCCTTTTCGGCCTTTCCGCTCCTCTCTTATGGCTCCCCTTGACCCGTAAACAAAAAATGGGGACACGCCCCAGCGGACGTGCCCCCATCGGTTGTGGGTATCTCGATTGGATGAAAAAATCAATCCCAGACGGATGTGGTGCTGAACGTGTTCTCCTTGGCACCGCCGCCTTCAGATGTTTCGTTCTCGTCTACATCCATTTTGTTTTTACTATCTGTTTGGATGGACGCAGCAGCCATGAGGTTGTCCTCCATGGTCATCCACTTGATGTTGGGTTGGATATAAGTTTTCTTTTTCATGTCTTTGGTTTTTTGTAGGTTATGGGCTTGCCCTTGCCTCCGTCCCGGTCGGGGGAGGAGGGTAGGGGCGAAGCCTTGAAAAGTGATTGTTTACTTGTTGATGGTCTTCTTGCCGTTGCGGATCACCACGCCTTTGTAGTGCTTGCCGACACGCTGGCCAGCGAGGTTGTAGGCAGGCTCGGTGCCCTGCAGGGCGTCGTTGAAGTCAATGGCGTCGATGCCTGTCACGGTCTGGCCGTCGATGCTGACGCCCATGGTCTTGGCGGAAGCCTCTTCGCTGCGGGCCTTGAAGTAGGCGCGGAAGGCCTTCATGGTGTTGCCGCCCTTGGCCTTCTGGATGCCCTTGGTCACGACGATATAGTCGCCGGCGACAGGATTGGTATTGGCCACATAGCTGCCCACGAAGTCATACTGGGCGCCCGTGTCTTCGGTGGTGAGCTCGGTGGCGGGCTCCACGGTCTTGCCGGTGAAGGTGACGCCAGTCTTGGCCTCGGTGAAGTGGATCATGTAGGGCTTGTTGGCCTCGAGTGTGGTCACGGTGTTGAAGTAGATGGTCGTGCCTTCAGTCTTGGTGAAGGCCACAGTCTCGTCGGCGCCCAGCTCCTCAGGAGTGGTGGCGAAGGGCAAGACGATGGAGTTCCAGCCCTGCTTGAAGCTGCGGTTGTAGCTCACGCTGACGGGTGCGGTCGTGGCGTCGGGAGCCGATGTGGCGTCCTCGTCGAGGACCAGCTGGGCCTCTTCGCTGATGGCCACGCCTGTGAGGACGGTGTTGCCGCCATTGGCGAGGGTCAGCACGTAGTTGCCGGCAGCGCCCGTGGTGAAGTAGGCGGTGGCGGTCATGAAGGCGTTGTCATCCTTCCAAATAGCGCCATTGGCTGCAAAGGCCTTGGTGGTCAGACCCTCGTTGTCGCTGTTGAGCACCGAGGCGGTCATGGCCTTGTTGGAGTTGTTCTCCCATGAAGCATACTGGAAGGTGAGCTTGTAGAGCGTGTTGGCCTTCAGCGGCATGGTGTAGCCGTTGCGGTCGCCATACATCAGGCTGCCCGGCTGGTTGTAGTAAGCGGTGACGGGTGTGGTCTGCATCTGGCCCCAGCCGTTGGTGCGTGTCCAACCCTTAGGATAGTTGGCACCATCCTCCACGGTAGCGTAGTTGCCGTTGAACACGATGTCGACGGCCTCGGTGTTAGCGGTCCACTGGCCGAGCTTCTCGGTCAAGGCCTCGATGACGTCCTTTCTGTTTTGGGCCTCGGTGTCGACGGCCTTGGCGGCCTCGATGGCCTGCAGGGCGTCCACGTTGTTGTAAGGAGCATACTCGTCCTTGTCGAAGCCGAGCGTCTTGGCCTCGGCAGCTGCAAGCGCCTCGTTGAAGGCCTTGTAGTCGTCGGCGTTGGCAATGAGTCCGTTGGCTGTCTCGTTGTCGGCCAGGATGGTCAGATCACCGAAGCTGGCCCAAGAGTTGTCGAGGTTAGCTGTCACGCTGATGGTGATGTCTTGCTGTTCAGAGAGCGTCAGCGGGATGAAGCGCCATTCCCAACCGCGACCATTGTTGTCGGCGTATGTTGCATCATCTGAGAATGTCGCGGTACCGTCTGTTGAGATACCGTAACCAGTATTGCCCTTGGAGGGCAGGGCAACAGTTGTTGTGCCAGCAGTCAGCGAAAGCGTGGCGCTTGTGGCGCTACGGCCAGAAGCCTTGATGAGCCACTTGCCGGCAGGCAGGGTGATGGTCTTTGTGGCGGTGACGGTCATTTTTGAGCCGTTCCACTTGTCCATGTAGCTTGCGGTGTTACCGCTCCAGTGTTCTCCACTCTTCGTCTCGAATGCGTTGGCAGTCCAATTCTTGTCATAGCTGGCGGTGAGGTCGTTGCCGTATGTCTCGCTCACAACCTTGCCTTCGGCCACGTTCAGGTTGTCGAAGTAGGCGTTAGCCTCAGCGGCTGTCTTCGGGGCCGTAGTGGTCACATTGAGCGCCTCGGCAATCTTGTCGGCAGCCTCATGGTTGGCGGCGTAGTTGTCGTAGGCGGCCTTGGCGTCGGTGAAGGCGCTCACGGCATTGTTGAGTTGGGCCGTGGCTGTCGTGTAGCCTTCTTCATTTGTGGGCTCCTCAGCGCTGATGAGGGTTTGCAGTGCTGTCTTTTCCTCACCCGTCACGTTGGCGTAAGCTTCATCGTTCAATGTTGTCTTCGCATCAGCAAGGGCGATGTCGTAGAGGTCTTTGGCTGTTGTTTCAGCATATTTCAAGTTCTGGAAAGCGAGCCAGCTCACATTGGTGCTCTTGATGTTGAAATTGATCTTGAGCTCGCCGTTGCTGTCTGCCTTGCCAAACACCGTGTAAGTGTCCAAGTAACGAGAGGTGTTACCAATCTGCTTACCCGTGATGACGGCAGCATTTTCGGTGTCGCCGTTCACATCCATGGTGATGCCAGTGGCGGGGGCAGTCTTGGAGGTGCTCACGGCAACACGCACCAGTCCTGTGACCTTGTAGAGCTGATCGGGTGTCAGGCCAGTCACTGTGGCAGTCATCGTCTCGTCGGCAAGCGTGTTGTTGTCGTTCACCCAGTTCTCAATAAACGGAACAGGGAAACCGTTGTCGGTGTCCTCGGTAGACCAGGTGTTCACATGATAGGTGTTCCAATCTTCAGGATTTGCGGGCCAAGCGCTCATCAAGAGGTCGTCAACGGTGTTTGCAGCGCGCCAGCCCGTGATGTCATAGGGATTTTGCAAGGCCGTTGCTTCCTCATCGGTCAGCGTGCGGGTATCGTATTTGGCCTTCGGGTCGGTGTAGTAGGTCTTCAGCGCTTCGCTGGTGTAAACATTGGTGGCGTCCACCAGTTTCTTCATGTTCTCCAGGGCATCGTTGCCTTTGGCGTAAGCGTTGATAGATGTTGTGGCCTTGCTTGTGGCCGCTTTCAGGGCTTCCTCGGCTGTGGCATAATCAGAAGTGACATTGCCATAGGTCTGCAAGGCCTGCTGCAAGGCTTGCAAAGCGTCAGCATTCATGGGAGCCTCTGGGTTGATCTCCTTGGCCTTAGCCAACGCTGTGTTGTAAGCCTCTTTTTGGGCTTCGTCGGATGTAGCTTTGTAGTAGGTGATCGTGGTTGTACCAAAGATGCCCCAGCCTGAGTTTTGGAAGTTGGGGTATGCCACGGTGAGGTCGAGCTTGCCATCTTCACTAACATAGCAGAACACCTCGTTGGCATATTTGCCACTGGTGAAGGCAGTATTAGCTTCCGTTACGCTGTTGGGATTGGTGTCGCTTGTGCGCTCCTCTGCCCATCCTTTGATACGAACCTGTTCTCCGTTGGCCAAGATGTAGGCAGTAGAGTTAATCGCGTAGTCGGTGTTCTTGCTCACGCACCAGGCGTTGCTGCCGTTGCGATAGAAGGCGGGGATGGTCACCTTATAGATGCCTTGTTCGAGGCCGGTAACGGAGTAAGAGAATTTACCTGTGGCCTGGTATACCTCACGAGGGGAACCTGACGACGGGTTGCTTCCTTTTCTCATTGCAGAGAATGCGTATGCTGTGGGAGCGATATCGCTTACCTTTGAAGCAGAATAGTCATTGGCAAGCGTTGCGACGAAGTTGTCGGCTGTGACGCCTGACAAGCCAGCAACCTTGGCTACATTCTCATAGTTTTCGTTTGGATAGTTGTTGATGAGGGCGTTACGGTCCGCAACGCTCATCAGTGTCCATACGGTTGCAGCACTTTTGTCTGCCTTCTTTGTGACATACTCGCCCAAAGAAGCGTTGGCGTGCGTCATGTAGTTACTGCCGTTGTAGAAGATGTAGCCATCGCCACTTTGTTCGGCGCTCCAAGCATAGCTGTCTTGGTCTGTGTAGACGCTACCGGAGCCATTGATGTACTTGTTGCCGTTCCAATCGGCTGGACTTAATGTGTAGGCACCGTTATTGAGGGTCACTGTTACAGGTATGCCATACTTGTCCATACTTGCCTCAGTGCCCCAGGCGCATCCTCTTGAGAGAAAGGTCTTGGAGGAACTATCATACAGATAGTATGTACCATTGGTTAGATCGGTCTGCGCTTGTGCGCTACCCCCCCCCTATAGCCAAAAATGCCAAGGAGAGGATTGAAGTGATGTACTTCTTTTTCATGAATGGTTATAGATTTGTTATGTAAATTGTTGCTTTGTAGGTGGTTGCAAATTTACAGCAAATCATGAAAAACAAGTACGATGTGGCGTGTATTTTAACAAATTTTAAACGCTATGCATGCTTGCTCCTATTTATATAGCGCAAGGAGCAAGCGGCCAGCGTGTGTCTGTGGAGTCTGTTAGCGTCACTCCTTGTTCTTGGTGTCCATGCAGATGGTGGTGGGGCCGTCGTTGACGAGGCTCACCTCCATCATGGCGCCAAACTCGCCCGTGCCGACAGGCTTGCCGAGGGCTTCGGACAGCGTGGCCACAAACTGCTCGTAGAGGGGGATGGAGATGGCGTGGGGCGCGGCGCGCAGCCAACTGGGGCGGTTGCCTTTCTTGTAGCTGGCCATGAGGGTGAACTGGGAGACAACGAGGATGTCGCCGCCGACGTCGTGGATGTTGAGGTTCATGACGCCCTCGGCGTCGTCGAAGACGCGCAGGCCGATGAGCTTGCGCACCAGCCAATCGATGTCCTCTTGACTGTCGTCGCTGCCGATGCCCAGCAGAATCATGTAACCTTGGCCGATGCTCGACTTCACTTTTCCGCCGATGGATACTGACGCTCGGCTGACACGCTGGATGACTACTCGCATGATGATGAGTGGGTTGATGGGTTATTGTGTGATATCTTGTGTGCCTTGTGTGCCTTGTGTGGACGTGGTGGGCTCTGCGGGCGCGCCCTCGGCCTCGGGATGGAAGTGGGCGAAGACGATCTTGGCCTTGGCCGGTCCGATGGCGGTAGCAAGGTCTTCGAGAGCTGCTACCCGGATGGCCTTCACGCTGTGCAGCCGGCGGAGCAGTTCGTCGCGCGTCTTCGGACCGATGCCGCGGATGTCGTCGAGCTCGGAGTGGAGCGCATGCTTCGACCGCTTGTCGCGATGGAAGGTGATGGCGAAGCGGTGCACCTCGTCCTGGATCTGTGTGAGCACGTGAAACAGCTCACTATCAGGCTTTAAGCCAATGACGACGGGTGGGAAACCGAATAGCAACTCGTTGGTGCGGTGGCGGTCGTCCTTGGCCAGGCCGGCAATGGGAATGTCGAGATGGAGCTCGCCCTCGACCACCTCGCGCACCACGTCCATCTGTCCTCGGCCGCCATCAGTGATGATGAGGTCGGGTAGGGGCGTGCCCTCGGCCTGCATGCGCGAGTAGCGGCGGCGCACCACCTCCTGCATCGAGGCATAGTCGTCGGGACCCACGACGGTCTTGATGTTGTACTTGCGGTAGTCCTTGCGCGAGGGCTTCATGCCCTTGTAGACGATGCAGCCCGCCACAGCGTCGGTGCCCGAGATGTTGGAGTTGTCGAAGCACTCGATCTGGTAAGGCAACTTCTTCAGGCCCAGCTTGGTCTGTAGCTCCTTCATGAGGCGTGTCTGCTTCTGTTCGGGGTTGAGCTTCTCAGCCTGCTTGAGGCGGTCGAACTTATACTGTTTGCCGTTCATCTCCGACAGTTCGAGCAGGTGGTGCTTGTCGCCTCGCTGTGGCACAAAGAACGCAGCGTCAGGCAGTTGCCACTCCATCTCAAACGGCACGATGACCTCCTTGGCCTTCGATGCGAAGCGCTCGCGTATCTCGGGGATGGCCAGCATCAGCAGGTCCTCGTCGCTCTCGTCGAGCTTGCGCCGATACTCATAGGTGAAGCTCTGGTTGATGGTGCCGTTCTTCACGTGCAGGTAGTTGATGAAGGCGTTGTGCTGGTGGTCGTCGTCGACGATGGTGAACACGTCCACGTCGGTGATGGTGTGGCTCACCACCTCACTCTTCGACACAAACTCCTGCAACAGCTGATAGCGCACCTTCAGCGCTTGCGCCTCCTCAAACTTCAGTGCCTTGGCCTTCTCCATCATCTCGGCGTAGAGCCATTCCGACAGTTCGCGTGTGTTGCCCTTGAGCACCTCCTTCGCCTGCCGGATGTTCTCCTGGTAGTCGTCCCACGACTGCCTGCCCACGCAGCATCCGCCACAGTTGTGCAGGTGATACTCCAGACACGTCTTGTAGCGTCCCAGCTCCACCCCCTCGCGTGAGAGCGGCTGGTGACATCGGCGCGGCCGAAACACCTTGTTGATGAGGTCGAGCACGTTGTACATGGCCGAGATGTGGGGATAAGGCCCAAAGAAGGTGCCCACCTTCTTGTTGATGTGGCGCGTCTTGAAGATGCGCGGGAAGAACTCGTTGGTGACGCAGATGCTGGGATAGGTCTTGCCGTCTTTCAGGAGCACGTTGTAGCGCGGGTTATACTTCTTGATGAGCGAGTTTTCGAGCAGCAGGGCGTCCTCCTCCGTGTTGACCACGGTGTAGGTGATGTCCTGTATCTTCGACACGAGCACCTTGGTCTTGTATCGGTCCACCTCCTTGTGGAAGTAGCTCGACACCCGGTTCTTCAGGTGCTTGGCCTTGCCCACATAGATGATGTGCGACGGGTCAGGGTTCTGTCCCGGTTCCCGCCGCTTGTCATAATATTGGTAACTGCCAGGCTTCTGTGGCATATTCAAGACGATGTTCTTGAGATAAGCCAAGCGCGCCTCGTTTTCTTCTCTTGTCATCTTTCGGTTTCCCTTTATCTATTGGTACTTTGAAGTCTCGTGTTTCACGTGAAACAAAATAACCATCCTTGCTTCAATCGTTTGTCGTAACTGCCTTGTCTGCATCCGCTTAGGCGGCAGGGCCTTCGCTGAGCGACCGTCTGCCCCGTGGCAGAACGTACACGGTGTGACCATCTGCCCCGTGGCCGTGCGCACGCCGCCTCGGGCCGTCAGGCAAGCAAGTGCGGCCTCTCAGTCCTTGCAAATTTAAGAAAAATATAGGTGTCCGCAAACAAACCGCCATGATATTTTTTTCTCTTGCCCTTGTACTTGCCTTTGTTCTCCACTATCGAGTGCAACAGGCTTCTCTATCAAGTACAGTTGGCTTCTCTATCAAGTACAGCCGGCTTCTCTATCAAGTACAGCCGGCTTCTCTATCGAGTACAGCCGGCTTCTCTATCAAGTACAGCCGGCTTCTCTATCAAGTACTGCTGCGATCAACTAAAGGCCACTGTTGCTTGGGCATCAACAGCTACCTTTGTCTTATACCAGCGACAAGTCCATCTGCCTGTTGGCGAGAGCCGTGAGCAGACGAGCCTTCTTTATTTCTCACCCGAATCTCTTGGCTTGCGTGGCTGGTGGTCGTTCGCAAGGTGCGCTTGCCCTGCCGCCACTTTTTCTCCGCATGGACACCTTGGCTTCCGCGGCTGGTGGTCGCTCGCACGGTGCGCTTGCCCTGCTGCCTCTTTTCCTCCACCCGGGTTTGGCGGAAAGAGGTCGCCCGCAAGTTGCGCTTGCCTGGCCTCATTCTTTTTCTCCGTACGGAAATCTCGGATTTCGCAGATGGCGGTGGACTGTCCCTGCCGTTTGCGCGGCCTGAAAGGCCAAAATTTCACAGCGCAGGACAAGCGAAGCGGCACCCTGGGTTGGGAGGACGTGCGTGAGTCTGCGCCCTGTAAGGGCAAAAGTGTCGTCGTGGGATAAAAAAGAAAGCCCCTGGCCGCGAGCATGTGCTCGAGGGCCAGGGGCTGATGCCGTTGATAAAAAGACGGAATACTATTTGTTAGAAGCGGAGTAGGCTCGTCACCTCCACATCATCGTCGAAGATGTCGCGAGCGTGCGGAAACTCCGTGTTGAGCTCGATGATGAAGTTGCAATAGATCTTCTTCGGGTGGAACTTCCTGACGAGATCGCAGGCCGCTTTCATCGTGCCGCCCGTGGCCAGGAGGTCGTCGTGGAGCAGCACCACGTCGTTCTCGTTGATGGCGTCCTTATGGATCTCGATGGTGTCGATGCCAGACTCCTTGGCATAACTCATCTGGATGGTCTCGCAAGGCAACTTGCCCGGCTTGCGGCAAAGTACGATGCCCGCCCCCAGACGGATGGCAGCGGCCGAGCTCATGACGAAGCCGCGGCTCTCGATGCCCACGATCTTGGTGATGCCCTTGTCCTTATACAGGTCCACCATCTCGTCGGAGATCAGCTTGACGCATTCTGCACTCTTAAACAGTGTGGTGACATCGCGGAAGTTGACGCCTTTGATGGGCCAGTCGGGGATGCACCGCAAGTTGTTTAATAAGATTTCATTGTTCATGTTTAACGTTTTACTTTATGTGTAATTGTTTAATTCTGAATGATTTATCCGTGTGATAGTTTCACGTGAAACAATTAGCGCCCCAGCAAGACAAGCATCACATTGATGTCGCTGGGCGACACGCCTGGAATGCGGCTGGCCTGCCCCAGCGTGTCGGGGTCGATGCGCGCCAATTTCTGTCGGCCCTCGGTCGAAATCTCGTGGAGCTCGCTGTAATTGAACCGTCCCTTGATGCGGATGTCCTCGAGGCGGTGCATCTTGTCGGCCACGACCTTCTCGCGCTCGATATAACCTTTGTACTTGATGCGGATCTCGGCGGCCTCGGCGATTTCCTCCTTGCGATTGGCCGGCAGGTCGAGCACGGCCTTCAGTTCGGGGATGATGTCGGCCAACTGCTTGATCGTGACCTGCGGACGACCGATGAGGTCGGAAATCTTGCAGCCCATGCGCAGGGGTGTCGTGCCGATGGCCTCCAAGGCACCGTTGATCTCCTTGGGCTTGACCGATGTTGTGTCGCAAAACTCGATGATCTTGCGGATGTTCTCCTTCTTCTCCAACCACCAGTCTAGGCGGTCGCGCCGAGCAAGGCCCAAGTCGTAAGCCTTCTCGGTCAGGCGGGCGTCGGCATCGTCCTGTCGGAGGAGGATGCGATACTCGGCGCGCGAGGTGAACATGCGGTAAGGCTCATCGACGCCCTTCGTGGTCAGGTCGTCGACCAAGACGCCGATGTAGCTCTCGTCGCGCCGCATGACAAACGGTTTGCCGCCCGCACACTTCAGGGCCGCGTTGATGCCGGCCACCAAACCTTGGCCTCCCGCCTCCTCGTAGCCCGTGGTGCCGTTGACCTGTCCGGCGAAGAACAGGCCGCCGACGACCTTCGACTCCAAGGAGTGGTTGAGTTGCGTCGGGTCGAAATAGTCGTACTCGATGGCGTAGCCCGGGCGGTAGACCTTCACGTCGCGCAGCGCCGGGATCTCGCGCAGCGCCCGCAACTGCGTCTCCATGGGCATCGACGACGAGAAGCCGTTGAGGTACATCTCGTTGGTGTCCTCACCCTCCGGCTCGATGAAGAGCGGGTGCTGGTCCCTGTCGGGGAAGGTCACGAGCTTCGTCTCGATGGATGGGCAGTAGCGCGGACCCGTCGACTGTATCTGTCCGTTGTAGAGTGGCGAGTTGGCGATGTCGCTGCGGAGGATGTCGTGCACGCGGCTGTTGGTGTAGCACGTCCAGCACGGCAACTGCTCGAGCTTGCGGTGTTGTGGCATGTAGGAGAACTGCTGCTGTCCGTCGTCGCCCGGCTGTCGCTCCGTGTCCTCGAAGTGGATGGACCGCTTGTCGAGGCGCACGGGCGTGCCCGTCTTCATGCGTCCGGCGCGGATGCCCCAGCGCGTGATGCTCTCCGTGAGGTGGTAGGTAGCGGGTTCGGCACACCTGCCCCCAGGCACCTGGTGCTTGCCCACGTGCATCAGTCCGTTGAGAAACGTGCCCGCGGTGATGACCACCGCCTTGGCGCGTATCTCCACGCCCCATATCGTCGTCACGCCGACAGCCTCGCCATGCTCCACGAGGAGCTCCTCGGCCTGGTCCTGCCACACGTCGAGGTTGGGCGTGTGGTCGATGACGCGACGCCATTCCCAGATGAACTTGCCGCGGTCGCACTGGGCGCGGGGCGACCAGACGGCCGGGCCCTTGCCCTTGTTGAGCATGCGAAACTGGATGGCCGTGGCGTCGGTGACCAAGCCCATGTGTCCGCCGAGGGCGTCAATTTCCCTGACAATCTGTCCCTTGGCAATGCCGCCTACGGCCGGGTTGCAGCTCATCTGCGCAATCTTGTTCATGTCCATGGTGACGAGCAATGTCTTCGCCCCCATGCCAGCCGCAGCGCACGCCGCCTCACAGCCAGCGTGGCCTCCGCCAATCACAATCACATCGTATTTGAAATCCATGATTTTGTCTTTTCGGCAAAAGTAAGAAATAATTTCGATTTTTTATTTGTTTTACTTTGATTAATCACTAAAATATATTATTTTTGCAGTCATAAATGGGCGCGCGCATACCTACTATAGGGTATTGTGCGGCTCAGACGAAAATCATATAAACGAGAATTGCCCCTTTAGAAAACCCCTCACAACGGAATTTTATCTAACATTCAAATAATTAAAAATCAATCATTTATGTGGTTAATCAATTCTCCAATTGGTAGGAAAGTGGTGATGTCACTCACTGGCATCTGCCTCATTCTCTTCCTGACCTTCCACTGTGCGATGAATGTTGCAGCGTTCTTCTCAGGACCCGCCTACAACACCATCTGCGAGTTCCTGGGTGCAAACTGGTATGCAGTTGTCGGCACGCTGGGCTTGGCCTTCCTTGCCTGCTGCCACATCGTGTACGCCTTCATCCTCACCGCCCAGAACCGTCGCGCCCGTGGCGACCAGCGCTATGAGGTGACCAACCGCCGCCCTGAGGTGTCTTGGGCCTCTCAGAACATGCTGGTGCTCGGTCTCATCATCGTGGTGGGCTTGCTCCTTCACCTCTACAACTTCTGGGCACACATGATGCTCGCAGAGCTGACGGGTGTGCAGAACGCCATCGCCCCCGCTGACGGCATGGCCTGGATCAAGGAAGTGTTCTCTTGCCCGGTCTACTCCGTGCTCTACCTCGTTTGGATCGCTGCCCTGTGGTTCCACCTGACCCACGGCTTCTGGTCAGCCATGCAGACCTTAGGCTGGAGCGGCAAGATCTGGTTGAAGCGTTGGCAGGCCATCGGCGTCGTCTACGTCACCATCTTACTGGGCGTCTTTGCCATCCTCGTGCTGAGCTTCTGGCTTGGCTTCGCCCCGAGCATGTGTTAACAATACATTCAAATCAATCATTATGTCACAAATAGATTCTAAGATTCCAGAGGGCCCCTTGGCCGAGAAATGGACCAATTATAAAGCCCACCAGAAGCTGGTCAACCCGGCAAACAAGCGTAAGCTCGACATCATCGTCGTAGGTACAGGCCTGGCAGGCGCCAGCGCCGCCGCCTCACTCGGCGAGATGGGCTTCCATGTCATCAACTTCTGCATCCAGGACAGTCCCCGTCGTGCACACTCCATCGCCGCTCAGGGTGGTATCAACGCCGCCAAGAACTACCAGAACGATGGCGACGCCGTGTACCGCCTGTTCTACGACACCATCAAGGGTGGTGACTACCGCGCACGTGAGGCCAACGTCTATCGTCTGGCCGAGGTCAGCGCCAGCATCATCGACCAGTGTGTCGCTCAGGGCGTGCCTTTCGCCCGTGAGTATGGTGGCATGCTCGCCAACCGTTCGTTCGGTGGCGTGCAGGTGAGCCGCACGTTCTACGCCAAGGGCCAGACCGGCCAGCAGTTGCTGCTCGGCGCCTACAGCTCGCTCATGAAAGAGGTGAACAACGGCACCGTGGAGCTCCACACCCGCACCGAGATCGAGGACGTGGTGATCATCGACGGCCGTTGCCGTGGCGTCATCGCCAAGGACCTCGTCAGCGGAAAGCTCGAGCGCTATGCCGCTCACGCTGTCTGCTTGGCCACCGGTGGTTATGGCAACACCTACTTCCTCTCCACCAACGCCATGGGTTGTAACTGCACAGCCGCCATCCAGGCTTACCGCAAGGGCGCTTACTTCGCCAATCCTTGCTTCGTGCAGATCCACCCGACCTGTATCCCCGTGCACGGCGACAAGCAGTCGAAGCTGACACTGATGTCGGAGTCGCTGCGTAACGACGGCCGCATTTGGGTGCCTAAGAAGCTGGAGGACGCCAAGCGCCTGCAGCGTGGCGAGATCCAGGGCCGCGACATCCCCGAGGAGGATCGCGACTACTACTTGGAGCGCCGCTATCCGGCCTTCGGTAACCTCGTGCCCCGTGACGTGGCCTCTCGTGCCGCCAAGGAGCGCACCGACAAGGGCTTCGGCGTGAACAACACTGGCCTGGCCGTGTTCCTCGACTTCTCTGAGGCCTTCCAGCGCCTCGGCCGCAAGCGTGTCGACGAGCGTTATGGCAACCTCTTTGATATGTACCAGGAGATCACCGACGTCGATCCTCACGAGAACCCGATGATGATCTTCCCCGCCATCCACTACACCATGGGTGGCCTGTGGGTCGACTACGAGTTGCAGACCAGCGTCAAGGGTCTGTTCGCCCTCGGCGAGTGCAACTTCTCCGACCACGGTGCCAACCGCCTGGGTGCCTCTGCCCTGATGCAGGGCCTGAGCGATGGCTACTTCGTCATCCCCTACACCATGCAGAACTATCTGGCCGACCAGATCACCGTGCCGCGCTTCAAGACCAACCTGCCCGAGTTTGAGGAGGCTGAGAAGAAGGTGCAGGCCGAGATCGACCGTATCTTCGACATCCAGCACAAGCAGGCCGACAAGAGCAAGCTCGTCAGCGTCGACACCATCCACAAGGAGCTCTACAAGATCATGTGGAACTACGTCGGCATGGCCCGCAACGAGGAAGGCCTGAAGACCGCCCTCAAGAAGCTGAAGGAGGTGCGCGAGCAGTTTGACACTTGCGTCCGCATTCCTGGCACGAAGGAAGGCCTCAATGTCGAGCTCGACAAGGCTATCCACCTCCGCGACTTCATCCTCATGGGCGAGCTGATCGCTTACGACGCCCTCGAGCGCAACGAGAGCTGCGGTGGCCACTTCCGTGAGGAGAGCCAGACCGAGGAAGGCGAGGCCAAGCGTAACGACGAGGAGTACATGTACGTCGCCTGCTGGGAGTACCAGAACGACGACAACACAGCCCCCGTCCTGCACAAGGAGCCGCTCAACTACGAGTACATCAAGGTGCAGACCCGTAACTACAAGTCGTAGGATTCTCCCTGCTGGCCCTCACAGGGCTGGCACGAGAAGACGCAGAAACATTAATTTAACTTCAGAACAATTCAAATGGATCAGAATATATCATTCACACTTAAGGTGTGGCGCCAGAACGGCCCGACGGCCGAAGGCCATTTCGACACCTTTGAGATGAAGGACATCCCCGGTGACACCTCTTTCCTGGAGATGCTCGACATTCTCAACGAGCAGCTCATCGAGCAGGACAAGGAGCCGTTCGTCTTCGACCACGACTGTCGCGAGGGTATCTGCGGCATGTGCTCGCTCTACATCAACGGCAACCCCCACGGTCCCGCACAGGGTGCCACCACTTGCCAGCTCTACATGCGTCGTTTCCACGACGGTGACGTCATCACCGTGGAGCCCTGGCGCTCGGCTGCCTTCCCTGTCATCAAGGACTGCATGGTCGACCGCTCGGCTTTCGACAAGATCATCGCCGCTGGCGGTTACACCTCTGTCCGCACCGGACAGGCCCAGGACGCCAACGCCATCCTGATCTCCAAGGACGCTGCCGACGAGGCCATGGACTGCGCCACCTGCATCGGCTGCGGCGCTTGCGTCGCTGCTTGTAAGAATGGCTCTGCCATGCTGTTCGTCTCCAGCAAGGTCAGCCAGTTTGCCCTCCTGCCCCAAGGCCGTCCCGAGGCTGCACGCCGCGCCAAGGCCATGGTGGCCAAGATGGAAGAGCTGGGCTTCGGCAACTGCACCAACACCCGCGCTTGCGAGGCTGAGTGCCCGAAGAACGAGTCGATCGCCAACATCGCTCGCCTGAACCGCGAGTTCATCAAGGCTAAGCTCGCCGACTAATCCGACCTTATTTATAACACACGATACGCCCGCAGGTGATCCTTTCACCTGCGGGCGTTTGTTATTGTGGCTTAGTCCTCTTCTCCCTTCAAACCAGTGCTTTTTGTTTTCCAACTGAATAGTTTTTCCTACCTTTGCAGATGTATTGATGCGGAGCCCAAAGAATGGGCGCCGAACAAAACAGAAACAGAGCATGAAGAACGAAGCAACCCTCCTGTTTGTGCGCGACCATCGCGACGATGATGTGCGGCGCCTGGCTTTTGCGGGCGACAAGCATCCCGATGTGGACATGGCTTGGGCCCTCGACCAGATCAGTGGCTGGCAGACCGCCCGGCGCAAGTTGCCCTCATGGGCCACGTGTGAGGGCGTGGTCTATCCGCCCCACCTCAACATGGAACAGTGCTCCAGCGAGCAGACGGGGCACTACAAGGCCGATCTGGTCGCCCGCCTGGTAGGTGCCCGCACGGAGGGCGATCGCCGCCTGGTGGACCTCACAGGCGGCTTTGGCGTCGATTTCTCGTTGATGGCCCCAGTCTTCACCCGTGCCACCTATGTGGAGCGGAACGAGGCGCTGTGCGACATGGCACGCCACAACTTCCCGTTGCTTGGCCTGCGGCATGCTGAGGTGGTGTGTGGCGACGGCACGCAGTATCTGCAATCCCTGGCGCCTGTGAACCCCGCAACTTCTTCCGACAGTCGCACCCTCATCTACCTCGACCCCGCGCGCCGCGACAGCCATGGCCGCAAGGTCTTCGGCATGGAAGACTGCACGCCCGACGTGGTGGCCCTCGGCGACGCCCTGCTCCAGCGGGCCGATGTGGTGCTGGTGAAGCTCTCGCCGATGCTCGACTGGCATGAGGCCGTGCGCAAGTTGCCCAGTGTCGCCGAGGTGCACATCGTCTCTGTGGCCAACGAGTGTAAGGAACTCCTGTTGGTGCTGTCGCGCGAGGAACAGCCCTTGCGCGTCTTCTGCGTCAACGACGGACAGACGTTCAGTTACCATGCGTCTGCCGCGCCATCCGCCTCCACTCTTCCGGCCGTGCAGAGTCCCCAGGTGTTGCTCGTGCCCAACAGCAGTGTGATGAAGGCCGGTTGTTTCCGCGAGTTGGAGACAACCTTTGGCGTTCCACAGATTGGCGCCGATGCCCATCTCTTTGTGGCCGCCGCCCCTGTGCCCAATTTCCCTGGTCGCCAGTTTCGCATCCTCCGCACCACCTCGATGAACAAGCGCCAGTTGCGCGAGGCGTTTCACGACGTCAGCCAGGCCAATGTCGCCGTGCGCCATTTCCCCCTCACCGCCGATGCCCTGCGCCGTCGGCTGAAACTCAAGGATGGTGGCAGTCTCTATGTGTTTGCCACCACCGTAGGCCACGACCATCGCCTGTTTCTCACAGAGAAGATGCCAGTCGACTGACACCCCATCTCCCCGTCTTTCCCAGGCAAGCCACATCTCTTGTCTTGCCCTCATCAAAAAAGCCGCTCCGTATGGTTTACGGAGCGGCTTACGCATTCTATCGTGAGGTCAGTTGTAGGTCATGCTGTGGCAAGGCGCGTGAACTATTCACCGAACTATTCACCGAACTATTCACCAAACTATTCACCGAACTAATCACCCTTACTGGGCTTGCAGGCTCACCTTGCCCGCCTTCAGGCCTTTGGCCGACACCTGTAGAGTCACCTTGCCCGCCTTGTCCTTGCTGCGCACCACGGCCAGCGCGTGTCCGTGCCAGGCGCGGTGCGTGCTGTCGTAGTAAGGCTCCGGGTCCTTGATGTCCGCATTGCCTGCCGCCAGCAGTTCGCCGCCCGTCACCTCGAAGGTCAGACGGTCGCCCGCTGTGGTGCAGACGTTGCCCTCCTGGTCCTCGATCCATGCGTCGACAAAGGCCAGTCCACCCTTTTCCATCGCCTTGCGGTCGGCCTTCAGCACGATGCGTGCCGGCTTGCCCGCCGTGCGGATCACCTGTTGGTGGCTGCCCGCCACCGCCTTCAGCACACCAGGCTGGTAAGGCAGGCGGAACACCGCCTCGTATCCCTTCTCTCGGTTGACCTCAGTCTTGCCCACAAGCTTGTCGTTGAGGTAGAGCGACACCTCCGGTTCGCGTGTGCAGACCACCACCTCGATGTTCTTGCCTTCCCATCCTGGCCAGTTCCAGCTCTCCACCGTGGGCCATGTCGCCCACAGGCCCGTGCGCACCTTGCCCACGTAACCGTCTGGCTCGCGCGCAGCCATGTAGAGCTTCTCCGCCTGGTCCTCGTTCCAGAGGAGCGAGCGGTAGTGGCCGATGGGCTTGACGTGGCCCGTGAGGTCGATGTCGCCGCAGTAGGCCGCATGCCAGGGCCAGAGCGGCCGCTGGTAGTGCTCGCCCGCCGGGTCGCCGTCGTGCCAGTAGCGGCCGATGCCACTCTCGCCGATGTAGTCGAGACTCGTCCACACGAAGTCACCCACGATGTAAGGATGCTCCATGCACCGCTTCCAGTTGGCGAAAGCATCCTTGGGATACGACTCCGTCTGCCACATCACCCGTTCGGGCACCCGCTGGTGGTCGCTCTCAGCCTTGTGGATCATGTAGTTGTATCCCACGATGTCCTGCGCCGAGGCCAGTGGGTCGTAGATCTCCCAGTCGTTGTCCCATGCCGCCAGGGCCGACGTGATCGGGCGTGAGTCGTCCCATCGCTTCACCTGTTCGCGCAGTTGGTAGGCCGTGGCCACCGCCTCCCTCGTCTTGCGCTCGATGATCTCGTTGCCCACGCTCCAGCAGATGACGCTGGGGTGGTTGCGGTCGCGACGCACCATCGCCTCGATATCCTTCCCAGACCATTGGTCGAAGAGCGTCGAGTAGTCGTAAGTGTTCTTGGCGCTGCGCCATCCGTCGAAGGCCTCGTCGATGACGAGCAGTCCCAGCGAGTCGCAAGCGTCGAGAAACGCCTCCGAGGGCGGGTTGTGGCTTGTCCGCGCCGCGTTGTATCCCGCCCGCTTCATCAGTTGCACCTTGCGTATCTCCGCATCCTTCCAGGCTGCGGCCCCCAAGAAACCGTTGTCGTGGTGCAGGCATCCGCCGTTGAGCTTGATGCTCCGTCCGTTGAGTGTCAGTCCGTGAGTGGCGTCATAGCGGATGGTGCGTATGCCAAACCACCGCTCCTCGCGGTCGATGGCCTTGCCGCTGGCGTCTTGCAGTTCCACCACCGCCTTGTAGCGGTTGGGCTGTTCGGGGCTCCACAGGCGCGGGTTGTCCACCCGGAAGGCCTGCTCCACCACCTTCGTGCCACAGGTGTCGAGCGTCACGGGCTGGCTGATGGCCACTCCATTGCCCAGGCGCACCACCAGCTTGGCGTCTGCCGCATGGCCCGTCTGGTTGTAGAGCGTCGTCTTCAGGCGCACCTCATGCTCCGAGGGTGTGGTGATCTGCACGCCCCAGCGGTCGATGCCCATGTCCCGCTTGCGGATGAGCCACACGTTGCGGTAGATGCCCGAGCCCGAGTACCAACGGCAGTTCTTCTGTTTTGAGTTGTCCACCCTGACGAGGATGGTGTTCGGTCCCTTGTGCAGCGCCTGTGAGATGTCGCAGAAGAAACTCGAGTAGCCGTAGGGATGACCGCCCACGCGCTGTCCGTTGACGTAAACGTCCGAGTTCATGTAGACGCCTTCGAAGTAGAGGTCCACCCGGTGGGCGCTCTTCCCGCTGCCTGTGTGCGTGTCGTCAGTCAGCCAGTTGTCGTCCACGTTGAATGTCTTTTGGTACCATCCGGTGCCTGTGGGTAGGTATCCGCCGTCGTTGCCCGATGCGTTTTTCTCGCTGAAGGGCATGGTGATGCTCCAGTCGTGTGGCAGGTTCACCGCCTTCCAACCGGTCTGCTGGGCCACGCTCTGCACGTCGCCGTCGCCATAGCGGAAGGTCCAACCGTCGTTGAACAGTTGCTTCTGTGCCCATGTGGTGAGGGCCGTGAGCAGGCACAAGGCCAAGGCCAGGCACCTGCGCAAGCTGGTGGCTTGAGAGGGGTGTCGATCGTTTTCCATCTTCATCGTTGGTGTGTTTTGAAAAGGGTTGATTGGTTTCAGGGTTCTTGATTATCTTGCAAAAATACGATAAAGAAACGAAAAATAGCCTTTTGGTTTGGCTTTTCAGCTAAAAAGTTTTATTTTTGCACGCTTAAAGGCTTTCAACATCAAGAATTTATAACTTTCATGGGAGTAGAAATACGCAAGGTGGAGACCGCCAAAGATCTCAAGACCTTCATCGATTTTCATTACGATTTGTATGCGGGCAGCCCCTACGATGTGCCCAACCTCTTCAGCGACGACAAGAACACGCTGAGCAAGGACAAGAACGCCGCATTTGACTTTTGCGACGCCGAGTATTACCTGGCCTACAAGGACGGCAAGGTGGCTGGTCGCGTGGCGGCCATCATCAACCATCGCGTCAACGAGCACTGGAAGGTGAAAGACGTGCGCTTCGGTTGGATCGACTTCATCGACGACCTCGAGGTGAGCCGTGCCCTCTTCGACGCTGTCGCCGCCTATGGCCGCGCCAATGGCATGAACGCCATGGTGGGTCCTCTCGGCTTCTCCGACATGGACCCCGAGGGCATGCTGACCTGGGGCTTCGACAAGCTCGGCACCATGGCCACCATCTACAATTACGATTATTACCCGCGCCACATGGAGCAGCTCGGTGGCTGGGACAAGGACAACGACTATGTGGAGTTCTACCTGCCCGTGCCCGAGAAGGTGCCCGAGAAATACGCCAAGATCGCCAAGCTGGTGGAGAAACGCTACAACCTCCATGTGAAGAAGTTGACGCGTGAGGACGTGTGGAAGGGAGGCTGGGGCCGCAAGCTCTTTGAGATCATCAACGCCACCTACACCGACCTCTATGGTTTCGTGACGCTCACCGACCGCCAGATCGACCAATATGTGAAGATGTACATGCCCATGGTCGACCTCAACCTCGTCACCGTCATCCTCGACGGCAACAAGAACGACGCCGTGGCTGGCATGGGCATCACCATTCCTTCGCTCTCCCATGCCCTGCAGAAGTGTCATCGCGGACGCCTGTTGCCCTTCGGCTGGTGGCATGTGTTGCGCGCCATCAAGTGTCACAAGACCGAGGGCGTCGACCTGCTGCTCGTGGGCTTCCTGCCCGAATACCGCGCCAAGGGAGCCAACGCCCTGCTCTTTGCCGACCTCATCCCCCGCTACATCGACTACGGTTTCAAGTGGGGCGAGACACAGGTGGAGATGGAGAGCAACGAGGGCGTGCAGGGACAATGGGGCCCTTTGAACCCCGTCAACCACAAGCGCCGCCGCTGTTACCGCAAGAATCTCTGACTTATAAGACACACCATCAATTCATGAGCAACGACATAACCAACGAAACACAACCCAAGGACCCCGTGCAGTCCACCACCGCTTACACCGACGACAACATCCGTCACCTGAGCGACATGGAGCATGTGCGCACCCGTCCTGGCATGTATATTGGCCGCCTGGGCGACGGCAGCCTTCCCGAGGATGGCATCTACGTGCTCCTCAAGGAGGTCATCGACAACTCCATCGACGAGTTTAAGATGAAGGCCGGCGACCGCATCGAGGTGGACATCGACGACAACTTGCGCGTCTCCGTGCGCGACTATGGCCGAGGCATCCCACAGGGCAAGCTCGTGGAGGCCGTCTCCGTGCTCAACACCGGAGGCAAGTACGACTCCAAGGCCTTCAAGAAGAGCGTCGGCCTCAATGGTGTCGGCGTGAAAGCCGTCAACGCCCTCAGCTCGCGCTTTGAGGTGAAGAGCTTCCGAGAGGGCAAGGTGCGAAGCCTGGTCTTCGAGCGTGGCAAGTTGGTGAGCGACACCACCGAGGCCACCGCCGACGAGAACGGCACCTACATCTTCTTTGAGCCCGACAACACGCTCTTCAAGAACTACCTCTTCCACGGGGAGTTTGTGGAGACCATGCTCCGCAACTACACCTACCTCAACTCGGGCCTCACCATCATGTATAATGGCCGGCGCATCAAGAGCCGCAACGGACTGGAAGACCTGCTCGTCGACACCATGACCACCGACCCGCTCTATCCCATCGTCCACATCAAGGGCGAGGACATCGAGATAGCCTTCACCCATACCAACCAGTATGGCGAGGAGTATCACAGCTTCGTCAACGGACAGCACACCACACAGGGCGGCACCCACCAGAGCGCCTTCAAGGAACACATTGCCAAGACCATCAAGGAGTTCTACGACAAGAACTATGAGTACACCGACATCCGCAACGGCATCGTGGCGGCCATCGCCATCAATGTGGAGGAGCCTGTGTTTGAGTCGCAGACCAAGATCAAGTTGGGCTCCACGCTGATGGAGCCGGGTGGCGAGACCATCAACAAGTATGTGGGCGACTTCCTCAAGCGCGAGGTCGACAACTACTTCCACATCCACAAGGAGGACGTGGCCGACGTGCTCGAGAGCAAGATCAAGGAGAGCGAGCGCGAGCGCAAGGCCATGGCCGGCGTCACCAAGCTGGCTCGCGAACGCGCCAAGAAAGCCAACCTGCACAACCGCAAGTTGCGCGACTGCCGCATACACTACTGCGACGCCAAGGACAACCGCAAGGAGGAGAGCTGCATCTTCATCACCGAGGGCGACTCGGCCAGCGGCAGCATCACCAAGAGCCGTGACGTCAACACCCAGGCGGTGTTCTCCCTCAGGGGCAAGCCCCTCAACTCCTTTGGCCTGACCAAGAAGGTGGTCTATGAGAACGAGGAGTTCAACCTCTTGCAGGCTGCGCTCGACATCGAGGACGGTCTCGACAACCTGAGGTATAACAAGGTCATCGTGGCCACCGACGCCGATGTCGACGGCATGCACATCCGATTGCTCATCATCACCTTCTTCTTGCAGTTCTATCCCGAGCTGATCAAGAAAGGCCATGTCTACGTGCTCCAGACGCCCCTCTTCCGAGTGCGCAACCGCCGCACGAAGATCAAAAACAAGAAGATCATCGCCGACTACGACAACCATCTGGGCAAGGGCGAGAAGAAAAGCGACTTCATCACCCGCTATTGCTACAGCGAGGAAGAGCGCGTCAATGCCATCCGCGACCTGGGCCCCGACCCCGAGATCACACGTTTCAAGGGTCTCGGCGAGATCTCACCCGATGAGTTTGCCCACTTCATCGGACCCGACATGCGACTGGAGCAAGTGACGCTCCACAAGAACGACCAGGTGCAGAAGCTCCTCGAATACTACATGGGAAAGAACTCCATGGAGCGCCAGAACTTCATCATCGACAACCTGGTGATCGAGGAAGACATTCCCGAGGAAGAATAAGCAACAGCCTCGCAGGCCTTTCTGCGACGCCTTGCAAGAAGCATAATCCCTAAAGACATTTTATGACCATGACCCATATCCTTTCATCCCTGTGGCAGCAGCGCCGCTCCTGTAGAGGAGCTGGCGCGGGGCTTTCACGCCTTGTCGTGCCCATCGTTTCATTGTTCTTGTCTCTTCTGCCCACTGTGGCCATGCAGGCACAGCGCAACTCGCATGGCGTCGACGAGGAGCAGATGCGCAAACTCCAGATAGCTGAGCTGGCCATCACCGACCTTTATGTCGACACGGTGAACCAGTCGCAGCTGGTCGAGAACGCCATCCGCGGCATGCTGGAGAAGCTCGATCCCCACTCATCCTACTCCACAGCCAAGGAGACCAAGGCCATGAACGAGTCGTTGGGAGGCTCTTTCGAGGGCATCGGCGTGCAGTTCAACGTCCAGAACGACACGTTGCTCGTCATCCAGCCCGTCACGGGCGGCCCCTCCGAGAAGGTGGGCATCTTGGCTGGCGACCGCATCGTGGCCGTCAACGACACGGCCATCGCGGGGGTGAAGATGGCGCGCGACGAGATCGTCAGGCGCCTGCGCGGCCCCAAGGGGTCCAAGGTGGTGCTGACCATCGTGAGGCGCGGCATCAAGGAGAAACTGACCTTCACCGTCGTGCGCGACAAGATACCGGTGAAGACGCTCGACGCCAGTTACATGATACGCCCCGGTGTGGGCTATGTGCGCATAGGCAGCTTTGGCGCCACCACCTACAAGGAGTTTATGGAGGCCGTCAAGGCGTTGCAGCGCCAGGGCATGAAAGACCTCGTGCTCGACCTGCAAGACAATGGAGGCGGATACATGATGGCCGCCGTGCAGATAGCCAACGAGTTCCTGGCGAAGGGCGACCTCATCGTCTACACCGATGGCCGCCGCGTGCCGCGCAACGACTATCATGCGCAGGGCAACGGCACGTTGCAGGCTGGTCGTGTGGTGGTGCTGGTCAATGAGTTCTCCGCCTCGGCGTCAGAGATCGTCACTGGCGCCCTGCAAGACCAAGACCGGGCCGTCGTGGTGGGCCGTCGCTCCTTTGGCAAGGGCCTCGTGCAGCGCCCCATCGACTTCTCCGACGGGTCGATGATGCGCATCACCATCGCCCATTACTTCACGCCCACGGGCCGCTGCATCCAGAAACCTTATAAGAAAGGCGACCTCAAGGCTTATGAGCAGGAGCTCGACAGTCGCTACAAGCATGGCGAACTCTACAGCGCCGACTCCATCCACTTTGCCGACTCGCTGAAGTTCTACACCTTGCGGCGCCACCGCACGGTCTACGGCGGAGGCGGCATCATGCCCGACTATTTCGTACCCCTCGACACCACACAGTACACACGCCTTCACCGCCAGTTGGCCGCCAAGGGCATCATCATCAAGGAAAACCTGAAGTATGTGGACAACCACCGCAAGCAGTTGCGCCGGCAGTATCCCACCTTCCAGTCGTTCCTCACCTCGTTCACGGTGCCCCAGAGCGTGGTCGACGAGGTGCTGGCGGAGGGCAAGAAGGCCAGTGTGGAGCCGAAGGACGACCAGGAACTGGCACAGACCTTGCCCCAGTTGCGGCTACAGCTCAAGGCCCTTGTGGCGCGCGACCTGTGGGACATGAGCGAATATTTCCAGGTCATCAACGAGCAAAACCATATCGTCACCAAGGCCGTGGAGGTGATTGGCGACGACAAGGCTTGGCAATGAGCGACCTGGCCCAACCCCTGTAGGACATGGAACAATTGTTGCACTATTGCTGGAAGCACAAGATGTTTCCGCTCGGCACACTCCACACCACCGACGGACGGCCTGTGGAGGTGCTCGATCCGGGCTTGCACAACCGCAATGCGGGTCCCGACTTCTTCAACGCCAAGGTGAAGATCGACGGCGAGCTGTGGGTGGGCAATGTGGAAATCCATGACAAGTCGTCCGACTGGTTTCTCCATGGCCACGACCACGATGACCATTACAACAATGTGGTGCTCCATGTGGCAGGCGTCGTCGACACCGAGGTGCGCACGGCCAATGGCTTGACGCCACCCCAGATGCAACTCGACGTGCCCGAGTCGGTGCGCCGCAACTACGACACTTTGCAGCAGGCCGACAACTATCCGCCCTGTTACAAGATCGTTCCGCGCCTCTCGGGCCTGATGGTCCACTCGTGGATGAGCGCCCTCGAGACCGAACGGCTGGAGCGCAAGACCGAGGACATCGAGCGCCGGGCCGCCCAGTGCGAAGGCTCCTGGGAGGCCGCCTACTTCGTCACCATGGCCCGCAACTATGGCTTTGGCATCAATGGCGACGCCATGGAACAGTGGGCCCTGAACGTCCCACTCGGTTCCGTGGGTCACCATCGCGACGATATTTTCCAGATAGAGGCCTTTTTCTTGGGCCAGGCGGGCCTGCTTGACCCGCAGTCGATACCCGAACGCCATCGCGAGGCAGCGCTTGCTGACGGCCATTTTCAGCGTTTGGGCAGCGAATACAAATACTTGGCCCATAAGTTTGGCCTGCATCCCATCGATTATCGCCAATGGCGCTTCCTGCGCTTGCGGCCCCAAAACTTCCCACACATACGCATTTCCCAGTTAGCTCGCCTTTATTTTCTTCGCAAGGCGGGCCTGTCCCAATTGGTGGAATGTGATGACCTGAAGAGCGCCGAGCGATTGCTCGAGACGCAGGTCACCGACTATTGGCAGACCCATTATGCCTTCGGCTGCGAGAGTGCGCCCAGCGAGAAACGGTTGTCGGCATCGTCGGTCAACCTGCTTCTCATCAACACCGTCGTCCCCATGCTCTTCGCCTATGGTCGCCACAAGCGCGACGACAGGCTCTGCGACCGCGCCTTCGACTTCCTTGAGCAGTTGCGCGCCGAGAACAACCACATCGTGCGCATGTGGAAGGAATGCGGACTGACGGTCGACAACGCTGGCGACTCGCAAGCGCTCATACAACTAAAGAATGAATATTGTGACCGGCGCGACTGCTTGCGCTGTCGCTTCGGATACGAGTATCTGAAGGGGTAGGGTGGGGCTGCCACCCCGTCACACGAACAACAACGCATAACGAATATGAAAGAATACCTGTTTACCACGCGGATGGACGTGCGCGATTATGAGTGCGACATCGAGGGCATTGTCAACAATGCCAACTACCTGCACTACACGGAGCACACTCGCCATCGCTTCCTGCGGAGCCTGGGCGTGAGCTTCTCGGCCCTCCACGAGAAAGGCATCGACGCCGTGGTGGCGCGCATGCAACTGAAGTTCAAGACGCCCCTGCGCTGCGACGACGAGATGGTGTCGTGCCTCAACCTCAAGAAGGAAGGCATGCGCTACGTCTTTGAGCACGACATCTATCGCGCTTCAGACATGCGACTGAGCTTCCACGCGGACGTGGACCTCGTGACACTCATCCATGGCAAGCTCGGCGTGAGCGAAGACTATGACCGCGCCTTCGGCTTCGACAAACAATAATGGTTCACGCACGTTAACATAGCAAACAAATTGGACAACGAACTGATCAACACCGTCGTGCTGGCTCGCCTGAGCTATTTCCACCTCAACACCATGGTGGCCCTTTACCGGGAGCTGGGGTCGGCCACGGCCATCGTCGAGCAGCGTGGCGAACTGCCAAAGATGTTTCCGCAGTTGCCGGCGCGCGTCACTGAGGCGCTGGCCAGTCTCGACCTCATGCGTGAGCGGGCCGAGGAGGAACTCTCGTGGGCTGCCGACCACGGGGTGCGGACTTTTTGCCTCAACGACACCAACTATCCGCGCCGGCTCAAGGAGATCCCCGACGCTCCGCTGGTGCTCTTCTACCGCGGCACGGCTGACCTCAACGCCCATCGGATCATCAACATTGTCGGCACGCGCCATTGCACGCCCTATGGCTCGGATCTCATCCGCCGTTTCGTGGCCGACCTGCGGGTGTGCTGCCCCGACACCATCATCGTCAGCGGACTAGCCTATGGTGTCGACATCAATGCCCATCGTTGCGCCCTCGACAACCACATGGAGACTGTGGCGGTGCTGGCCCATGGCCTCGACAACCTCTATCCACAGGGCCACCGCGACACGGCCAATGAGATGGTGACGCACGGCGGCCTGATCACCGAGTACATGACGCGCACCAAGCCCGACAAGATCAACTTCGTCAGGCGCAACCGCATCACCGCCGGCCTCTGCGATGCCACGGTGCTGGTGGAAAGCGCAGCCAAGGGCGGCGGCCTGATCACCACCCGCATCGCGAAGGATTACAACCGCGACGTGTTTGCCTTTCCCGGTCCCGTGGGTGCCCCCTATAGTGAGGGCTGCAACCGACTCATACGCGACTGCGGCGCCGGACTCATCACGTCGGCCGAGGACTTTGTCAACGCCATGGGCTGGGCCGACGACAAGAAGTTGGCTGAGGCTCGCCGCCAAGGCATCGAGCGCCAGCTCTTTCCCGACCTCACCGATGATGAGCAGCGCATCGTCAACCTTTTGCAGAAGACCAATGACCTCCGCCAGGACACCATCGCCGTGAAGACCAGCCTGCCTGTGGCCTCGGTCATGGCCATGCTCTTCCAGCTTGAGATGAAGGGAGTGGTCAAGGCTTACGCTGGCGGAACTTATCACCTGCTGTCTTGAAGGCGGACAGCGCCTTGTGGTGGCACAGTGCCCGACAGACGTGAGGAGACACGCCTCCACACAAGTTTCCAATATTGAACAACAACAAATAGACTCATGAAGATAGGCAATATAGATTTTGGTAGCAAGCCATTGTTTCTTGCACCCATGGAAGATGTCACCGACATCGGTTTTCGCAAGCTGTGCAAGCGTTATGGTGCAGCCATGGTCTACACCGAGTTTGTGTCGGCCGATGCCATCATCCGCTCCATCCCCAGCACGCTGGCCAAGATGACGGTCGACGACGACGAGCGGCCCGTCGGCATCCAGATTTATGGCCGAGAGGTCGAACCGATGGTCGAGGCGGCCAAGATCGTCGAGACCTTCCATCCCGACATCATCGACCTCAACTTTGGCTGTCCCGTGAAGAAGGTGGCCGGCAAGGGCGCCGGTGCCGGCCTCTTGCGCGACATCCCCAAGATGCTCGAGATCACAAGTGCCGTGGTGAAGGCGGTGAACACGCCCGTCACGGCCAAGACCCGCCTGGGGTGGGACAAGAACGACCTTGTGATCACCACACTGGCCGAGCAGTTGCAAGACTGCGGCATACAGGCGCTCACCATCCATGGACGCACCCGTTCGCAGATGTACACGGGCGAGGCCGACTGGACACTCATCGGCGAGGTGAAGCGCAATCCGCGCATCCACATCCCCATCATCGGCAATGGCGACATCACCACGCCCGAAGGGGCTGACCAAGCCTTCCAACGCTATGGGGTGGACGCCGTCATGATCGGCCGTGCCACGTTCGGAAGACCATGGTTCTTCAAGGAGTGCAAGGATTACATGACGGTCCAGGAGGGTGCAGCTCAGGTAGTGCCTGCACCCTTGTCCATCGACGACAAGATCGATATCCTCGAAGAGCAGCTTCGCATCAACGTGGAGCGCATCGATGAGTATCGGGGCATCCTCCACACGCGCCGCCACCTGGCCGCCTCGCCCATCTTTAAGAACATTCCCAACTTCAGGCAGACGCGCATCGCCCTTTTGCGGGCTGAAACGACGGAAGAGGTGCTCAGAATACTCGAAAGTTGTCGCACCATCTTGAAGGGGCTACAAGTTGAATAACAGGGTGTTACGACATAACTGCGACAAAAGTGTGAATTGTTTTAACTTGCATTAACATATTTGCCTTCACCTTTTGTCTTCCCACCCTTTTACCCTTCAGACTTTTATGGTTACCTTTGCATTTACAAAGCATCAGAACACACATGGTTGACGATTTCGACATACGAGAAAAGAACATATCCGGAGAGGAAAAAGAGTTTGAGAACGCCCTTCGCCCGCTTCGCTTCGATGACTTCAATGGCCAGCCCAAGGTGGTGGACAACCTCCGGGTGTTTGTTGAGGCCGCAAGGTATCGGCGCGAACCGCTCGACCACACGTTGCTCTATGGCCCTCCCGGACTGGGAAAGACCACGCTGAGCAACATCATCGCCAATGAGCTGGGCGTGGGGTTCAAGATCACGTCGGGCCCTGTGCTTGACAAGCCCGGCGACCTGGCAGGCATCCTCACGTCGCTTGAGCCCAACGATGTGCTCTTCATCGACGAGATCCATCGCCTGCAGCCCGTCGTGGAGGAGTATCTCTACTCGGCCATGGAGGACTATCGCATCGACATCATGATCGACAAGGGCCCCTCGGCGCGGAGCATACAGCTCGACCTCAACCCCTTCACGCTCATCGGCGCCACCACCCGCTCGGGCATGCTCACGGCGCCCTTGCGCGCCCGCTTCGGCATCAACATGCACCTGGAGTACTACGATCCGCTCACCCTGCAGCGCATCATCAGGCGCTCGGCGCGCTTGCTGAAGGTGCCCATCGACGACGATGCGGCCGTGGAGATCGCCCGTCGCAGCCGTGGCACGCCCCGTATCGCCAACGGACTGTTGCGCCGCGTGCGCGACTTCGCGCAGGTCAAGGGCAACGGCACCATCACCAAGGACATTGCCGACATCGCCCTCTCGGCCCTCAACATCGACTCTTATGGCCTCGACGAGATCGACAACAAGATCCTGCTGACCATCATCGACAAGTTCAAGGGCGGTCCTGTGGGTGTCTCCACCATCGCCACCGCCATCGGCGAAGACCCCGGCACGGTGGAGGATGTGTATGAGCCCTACCTCATCATGGAGGGCTTCGTGAAGCGCACGCCCCGCGGACGCATGGTCACGCCGCTGGCCTACGAGCACCTGGGGCGCAACCCCTACAATGGCAACATCATGCAACAAGAACTCTTTTAGTCTCCCGCCACGCCATCATGGACAAGTTTACAAACCATCCCGCAACGTCCCCGTCTGCCCGCCCGGCGCGTGTCGCCCTGTTCGCTGGCAGCTTCGACCCCTTCACCATCGGCCATGCCGACATCGTGAGGCGAGCCCTGCCGCTCTTCGACCGGCTCATCATCGTGGTGGCCGTCAATCCCGAGAAGCGCCACATGTTCACCGCCGAGGAGCGCGTGGAGGCCATCCGCGCCCTCTATCGTGGCGACGACCGTGTGGAGGTGGTGGCCCACGAGGGCATGATGGCCGACCTGGCCCGCGAGGTGGGAGCCCGCTACAATGTGCGTGGCGTGCGCTCGGTCATCGACTTCGAATACGAGAAGGTGGAGGCCGAGTACAATGAGCGCCTCGGAGGGCTCGAGACGGTGCTGCTCTATTCCAGTCCGGCGCTGGCCTCGGTCTCGTCGACGGCCTACCGCCAGCTGGTCTTCTTCCACAAGGACGCCGAGGCGGCGGCCCTGCTCCCGTCGCCACAGGCCGCTCCGCCCGTCTCACGGGTCTGAGCCGCCGGGCGCCACATCATCCCATCAGACAACACGATTACTCATTTATCCATACGAAATATGATCACTTACAATGCAGACGGCGTTAAGATGCCGAAGATACGCCACCGCGACACGACCGCTTGGATCAAGCGCGTGGCGGAGGCCCACGGACGCAAGGTGGGCGAGATAGGCTACATGTTCGTCAGCGACGAAAAGATCCTGGAGGTCAACCGCCAGTATCTGGGCCACGATTATTACACGGACATCATCACGTTCGACTATGATGAGGACGACGTCATCAACGGCGACCTCGTCATCTCGCTCGACACCGTGAGGACCAATGCCGAGAAGTTTGGCAAGGACTATGCCGACGAGCTCAACCGTGTCATCATCCACGGCATCCTCCACCTGTGTGGCATCAACGACAAGGGACCGGGCGAGCGCGAGATCATGGAGGCCCATGAGAATGCCGCCCTGGCCATGCGCTGAACGCCAGCGGGTCGCATGATAGCCTCTTCCACAGGGCGCCGACAGGCCCTGCGGGGAGCGAATATCGTACAACTTTTGCTAAAATAGTCCAACCTTCTTCATAAACACGCTCCGTGGGGGCGTGTTTTTTTGTTTTATTTCTTATTTTTGCAACAAAGCAATCTTCGTTTGCCAAACAATCATCAACTCATAATCTTTGGAAATCGTATGAAACAAAGACCTCTACTCAAGTTAACGGCCCTGTCGTTCGTGCTGTCGCTCTTTAGCCTGACGACGCTGGCGGGCCACCGTTACGACTACAACTACACCATCTCGCGCCCTGTGGACGCCACAGCCGCCACGGTGTGTCATGTCTATCCCACGCTGCTCAAGTCGGCCATAGGCGTCTCTGATCCGGCCTCCCTGCAGCTCGTTGCCGGCTACAAGGGCGCGGCGGGCGACCTCAAGTACCGCGCCACCAACACCCCTGGCGTCACGACGGGCAAGAGCGGCCATTGGTTCGACCTCACCGCCACACCCACAAACCGCACCGCGCAGCGTGCCGTGCAGGTCGCCTGGGACGCTCCCTCGCTGCTCGTCAGCCATAGCGACCTGGCCACGGTGGGCACCAAGCTCACGCTCATCGAGGGCTTCGTCAATGGTGAGGACTCTCTCTTCTTCCACCTCAACGTCACCTTCACGGGTGCCGGCACGGCAGGCTCCGTCACCACCGACCAACCGCAGTATGCGGGACGTCGCAGCGAGACCGACGGATGGTTGGTGCGCCCGCTCGTGCAGAAAAACGATGACGAGCCGCTTCAGCAAAACTGGATCCAGGTGAACGAGGGCGACAAGATCACCCTGAGCTGTGAGGTCATCAACCCCGAGAACTACAAGACCGTGCGCTATCGCTGGTCGAAGACCTCGATGAACGCCACCACCTACCAGGATGTGGACTACACCGTGCGCCGCTCGATGACCACCGCACCCTACGAGCTCACCACCAATGCCGTCTACAAAGATGGCGCGCGCTATGTGCTCCGCGTCTACCTGACCGACCTGAACGGCAAGTCATCATGGAAGGACTACCACTATTATGTGGACGTGCAGACCCATCCGGGCGAGTTCATGCAGTGGCCCAGCTACAAGCTCTCTTATGATTTCCACACCGAGTATCCCAATCTGCAGAAGCCCACGAAGCTCCACACCTTCACCAAGAAAAACGGCAAGCCGGCCAACCACTATGCCGGCGAGTGGTGGTCGGTGTTCTGGGGTGACGACCTCAATCCCGAGGCGGGCACCGACTCGGCCACCATCTACACGGCCGCCAAGAACATGGTGGCCCAGTATGACAAGGACTTCTCCTACATCCGCGACTACATGGGCTGGCCGCCCGACCTCAGCGCACGCATGGGTTACAAGTCGTTTGTCTACATCTTCGGCTCGGGCCTGAGCAACGACAACGAGCCCAACACCACGCAAGGCGGTTACCAGGGCAGCACCTACACCGACGGCCAGAACTGGGCCTGCGTCTGGGCGAGCTACTATCCCTTCAGCCGTTTCCGCGCCGACGCCGACAAGAAGTGGAGCGACGGCCTCTATCAGCGCAACGCCATGATCCACGAGGGTATCCACGCCATCTTTGCTGATCTGGGCGCCTGCCGTGGCTCCAGCTGGTTCCACGAGGGTGGCAACACATGGCTCCAAGGCCAGGTCTACGCCAAGCGCGACGGCCAGTATGGCGACGCGGGCTTCCTCGACGGCGGTCCCTTCCTCGCTCCCCACATGCCCATCGAGTGCTACTCGGGTTGGCTCCAGGACGGTTCCTATGGAGGACCGGGCGCACAGGGCGTCAACATGTACAACAGCAATGGCCAGCAGGTCTGCACCTGGCGCAGCTACCTGGGTGGTGTGCAGTATGCCAACGCCTTCCCCGTGGTGGCGGCCAATGTGTGTGGCGACGGCGTCATCCCATGGATCTGGCGCAACTGCAAGGACTATGTGCTCAAGACCATGGGCGACTCCATCGGCGAGGAACCCATGCGACAGATCATCACGGCCTATCGTGCCCGCCAGGCCCTCTTCGACCTCGGCGGATGGGACAACAGCTACCGCTCGGTGGTCAACGCCAACTTCGGCATCACGGTGAAGCCTGAGTGGGAACCCTACTGGATCAACGTGGCACCCTTCCGCATCACGCCTTACCAGTCGGTGGAGCTCGACAATGTGGACGGCTGGATGTCGCCCGACACGCTGACCAACCCCGGATGGAGCGGCGGCAACATCATCCCCATCCACGTCTCGGGCAATGTGGCCAACGTGGAGTTCCGTCCTGAGGACACCCACATGCGCGCCTTGCTCTGCTACCGCACCAAGGACGGCAAGTGCTACTACAGCCAGCCGGTGAAGTGTGGCAACATGAGCATCGACATCACCGAGAAGCCCGCCAACGGCGTCATCTTCTGCGTGGTCTGCAACACCGACTATGTGTATCTCGGCGACGCACAGCGCAAGCACCACTGGGACTACCGCATCCGCTTGGGCGAGGGTGCCAAGGCCATCGCCGACACCTACACCCGCTGGTTCAACTATGAGCAAGACCTGAAGGACGACTACATCACCGGCATCCAGGCCATCCAGGGCGGCAACGCCACGGAGGGCAAGCTCCACATGATGTCCACCGTGGCCGTGCGTGGCCAGGTCATCCGCCTCGACATGGGCGACGTCCGTCCCGCCGATGTCACCGTGCGCGTCGTGGGCGCATCGGGTGTCATGGTGCAGCAGGGCCGCCTGGCTGCCGACGGCACCTACCTCGTGCCGGCCAACCTGCCCGCAGGCCTCTGCTTCTTCACCTTCGCCTATGGTAATGAGCACCAGACGGTGAAGATGATCGTCAAGTAAGTCATTAGGTTTCCCATCTAAAAGGGCGCCACCATTTGGTGGCGCCCTTTTTGGATGATACGAATGAGTATTGCGGTATTGTGACAGTTGCTGATGTGTAAAAAATAAGACAAAAAGTCTCTCCAGAATCGCTTGAAATCAATCAAGCCTACTTTTGCTCGCAAATACGCGATTCTGAGAGGGTTTTACACAAACGGCTGATATTCAGAGCGATAAGAGGAAATATGCCCTTGGGAAAACTTTGCGAATGCTCAGAGTTTTGCGATAGATATCTTATCGAGTCTCCGAAGAGCATCTATCGAGTCTCGATAAGATATCTATCGAGTCTCGATTCGATATCTATCGCAACTCGATAAGGCCTCGTTCGCCAAACAATTT
>JBNMMB010000006.1:0-66621 GCA_050875105.1 Prevotella sp. | reverse complement strand
GGGCGAGCTGCAATGGTGGAAGCGCCGCGAGATCTACATGGCGAGCTATGCCCGTTATGGCGCCTTCGGCGTGAAAGACAGCGTGGGCGGCGAGGCAGGCACCGACTCGGGCGCCCTGGTGTTTCGCTCCATCGCCACCACCTCGGGCACGAACCCTGTGTACAAGTTCACGGTGGTGCCCATGATGTGGCTCTACCCGTCGTTTGCCCGTGGCACGGCGGAGTATGACGGCTTCACCCGTGTGAAGGCTGGCGAGGCGTTCACGTCGTCGGTCATCCAGAGCGACGGCAACACCAATGTCTACATCCGTGGCATCAACTACTACAAGTCGGTGGGTGCCTTCGGCGACAAGGCCGTGGGCGAGGCGTTCAACCTGTCGGCTGAGAAGCTGGAGGCCTTCGAGGCCAAGAAGGGGTCGGGTGCCATGGAGTTCCGTGCCACGTCGATTAACATCAACACGCCGATGATGCGCACGCTCGACCTCGCAGGGGCTGCTACGCTCAGCGGTGAGCTCGACCTGGGCGGTGAGACGAAGCTGGAGACGGCCGACCTCTCGGGCACGGGGCTGACGAGCGTGCTGCTGCCACAGACAAGCACGCTGCGGTCGGTGAAGCTGCCTGCGGTGAGGAGCGTCACGCTGGGCGAGGTGCCCAACCTGTCGTCGTTCACCATCGAGGACGTGAGGAACTTGCAGAGCGTGAGCATCGGAGAGAACGTGGGCAGTGGGGTGAACGTGGTGCAGATGCTGGCCAACCTGCGCACGCAGGGCAAGCAGCTCAACAGCCTCACGGCCTATGGCGTGGCGTGGACGGACGTGGCCACAGGCGTGATGGACTACATCGCTGACATCACCGACGTGAAGCTGACGGGCACCATCCGTGTTACTGGCAACCTCTCGCAGGCCACCGTCTACAAGCTCGTGGAGAAGTTTGGCGAGATATGGAAGGAGGGCAACGCCCTCTATGTTGACTACAACAAGGTGAAGGTGCAACAGGTGAACATCAAGGTGCGCCGCTATGCCGACGACAAGACGACCATCCAGACCTACATCGAGCTGCTGCCAGCGACGGCCAACGCCATCGTGAAGCGCGTGTGGCAGGTGGACGACGATAGCCATGTGGCCATCGACAGCCAGACGGGCGTGGTGACGGTGAAGAACCTGGGCACGGAGGCTGACGACACACAGGTGGGCATCACGGTGAAGGTGACGAACACCGACGGCACGGAGGTAACGAGCAACACCGCCACGCTCCACCTCTACACACGCACGCTGACGCTGGGCGACTATGTCTACAATGACGAGTCGTGGAGCGACTATGGCTTTGAGCCGGACAGGGACTTGGTGGGTATCTTCTTCTACAAGGATGAGGAGACTGGAGAGAGGCTGCTCGTGAGCCCGGAGAGGCTGAGCGGGTCATTTGGTTTGAGTCCTACGAAAGTTCCGAATGTCATGCTGACAGATGATGCCGAGTATAACGCCTATGAACTTGGCGATACACCAAGATGGTCTGACAATAGGGCTGACCCAATAGGCCTTACCGCCATCTCGTCTGCGATTTACGCTAAATATAGATATGTTTTCGAACAGCTCTGTTATCAAGAAAGTGACAAGATACCGACAGGACAGTATAACACGCTGATGCTGATAGGACACCGCGACAAGATATTGCAAGACAGTAGTGTCGCCCTTGATGTGCCTTCCGCATCAGAAACACAGTCAGAGATGAAGGTTCTCGAGGTACTTTGCGACAATATTGTAAGCAAAAAAGGACAGTATTACGACGGGTTCTATTATCCTGCGCCATCTAAGTGTTATGCCTTCGAACCAACTGCCAAAGAGGGGCGTACACTTGCCGATAAGTTCAAGGCACATCATTGGTGGCTGCCAAACGCCGGTGAGCGCAATGCTTTCGCCTTCTCTGCTGGGTTGTATTACTTTAAGAACGACAGCTTCGGTTGGAAGGATACAGTTTTGTACCGTGCACTCGTTGATGGGATTTTCCCTTATGGGAAAGACATGTCCTTTCTTTCGAGTTCTGTGTCTTATACAACTTCAGACTACCGCTGTAATTGTTTTTATATTAATGGCAACAACCAAAATGGTGGTGGTCCGAGTTTTAACGCTGTAATGTATAACAATTACGGAATGAATCCCATTTGCAAATTTTAAACCAACAAGACCATGTACACAACGACAACAGACAACCTCCCCGTGAGGTTCAGCAAACGCATCGACCTCGGCCAACAGGTGGCCACGTTCGCTTACATCGAGAGTGCTGGCAGCGACGAATATCTCGTCGGAACATACACGCTGCCCAACGCGGTGTTCGATTACGACGCTATTGTCAATGCCATCGTGAGCGACGCCTATCCGACAGATAAGATGCAAGCCGTGATCAACAACTACCTGCTTGACCCTTCGGAGGAGGACACCAAGGCCGAGTTTGAGCAGATGCAAGCATTTAGGAAGAAGGCCAAGGCATACGCCAAGGACTTGCTGCAATACGTCAAGGACAACAACCTATGGCGATTTTAGTCAACACGTTTAACTTTTAACACTTCGTTTATGAAAAAACTGAATGAGTTTATTGAGAAGGTGGGCATGGATAAGGTGGCCCACTTCTTCGGGATTGCTCTCGTGGCGCTCATCGTGTCACTTGTCTTTACCAAGGCCAACCCTGGTGAGCCTGCCGCCACTTATGCCGCCTGTGGCTTCACTGGTGGTGTCATCGTGGCCATCGCCAAGGAGGCTGTCGACTTCTTCTCTGGCAACCACTTCGAGAATTTTAGCCTGTCCGACATCGCAGCCGGGGCGACAGGCGCTTTTGTGGCGTCCTTAGTAGCGTTGTTGTTCTTATAAAAATTTCGTCATTTCTTAGCCACACGGCGCCATGGTTTCATTGGGGTGCCGTATTTTTGGTTGTCACTTGGAGTGGGTATCTTTGTGGTGAAACATTAAAACAATAGGATATGCTTGCAGACACGAAAGAACGAATTCAGTATGCCACCGCCATCGCGATGATCGCCTCGGCGGTGCTCATGGCCTTCATCTGCTTCTTCCTGAACCATTACAAGGTTGAGGAGACCGTGTTGTGGTATGTGGCGCAATGCCTCGTCTACGCTGCCTCGATATTCGGGATATCCCTGGCCATCAAGACCAAGATGGGAGAAGTGAAGAACGAGGTGAAACAATACGTTGATCAGGAACTAAGTTCGAAGAAAGATGAGGGAAATTAGGACGATTATTGTCCATTGCTCGGCGACGCCCGAAGGCAAGGATTACACCGTGGCCGATATAGCCCGGTGGCACCGAGAGCGTGGTTTTAGGACCATTGGCTACCACTACGTGGTGTATCGGGACGGAACCGTCCACGCAGGACGCCCCGTGGAGCAGGTAGGCGCCCATTGTTATGGGCACAACAAATACTCCATCGGGGTGTGCTACGTGGGTGGATGCGCCGCAGACGGCAAGACACCCAAGGACACGCGAACCGACGAGCAGCGGCGAGCGCTGCGCAGCCTGCTTACCCACCTTAAAGCTACCTTTCCGGACGCAACGATACGTGGGCATAGGGACTTTGCGGCTAAGGCGTGTCCATGCTTTGACGCTTCAGCTGAATACAAAGACATAAAATAACCCGCCATGAACAAAAAGATTATATGGATGATGGGGCTGTGCCTCATTGCCCTTGTTGTGAGTTTCATGCAGGTCATCGCCTTGCGGTCGAAGCTGCACGCCATGAAGGCCGACAAGGAGCGGCTGTCAATTGAACTTGCGCACGCCATGGTAGCGAACCCACTTGTCTCTGACACCATCAGAGACACGGTGCGCGTGGCCACATCGCCTGTGGTGACCGTGGAACGTAGGACGTTTAAGAACAACCTGGCAGACAAAGCGCTTCTGAACGACCTCGACCTACGCGCCCAGCAAGTTGAAAGTTGGCAGAAGACAGGAACAGCCGTGGCCGACACCGTAACGTTGAAACAAACGACTGACAGCCTGTCGTTCACGTATGTGGACAGATGGGCCAACTTCTACCTATCCATGAAGCCACCCGACACCACGCTGGCATATAGTGTTCGCGATTCGGTGACCACCATTGTTTACCGAGAATACAAGCATAGGTTTCTATGGTGGAGATGGGGCACGAAAGGCTACAAGGTCAAGATCATCAATTTCAACCCACACGCCCGCGTGTTGTATAACCAATACGTGAGAATCAGGGAATAATCTCATTTTCATAGCAAAAACAAGAACATAAACTTGGAAGCGAAAGGAAAAATGGCTATATTTGCGGCATAACCAATAATCAACGCTTATGTTTGCCTGGTCTTTAACTGCCATCCTGTTGTTTTGGGTGTGCTTTTTGCTATATATGATATTCGCAGGTCTTTTCGGAAGCAACAAAAAGAACAAGATCGAGGAAATCGACCTCACCAATAGCCGTGGCAAATATGAGTGGGACGGAAAGGAATACGATACGCTGGAAGAGCAAAGCGCTGCAAAAGTCAAGTATTTCCTTCAATTAGCCGAAGAGAGGGAGAAAGAGCGCAAAGCCTTAATGGAAAGGCTCAATAAACTTCGCGACAAGCAACAAAGCTAATTTGTATTTTGAAGCTACATAGAATGGTGCTATCTTTGAAGAAAATCAAAGTTAGCACCATTTTTCTATGGCAAGGAATACACAACAATTCGAAACGGTAGTCAAGCTCAACGCCCAACAGGCGCAAAACGAGCTCGACAAGATGTACCAACGCCTGAAACAACTTCAGGCCGACAAGGACAAATTGCTGAAAGACCCAGCCCACTCCGCATCTGACCTCAAGGCCGTCAATAAGGAAATCAAACAACTTCAAGCGCATATCAAAACCTATGGCAGCGACGTAAAAGATACGATCGAAACCCTTTCGAACCTTGGAAGCGCAAGCGTAGGAGAAATAGAAAAAGCCCAAAGGGCTCTGAAGAAGCAGATCAAGGGTGTGACGAGCAACGAAGAGTTCGAGGCGCTCGACAAATTGATCCAAAAGTGCGATGACAGATTGTCGGAGCTGAAGGGAACGGCAGAACTTACATCACGTGTTCTGCAAAACTTAGATGGAGCGTCATTAAACGACTTGCAGGCCGCAGCGAACCACCTGAGAGAGCAAATGGCCAAGATCAAGCCAGACACAGCCGCCTACAAGGACATGACCGCCAGCCTTGCCAAGGTGCAGGAGAAAATCAACACCGCAAACGCCTCTCAGAAAAACTCGAATCTTCTGGTAGACCAATACAACGATGAACTGGAAAGATGCAACCGCGAATTAAATGATTCGACAAGAAAACAAGAGATCATCGATGGCACCTTGAAAGATATAAGCCACGCCACGCTACCTCAAATCGAATATTCGCTCAAAATGATCAAAGAGCTAATGAAGAACTTCTCCATTGGCTCCGAGGATTTTGAAAATTTATCCGCCCAAGCCGCGAAGCTCGAAAGAACGATCGAGAGAATCAAAAACAAATCAAAAGACACAACAACCCTTTGGAGCCGAGCCGCAAATTTCTTAAATAAAAATTGGTTCGTGGTCATGAATGCCTTCAGCGGACTAACGGGTCTTGGGACATCTATAAGCGATTCTATCAGTTCATTCGCGCTTATGGAGGACACATTGGCAAATGTCCGCAAATACACAGGACAGACTGACGACGAGGTGCGGAAAATGAACGAGGACTTCAAGAGAATGGACACGAAGTCATCGCGAGAGCAGCTCAACGCCCTGGCAGGCAGTGCAGGAAGGCTCGGCATACAGTCGAAGCAGGGCATCGAGGAGTTTGTAGACGCAGCCGACAAGATCAACGTGGCCCTGGGCGACGATCTTGGAGAAGGTGCTGTTGACAAGGTGGGCAAACTGGCGCAGGTGTTTGGCGAGGACGAAAGGAAAGGGTTGAGAGGCGCCATGCTTGCTACAGGTTCCGCTGTCAACGAGCTGGCCCAAAATTCCTCGGCCAATGCGGGCTATATAGTCAATTTCACGGCCGACCTTGCCGGCGTGGGTCGTCAGGCCAACATGACCCAAGCGCAAATCATGGGACTGGCCTCTGCACTCGACCAGAATATGCAAGATGAGTCGACGGCGTCCACCGTATTCTCGCAGCTCATCACAAAGATGTTCCAGGACCCCGCCAAGTTTGCTGGAATAGCCGGGATAGAGGTGAAGAAGTTTACCCAGTTGCTCAAGACCGACGCCAACGAGGCCTTGTTGCAGTTTATGCAGGCCATGCAGAACAAAGGAGGCTTCGACAGCATGGCTCCGATGTTCGAATCGATGAACCTAAACGGCACACGTGCCGTAGGCGTGCTATCGTCCGTCGCCACCCATCTCGACCAGGTGCGCGTTGCGCAGGATCTCGCTACCAGGGAGTACAACAAGGGCACATCAGTCCTAAACGAGTTTGAGGTCAATAACAACACCGTCAACGCGGAGCTCGACAAGGCCAAGAAGAGATTCAACGACCTAACAATCGAGTTAGGACAAAAGTTGGCGCCCGCCGCCAAGTACGCCATCGAGGCGGGAAGCGTTTCGGCCAAAGTGGTGAGCGCACTCGTCGGCTTCGTTTTCAAGATGCGCGCGGCCTTAGTGGTGGCGGTCGTTACGATTGGCGCTTATACGGTGGCGGTGAACGCTTCCATCATTGCTGACAAGGCGAAAGTGCTTTGGACCAATAAGGTAGTGGCCTCAGTGAAAAGGCTGTGGCTCGTCTTGAAGTCGAATCCCTACGCGGCAATCACGGCTGCTATAGCCTTTTTGATTACGACACTGGCGATGTGGACGACCAAGACCGACGCCCAAGCGTCTGCGCTGAAGAGCCTGAACAAGATCAGGGAAGACGCAGCCGAAAAGATGGTGGACGAGCAAATGCAGATCAACCTACTAATCAAGGCGGCGAAAGACGACCACCGGACACTTGAGGAAAGGAGAGCTGCCCTACAGGAACTGAACCGTATCATCCCGGGCTACAACGCGCGCCTCGACGAAGAGACTGGCCGATATACAGCCAATGAGGAGGCCCTGCGAAAATATAACAACCAACTGCAACGGAAATACGAGCTTGAGGGCGCCAAGGAAACGCTCAAAGAACTTGGAAAGCAAGCAGCGAAAGCGTCATTGGAGGTTGAGAAGGCCAACAAGCGTTTGGGAAAAATGCGCACGATGGGAAAAGGCGTCAATTTCACGTCGCCATCAGCATTGACACCTATCAACACCACTCAAGACATTGTGGCGAGGGCAGAGAGAGAACTGGCCACGGCACGTGAAAAGCTACACCACATTAGGGCCGAGATGAAGTCCATCGGGGAAGCCTACGAGAAGGATCTGATGAACGATGCGGTCAGTCAGGCCAAGCAGAACAACACGCAGACCGTCGCGAAAACCGGTACCACCTCTTATAAGGACCCAAAGAAAGCGGCAGCGGAGGAGAAGAAGCGCCAACAGAAGATCAAGGCGGAGCAGGCTGCTGCCCTCAAGACCAAGAAAGCCAACGACGAGGCCATTGAAGCCGAAACCAACCTACACCTGGCCAAACTTCTGTCGTCCTATTCACGTGGAGATATCACAAGAGCCGACTACATCGAGAAGAGATATCAGGAAGAGAACTCTGGCCTGGAGAAGCGCATGAAGTTATGGGACACCGAGAGTTCTGAATACCAAAAACTTCAGTCGAAGCAAGAAAATGCGGCTCGCGAGCGCGTGGAAGGCATCTCCAAGTTGAATGCGAAACAAGCCGAATCGGAGCACAACCAAAAGGAGCAACTGTTGAAGAACGCTTTCAACAGCAAAGACAGCGACTTATATCACGATGAGGAAGCCTTGAACGAGGCGTTGTTCAGGAATGACCAGGATTACCTGGAAAAGCGAATCCAACTTGCCAAGATAGGAAGCGACGAGTGGTTTGACCTACGCGACGAGCTCACGCAGAACGACAACAGGCACAGGATGGAGCAGGAGCAGCGCTATCACGAAAAGCTACGCATGTACCAGGAGCAGTTTGGAAGACTGAGCAACGCAGAGCAAGAGGATATCGCAATAAGGGGATTGAAGTCGCTTCACGAGAAAGGAATCATCGAGGAGAAAGAGTATCAGGAGATGCTCAAGTCGATTAGGCTACGCTACGCCAAGGAGCAAAGCGAGAACGACCTGTACGACTCAGAGGGGGAACGATTCAAGAGAAACTCGAAATCGGCCTATGATACGGCGTCGAACGAAGCCAAGGCCAGCTATGAGAACGAACATCCTGTAGGCACGGGCGTTGTGGACCTCCTCACATCCGACACGTTGGTCTTCACTTCCACGTTGGCCAACATCAAGAAGATGGAGCAAGAGGGCGTCATTACGCACCAAGAGGCCATGGCAGCCATGGGACAGGCCACCACCGACATGTGCAATGGCATCGCCGCCAAGATGCAAGCCGCCTACGACGCCATATCGCCCATCATGAGCGCCATGTCATCGTATTACTCCGCACAATCGGACTATGAGGTGACTGTGACGGAGAAGAAATACGACAAGCTCATCGAGAAGGCCGGAAACAACACTGCCAAGACCAAGAAACTCGAGGAGAAGAAACAGAAGGAACTGGCCAAGATTAAGACGAAATATGCCCGCAAGCAGATGAAAATGCAGATCGCAGAGGCTGTGGCCCAAACAGCCATGTCGGCCATCAGCGCCTACTCATCGGCCATGAGCGGAGTGCCCTACCCCGCCAACATGGTTCTTGCGCCAATAGCGGCCGGCATTGCGCTTGCGGCAGGCGCCATCCAAATAGCCACCATCAAAAAGCAGCAACAGGCGCAAGAGGCAGGCTACTATGAGGGAGGATTCACAGGAGGCAGCAATTACAGGAAGAAGGCTGGCGTAGTTCACGAGGGCGAGTTTGTGGCAAACCACAAGACTGTAAACAATCCGCAACTCCTTCCAGCGTTGCGTCTCATTGACCTGGCGCAACGCAACAACACCGTCGGCACACTAACGGCAACCGACGTGTCGCGCTCCATGGGCGTAGGCTCCACCGTCGTTGCGCCAACGAACGTGGTGGTCAACACAGACAACGCGGAAATCGCCGCAACCCTCCAACAGGCGCGAGACACCAATGAAAAGCTCGGTGCGCTGCTCGATGGGGGCATCCATGCGGTAGTCTCCATGGAGGAGTTTAAGAAGCAGGAAAAACATTGGGACAACATACAAAAGAGAAAATAGCCATGATATACTGCACATTGGACGGACAGGTGGCCTATCCGTCCACATCGTCAAAGATTAAGGTGACCTACGAGAACCCTTTTGTGAAGGATTCGGGATCCTACACCTACGACATCGCATTTCCTATGGCCGTTGCGCAAAACCGCAAGGTGTTTTGTAACGTGCAGCGTCTTGATGTGAAAAAAACCACCAGCACCTACCAGGAATGTCAGCTTTATGTAGGAAACAGGCTCGTCATGTCGGGGAAGGGAACCGTGAACAGCATCACGAACGACGTGGTGAAGGTACAAATCATAGGCGGAAAGAGTCGCCTCAAGTACAATTCCAACTTCGAGAAACACTATATCGACGAGATTCGCTTCCCCGCCATAGAGCTCGACACGGGGCTTCTCAACGAGCGCGTGGTGGGCACGTTCCAGTATTACGATGTTAATGTCAACCTCGTTGACGGCGACAAAAAGGTGTTCTGGGAGAAAAGTGACCACCATACGCTGACAAAAGACTCACAATGGGTGTTTCCAGACCTGACAAAGGACGCCTACGTGGGGCAGAAGGGCGTGTGCGTGCTGTCGCCTGTGGAGGATGAGACGAACGGCATCATGGCCAACCGTGTCTTCGTAATGGGCAACAAGGATCGCCACGACAGGAGGTACTTGTTCGAAAAACAATACGCAGTGCTACTCAACCCCGCTCCACAACCCTACCTGATGTATGTACTTCGCAAGGTGCTTGAGCACGAGGGCTACGTCATCAAGGTGAACGAGCTCGACAAGGAACCATGGAACCGGTTGGTGGTCGTTTCAGCATGCAAGACGTGCCACATCGAGGACGCGCTGCCGCATTGGACGGTCTACACCTTCATTGATGAGGTCAGGAAACTATTCAACGCCTCGTTCGTGTTCGACGAGATCAACAAGACCGTGGAAATCCGCTCGACCAACGAACTGCTTTCGCAGGATGTCGTCACATACGACTGCGAGGATGAGTTCTCGACGGAATACGAGGATGATGGATTGAACAATCTCGCCACGTCTAACATCGAATACTCGTTCGACTCATCAGCCAACCGCCAGTGGATGGAATGCGTGAGTCCATCCGTCCTCAAGCGGTTCGCCTCCAAGGAATACGCTTCGACAGTAGCCGCCATAGAAGCCGCACGGGCCATGACAGCGAAGGAACGCCGAACGACGCTCTTCATAGTCGATGGGAATTACTTCGTCTTTGCAGACATGCCCAAGAACGAAGATCCGAACAGCGAGGAAACAGAGGAGCAGTTTACGCAGGTGGGATTTTTCAACCCCATCGTCCGCAACGAAAGCAGCGACGACTACCAGGAACTGAACATCAGTCCAGCAGCCATCTATAAAAGGGTGTCCAATTCGTCGGATGACGTCCGATGGAACGGATATGTGGACTACGCGCGAAAGGTGATGGTTGTAGTCCCCTCGGTAAGCAACGAGAAAGAAGCTGGATTCGAAAGCATGGAGGTCGACGATGACGGCGAGTATTACGAGACTATCCAGGACGCCATCGAGAGTGGCGAGGAAACGGCTTCAGACGCTGAGGGCGATAACGAAAAGATGGTCATCGCTTTCGTTGGCAGAAAGGTAGTGAATGTCAAGACAGGCGCATCCTTGACGCCGTCGAGCGCAGAGGATTCCGACAAGCGGTATCGATGGCCTGTGTTATACACCGACTTCCGGTATTTCCGCGAGTACAGCGGCGAATCGTCTGGAACACTATCGCTCAACAGGTTCGGGTTCCACTTGTCGCCTTATGGCGACGGAGGGGTGGGCGGAGGACTTGGATCCTCCGATGCGTCAATTGACAAGAATAATCTTTTCTCTATCAAGTTCATCACGGACGACATTCCCGACCCTTCCAAAATATACGTTTTCCGATCAAAGCGGTATATCTGTTCCAAGGTTGAATTGAATGTCGCAGAGGACGGCGTGGATAAGCAGAAGACCGGCTATTTCTACGAGCTACTTTGATTATTGGGTTTCATTAGGTTTGTTTGTTTTTATCTTTAGGGGAGCGGTGAGCGATCATAGCTCCCCTTTAAAATGCTTGGCTTCCTGATGAGCACGCCTGTCGTTCTTCAGATACCGGTTTGTCACACTGATATCGGAATGGCGCGCTTGGTCTCTGGCAACGACAATACCCTCGGCATTGGCTAAGTCGCGAATGCCGGAATCCTTCAAGCTATAAAACTGGTAGCTCTTCGGAAAATGCAGGGCATCTCGCACCTTTTGCCACTCTTTTCTGAACTGGTTCACGTATATCTGATCAGGACCAGGAACAAGGTTGTGTCCGAATAAGAACTCATTTGAAGGATGATCGAACACGTTTTGTTCAATCATGATTTTTAACACTTTAGTATTGAGGGCCACCACCTGTCCCTTCCGATTCTTTGAGAAGTCAGGGTGTATATAGACCGTTTGGTCACTGATGCTGATATCGCCAATCTTCACGTACCGAAGCTCATCAGGACGGATGAAGCAGTAATACTCCATCATGCAGGCAAGATAGAACGGGGGATTATATTTCGAAGTGTAATCCCGCAGGCGTACAAGGTCGGCAGCCGTCAAAGGATCGCGAAATTTTTCCTCAGCCCGCAGCATGTGGATGTTCTCGATGGGGTTCTTTTCGATGTACTGCCGCTCGACCAGCCAAGAGGCGAAAGTGGAGAGCCAGGTGCGATAATTGTTCCGTGTCGTCGCCGACACGTCCTTGTCTAATATGAGATAGTCGAGGAAGTCGATGGCAAACACCCTGTCAAACTGATACACACACTTTACACCCGTGCTGACCTCCTTGAGGTAGATCATCAGCTGGTTGAGCCTACTGCGATAATCGATCGCCGTCTTCTGCTTGAGTATCTTCTTCGATTCCGCCGACACGGTATAGTCATAATATCGCTGCAACACCACGGAGAACAAAGTGAACTGGCGCGTCCTCGAAGCCGACACAAAGGGGTTCCAACCCTGTTTCAACATCTCAAACAAGTTGTGGATGAGGATTGTGGCGTACTTGCGTCGGTCGCGCACGCTTTTGTATCGGTTGAGCATGTACCTCTTCCGCCGCATACGGTCACAAGCGGGATCGTAGGCGAAAAAGTCGACATACCACTGCTTGCCGGTGTGCAGCCGCGGCAAGGTGAACTGAACAATGCTCTTTGCTGATAGGAGATTTTTTTCTGAAAGCGACATTTTTTTAACATTGTTCGCCCTTAAGCAACCAATGCTGTCGTAAAACACCGTCACATTTCTGTCCCGGTTTTCAAAAGCAAAACGCTGAAAACCCTGTTTGTCAGGCATTTCCAGCGTTATAGTTGCGGAGGCAGGATTCGAACGTGCGACCTCCAGGTTATGAGCCTGGCGAGCTACCAACTGCTCCACTCCGCGATGTTAATCTTGATGAGGTGTAGCCCTCATTTCTGTTTTGCGAGTGCAAAGGTACTGCTATTTATCGGAACCTCCAAATATTTCTGCGATTATTTTCGGAAAATCTTTGTTTTTCATACATTTTAAGGGTTTAAGCTTGCTTATGTGGGATAATCTGATTACTTTTGCACATGTAAATCACATGTGCAATTTTAATCTTGGAGGGTAAAAGATGTCAATCTCGAAGACCAGGCAAAAACTTGTGGATGTTGCGCGACAGCTCTTCGCAAAGAACGGCGTAGCGGCTACGACGATGAACGATATAGCAGCAGCGTCGGGCAAAGGACGGCGCACGCTCTATACCTACTTCAACAGGAAGGAGGATGTCTACTACGCAGTCATCGAGTCGGAACTGGAACGCCTGAGCGACAAACTCGACGAGGTGGCCGCCAAGAAGACACGTCCACAGGACAAGATCATCGAACTGATCTACACCCACCTCAGCATGATCAAGGAGACGGTGGTGCGCAACGGCAACCTCAGGGCGGAATTCTTCCGCAACATCTGGACGGTGGAGAAAGTGCGCAAGAACTTCGACGAGGACGAGATAGAGCTCTTCCGGAAGGTCTACGCCGAGGGCAAGGCCGACGGCGAGTTCGACATTGACAACGTGGACCTCGTGGCCGACATCACCCACTATTGCATCAAGGGTTTGGAGGTGCCGTTCATCTATGGACGCCTGGGCCACGGCCTCACCGAGGAGGCCAGCAAGCCGTTGGTGGCCAAGGTGGTGTATGGTGCGCTCGGCAAGCATAGCGCGCTGAAATAACGGTGAAATAACGGGAGCACTTCCCTCAAAAAATAACAAATGGCATGAACGTAGCTGTGAAGAGCGTCGTTCATGCCATTTTTGTTGTTTGTCTTTTCAAAAAATCAGGTTGATGCCATAAGCGATGACGATGTAGCGCAAGGCCTTGCCGATAGTGATGCTGGTGAACGTGATGGGGATGTTGGCACGCATCAGCCCCAATACGATTGTGATGGCCGACCCCAGGACAGGTAGGAAGGCGAAGAACCCCATCGTGGCTCCGTGGCCCGCCATGAAGCGTTGCGCCTTGTCGAGGTCTCGTTTCTTCACATGCAGATGTCGCTCGATCCAGTCGAGCCGTCCCAGACGCCCCACCCCATAGTTGAACATCGAGCCGCCCACGTTGCCAATCGTGCCATAGACCACCAAAGGAAGCGGATGGAGACCCGCCGCCAGCAGCGCCACCATGACCGCCTCGCTACTGAAGGGGAAAAAACTCCCCGCCAGGAAGGCGGCCACGAGCATGCCCCAATAGCCATAGTCGAGCAAGAGATTGGTCAGCACATCCATACGTTGAACACGGTGAGCAACAGAGCGATTATGATGAGCGCAAAGAACGTTATGTTCGACAAGCGCGAATGGGTGAGCGACATGAAGTGGCCGATGAGCGGCGAGATAACCACGATGAGCAACGACAGCAACATGTCGAAATGCTGGGGCTGCAAGAGCAGCAACACCGCAAAGCACGCCTCCAGGGCGATGAACATCTCATAGAGCATGCGCGTGCGTATCTTGTCCTGGTAGCTGTAAGCCAAGAAATGAACCGTACCGATGATGCCGATGAGCGCCACGAAGGCGAGCGTCACCAACCGGTGGGCGTCGACCTGCGTGAAATCGAGCGGTGTCTGCCAGTTGGCCAACGCCGCGAAATGATCGGCCAAGGTTTGTGGCTCGCCGACACAGAGACAGTAGGCCCCCAGAAACCAATAGGGCATGATAACACCAAAGAGTGACGCACAAAAGGTGCGCACGCTGGCCGCCAGCACATTGGTGGCCTGGAGCACCCACAGGATGGGCAACAGCAGGAGCATCTGCACGTAGACGACGCTCGCGACGCCGAGGGCTGCATAGGCATAGAACACCCACCCCACCGCGCGTTTGTCTTGGTAGGCGCGAAAGATGAACAGCAGGAAGATGATGAAGGCCAACTGAGCCACGCTCACGCCCAGCGACGCATAGAGAAAAGGCGACATGATCATCAGCACGCCATAAGAGCACGACACCATGCGGCTATAGATGCGTATCAGCGAGTTGCTGTTGTTGAGAATGACCATCAGCACCGTGGATGCGCAAAACAGGGGCAACTGTATCCACGCCACCTGCGTGACGAGGCGTGACACGACAAACATCAATATGCAATAGACGGCCGTCACGGACAACGACCAGCGTGACTGGGCTATTCTGTTTTGAGCGCGTTTGATCATTGCGGCTTTCTTTTGTGGTGGGGCCTACAGCCGCCACCTCTAACCTTGTTTTTTATGTGTTGATTAGGCCGCAAGGCCGACGAGCACATAGCTCCAGTCGGTCTTGCGGCTTGATAATATCCTGAAAAAATAACTACTTGCCGTTGGCGATTAAAGGTCTTGGCCAATGTCGCGACGGAAGTACATGTCCTTGAAGCTGATCTTCTGGGCCTCGGTGAAACTCTTGTGGAGCGCCTCTTCCTTGTCCTTGCCATAGGAGGAGACGGCCATCACGCGTCCACCGTCGGTCACCACCTGGCCATCCGCCACCCTCGTGCCGGCATGGAAGACGATGCTGCCCTCCACCTGGTTGAGCCCGCTGATGGGATAGCCTTTCTGGTAGGCCTGCGGATAACCGCCGCTGACGAGCATCACGCAGACAGCCGCACGCTCGTCGATTTCCACCTGGCACTTGTCGAGGTCGCCGTGGGCCACACCCTCAAGCAGGTCCACAAGGTCACTCTTCAGGCGTAGCATCACGGTCTCCGTCTCCGGGTCGCCCATGCGGCAGTTGTACTCGATGACCATCGGCTCGCCCGCCACATTGATGAGTCCAAAGAAGATGAAGCCCTTGTAGTCGATGCCGTCGGCCGCCAGTCCCTCCACAGTGGGACGGATGATGCGATCCTCCACCTTCTTCATCCATGCCTTATCGGCGAAGGGCACAGGAGACACGCTACCCATGCCGCCCGTGTTGAGACCCGTGTCATGCTCGCCGATGCGCTTGTAGTCCTTGGCCTCGGGCAAGATCTGGTAGTGCTTGCCGTCGGTCAGCACAAACACAGAGCACTCTATGCCGCTGAGGAACTCCTCGATGACCACCTTGGCCGAAGCCTGTCCGAACATGCCGCCGAGCATGTCACGCAGCTCCTTCTCGGCCTCCTCGAGTGTCGGCACGATGAGCACGCCCTTGCCGGCAGCCAATCCGTCGGCTTTCAGCACATAGGGTGCCTTCAGCGTCTTCAGGAACGCCACGCCCTCCTCGATGGTCGTACCGTCGAAGGTCTCATAGGCCGCCGTAGGGATGTGATGGCGCTTCATGAAGCCCTTGGCAAAGTCCTTGCTACCTTCCAACTGGGCACCTTGCTTGCTGGGGCCGATGACCGGCACACCAGCTGTGCGCTCGTCTGCGCGGAAAGCGTCCACGATGCCGTTGACCAGGGGCACCTCAGGACCCACGACCACCATGTCGATGCCGTTGGCCACGACGAAGTCTTTCTGCTTGTCAAACTCATTGACGCCGATGGCCACATTCTCGCCCACAGCCGTCGTGCCTGCATTGCCAGGGGCAATAAACAGTTTGTCGCATTTCTCACTCTGGGCAATCTTCCATGCCATGGCATGTTCGCGCCCGCCGCTTCCTAAGAGCAATATTTTCATGATCTTCCTTGTGTTATTTGATGTCGTGGCCCGCTGTCGTGGCCCGACGATCAGTTGGTTTCGAGATAACGATGAATGAGGTTGATGATCTCCGTCCTCTTCGGTTCAGGGAAGGAGTTGATGCGTGTGGCATGGCTGCCACCGGGCAACACATACACCTTGATCAACTTCTTGACCTTCAAGCACTTCAATCCAGCTACGCCCGAGGCGCCCCAGGGGTCAATGCCGCCGTAGATGTAAATCATCTTCTGGTCGTTATGCTTCAGCCAGTTGATGGTCTTGTTGTAGAGCGTCTTGTCAAACTTGACGCCGGCAAACTGCTCCGGCAACATCACACGATGCATGTAGTCCTTGGCTGTCTTGATAGACATCCATTTCTTGAAGGGCTTGATGTCGTAGCCATAGTAGCCCAGCTCGCGCGCAGCCTGCACGTTGAACGACAGGTAGGGCGTCTGGTCAGAGAAATAGTTGGGATCAGTGGTCTTCACAAAGTTGTCAAACAGTTCCTTGTCGGAGGCCGTGGCACTGGGTATTTGCGACATGGGCGTGCCCCATTGCCAGATGGCAAACGCATATTCGAGCACGCAATAGTCGAAGATCTCCTCCAGCGGCACGCGGAAGGTATAGCCTTTGTCGTCGCAGAACTTCTTGAACAGCGGCATGAAGCGCGCCTTGCGCTTGAGCACCTCCACCTGGAAGTCCTTCACGTGCTGGCGGTTGGCCGCCGTCGACACTTGACGCTCGATGAACGGCTCATGGCGCCCGTCCTCCAGACTGCGGTTCAGCGGAGCCACATAAGGCACAGACAGGTCGACGTCATTGGGGAAGAAGACACGATAGAACATGCACGTCTGTCCACCCTTGCTGATGCCCGTCGAGATCCACTTGCCCTTGTAGAGCGCATGGAAGGTCTGGTTGACGTGGTGCAAGTCGTAGAGCGAGTTCTCCACCGTCAGGTAGTCCCAGTTACAGGGCGAGGGCGTCGACTTGTCGAAGTAACGATACTCAACAAACACCAGGTTGGCGTTGAGCAGTTTCGACAACTCCTCTTGATAACCCTCACGCAGGGCGTAGTTGCAGTTGTAGCCCTCAGTGACGAGCACCGTCGGGCGGTCGTAGCCCACGTGGCAGACGATGACCCGCTGTTTGAACGAGCCAGCCAGGTGATGGATAGGATCCACCTCCTGGGTGATGTTGAGCAGGTACTTGTTGTCGTAAGCCGTGCTCTTCAGTTCTTGCACATCGCTCACGCCCGGCAGGGCTTGCAGTCTTGCCAGCACCTCCTTGTCGGCGGCTTGAGCCAGGAGCGGCATCAGCAACACGACGAAGAGCAATAAACGCTTGATCTGTTTCATGCTAATGAGTTGTTATCAAATATGTTATGTTCGGATGACTGAACCTTTTATTTCAAGTAATCGTCGAAGTATTGCGAGATACGCTCATGCAAGTGCGTCGACTGGTGGCCGCGCATGTTGTGAGGCTCGCCGGGATAGACGAAGAAGTCGGGCTGCGTACCGTCCTGTATACATTGCTTGATGAACGACAGGGAATGCTGCGGCAGGCAGACAGGGTCGTTGAGACCAATGATGATCTGCAACTTGCCCTTCAGGTTCTTGGCCTTCGGGATGAGGCTCGACGAGGCGTAACCCTCGGGGTTGGTCTGCGGCGTGTCCATGTAGCGCTCGCCATACATCACCTCATACCACTTCCAGTCGATGACCGGACCGCCAGCCACGCCCACCTTGAACACCTCGGGATGGGTGGTCATCAGGTTGATGGTCATGAAGCCACCGAAGCTCCAGCCGTGCACGCCGATGCGGTCAGCGTCGACATAGGGCAGGCTCTTCAGATATTTCACACCCTCCATCTGGTCTTTCACCTCGTTGTCGCCGAGGTGGCGGAAGGTGGCCTGCTCAAAGTCCTTGCCACGATGCTCGCTTCCACGGTTGTCGAGGATGAAGAGCAGGTAACCCTTCTGGGCCATGTAGGTCTCCCATGAGCGTGAGCCCCAATGCCATGAGGCATCGACGTTGTGGGCGTGAGGACCGCCATACACGTAGATGATGGTGGGATATTTCTTGTTGGGATCGAAACCGACGGGCATCACCATGCGATAGTAGAGGTCGGTCTTGCCGTCGGCAGCCTTCACCGTGCCACTCTTGTATTCAGGCACATTGTAGCCCTTCCATGGGTCGGCGGCGGTCAGGTAGCGCGTCTTCTTGCCATTGTCCACATTGACGATGGCGATGTTGCGGGGCACAGAGGGCGTGGAGTACTTGTCGACCACATACTGTCCCGAGGGGCTCAGCGAAGCTGTGTGCCAGCCCTGTCCGTTGTCGTCGATCAGCGTGCGCTTGCCGTTGTCAATGTTCACGCTGTAGAGGTTGCGCTGGATGAGGTTGCGCTCGTTGCTGGCGATGACGACACTGTGTCGCTTCTCGTTGAAGCCCACAAGGTCCATCACCACCCAGGGGCCGCTGGTGATCTGCTTCAGCTGTTCACCCTTCGTATTAAAGAGGTAGAGGTGGTTGAAACCATCCTTTTGGCTCTGCATGATAAACTTACTGTGGTCCCAGGGCAGGAACACGATGGGATGCTGCGGTTCGACATACTTGGCGTCGGTCTCATGATAGATGGCGCCCTTCTTGTCGCCCGTCTCCGCATCATAAGCCACCAGGTAACAGTCGTTCTGGTCGCGGTTGAGCTCAAACATGTAGACGGTCTTGTCGTCGGGGCTCCACGCGATATTGGTGAAGTAGCGGTCGGTAGGGTCGCCAGCCTTGAGATAAATGGTCTTGCCCGTCTTCACGTCGTAGACGCCGACGGTCACCTTGTGACTGGTCTCGCCAGCCATGGGATATTTCTCGGGCGCCAACTTCGCCATGCGCGAGCCGCTGGTGGGCACCCACGACGGGTCGGGGATGTCGATCAGGGGGAAGTCGGTCACCATGCTCTGGTCCATGCGATAGAAGGCCAGCTTGCCACCTTGGTTGCTCCAGAAGAGGCCGCCCGAGATGCCGAACTCATCGCGGTGGACGCTCTGTCCGTAGACGATGTTACGACTGCCGTCGGTCGTCAGCTGGTGGGCCTGGCCGTCGGCCGTCTGCACATAGAGCTGGTCACCCTTCACATAGGCCGTGTTTCGACTGCCATAGTTGAAGTCCCATGCCTGCGCAGCCAAGCGGTCTTGGCTGTCGATGGTCCACACCGCCTTGCCAGTCTTCCAGTTGAGCAGCTGTGTGTGCTTGCTGTCGGCGAGCAGCACGAGCGGTTTCTTGCCCTCGGGAAACGACACGTTGAACAGGCTGTGGATGTTGAGCCCACTCTTCGCCTTGATGTCGTCGAGGGTGAAGAGCACGCTCTCCTTGCCCGTGTTCTTGTTGATGAGTTTGCAGCCTTCAGCGTCTGTGCGCACCAGTTCGTCGCCCCACCAGGTGGTCCAGCGGTTCTCAGCGATCATGTTGTGGTAATTGTTACCGCCGAAGTTGAGGTCTTCGAGGGTGAACTGCTTCAGTTGCTGCGCCTTGGCGTCGTTGGCGCCCTGTGTGCACAATGCCGTCATCATGCCCAGCATCACCATGAGTTTATTAATCTTCATGACCAAACTTGTTCTTGTTTCCGAAATTCTTGTTTCCACCGAAGCGCTTGTCGCCGCCACGGCCCTTGCCAAATGAGTCGCCACCCTTGCCGAAGCGACCACCGTCACGCCCGAAGCGGCCTGCACCACCCTTGCCGAAGCGGTCGCCACCACGGTCGCCAAAGGGCTTGCCGCCACGGCGGTCGCGGTCGTTGTGGTCGTCGTCGCCAAAGCGCTTGGGGCGACGGTCAGTGCGCTTGCGGTCGTCGCCCGAGAAGACGTGGTCGTCGAACTTATGGAACTGGAACGTGCGGATGTCTCCCTCCTCGTTAGACTCCTCTTGCTCCAGGCGCTGCTTGAACTCACGGTTCTTCTTGAAACGATGCTTCTGCGCCATTTCGCGCTTCTCCTCATCGGTCTTCACGACGCCACCCTCCGAACGGAAGTCCTTCATCTTGCCGTCGAACATGACATACTTGCGGAACTCACACTCCAGGCTGCCATTGTAGACAGGGATCTTGATGCTCGGCTTCAGGCCGATCTGGTCGAAGCACTCCTCGCGGTAACTCAGCACCCAGGCCTCGTTGCCGGCAAACTCCCTCTTCAGCTTCTCGCCGATCATGCGGTATGTGCCCAGCAGGTTGGGCGTGGAGATGCGCTCGCCGTAGGGCGGGTTTGTGATCATCAGGCTCTTCTCGCTGGGCCGCGTGAAGTCCTTGAAGTCTTGCTGCTTCACGGTGATGACCTTCGACAGGCCGGCCGCCTTCACGTTGAGGATGGCGGTGTTGACAGCCTTCATGTCCACGTCGTAGCCATAGATGTGGTGGGTGAACTCACGCTCCTCCGAGTCGTCGTTGTAGATGGCGTCGAAGAGGTCGGCGTCGAAGTCGGGCCATTTCTCAAAGGCATACTCCTTACGGAAGACACCCGGCGAGATGTTTTGCGCGATGAGGGCCGCCTCGATGATGAGCGTGCCCGATCCACACATCGGGTCGATGAAGTCGGTGTCGCCCTTCCATCCCGTCATGAGGATCATGCCTGCTGCCAGCACCTCGTTGAGCGGTGCCTCCACGGTCTCCTGGCGGTAGCCCCGGCGATGGAGGCTCTCGCCGCTCGAGTCGAGGCAGAGCGTGGCGTTGTCCTCGGCGATGTGGATGTGCAGTCGGATGTCGGGATTGCTGATGGAGATGTTCGGACGGTTGCCCGTGGCCTCACGAAACTGGTCGACGATGGCGTCCTTCACCTTATAAGACACAAACTTGGAGTTGCGGAACTCATCCGAGTAGACCACCGAGTCGACCACGAAGGTCTTTCCCTTGGCGATGTATTGGCTCCAATCGATTTTCTTCACCTCATTGTAAACGTCTTCTGCCGATCTGGCCTTGAAGTGCTTGATAGGCTTCAGGATGCGGATAGCGGTGTGCAACTGGAAGTTAGCACGATACATCATCTCTTTGTCGCCGGTGAACGACACCATGCGTCGGCCGATCTGCACATTGTTAGCGCCCAGTTTGGTCAGCTCTTGTGCCAGAACAGGCTCTAAGCCCATGAAAGTCTTGGCGATGAGTTCAAATTCCATTGTCTTATGTTTGTTATGATATTTTTGTTTGATATGTTGTCGTTGTGTGTTGCGAAGTCGTCCTGCCGAGCCATTGATTGCTCCCAGCGGATGTCATTTCTTGTAGACCTTGGTCTCGGGCGGCATGTCGTCGAGCACCCAGGTGTTGGCCCCCACGGTGCAACCCCGCCCGATGGTGATGCGGCCCAGCAGGGTGGCGTTGGCGTAGACGATGACGTCGTCGTCGATGACGGGGTGGCGCGGGATGCCCTTGATGGGGTTGCCCTGGTCGTCGAGTGGGAAACTCTTGGCGCCGAGCGTGACGCCCTGGTAGAGCTTCACATGGTTGCCGATGACACAGGTCTCGCCGATGACGACGCCCGTGCCATGGTCGATGGTGAAGTAACTGCCGATGGTGGCTCCCGGATGGATGTCGATGCCCGTCTCCGAGTGTGCCATCTCAGTCATCATGCGAGGGATGAGCGGCACACCCAGGAGAAACAGTTCGTGGGCCAGGCGGTAGCTGGTGAGCGCCTTGATGACGGGGTAGCAGAGCAAGATCTCGGCGATGCTCTTGGCCGCGGGGTCGCCGTTGTAGGCCGCCTCCACATCTGTCGCCAGCACCTTCCTGACCTTCGGCAACCGCGTCACCATCTCACTGGCCATCTCGCGCGCCTGCTCTTTCAACTTGTCGCGGTCGCACTGGGGCTCACATTCCTCGGTGAAGCAGAGGCCGGCCAGGATCTGTTCGGCCAGCAGGTGGTTGAGTTTCTCCACCTCCACGCCGATCTGGTACTTGATGGTTTGAATGTTGACTTGGGATTTCCCGAAGAAGCCGGGGAAGAGGATGGAGCGTGCCAACTGCACGATCTCCTCGAGCACCCCGCTTGAGGGCAACGGATAGCCTTCCCGATGCTGGTGGAACAGCCCTTTCAGCGTTTTCGGGTCTGAAAGCTGGTCCACGGTATCTGTCAATAAGTGAGTCGTGTTTTGGGTGCTCATCTTCGGGTTGCAATAATCTTGTGGCAAAGTTACAAAAATATTTAAAAGCAGAAAAGCAAAGCGCCAAAAAAGTATAGGTCGCTTTGCTTTTTGTCTTTCATTTGGGCCGGCTTGCTGTCATAACGGCAAGCATGGGGCAGGTATTGGTCCAAACGCCATACCACTTATTCCGTTTGCGTACCGCCCCCCTCAGGCGATGCTGTCGAGGAAGAGGATCAGTCGGTTGGTGACGTTCACAGCCGACACACCTGCGTCGAAGTCGAGCGACACGAGGTTGAGCTGTGGGTAGTCGGCCTTGAGCCGTTTCTCGATGCCCTTGGAGATGACGTGGTTGGCGATGCAGCCGAAGGGTTGCAGGCTGGCCACGTTGTTCACGCCCTGTTTCACCATGCCGATGATGTCGCTGGGCAGCAGCCATCCTTCACCAAACTGGCCGGCGAGCGACACCACGCCATTGACCTCGCGTGCGTCGTCGAAGATGTTGGTGAAAGGCCGGAAATAGCGGAAGCGCGATGCCAGTTTGTTGATGCGTTTCTCGCGGCGCCATATCAGGTTGTAGATGGCCTTCACCACGAAGTCGGGCACCCGCGAGCATTTCAGCGCCATGTGCTTCTGCGCGATGACGTTGACAAACTCCTGGAGGAAGAACGGCGAGAGCAGCGCCGGCACCACCTCGAAGCCACGGTCGATGATCTTGCGGGCCAGGAACTGGTGGGCGAAGGGGTTGAATTTCAGGAAGATCTCGCCCACGATGCCCACGGCGGGTATGTCCTTGTCGGCCGTGATGTCGTCAAACTCCTTGGCGGCACGAGCGATGAGGTCCATCAGTTTCTCGGCGTCGTTGTCGAGGATGGGCTGGTTGGCCAAGCTCATATACTTGTCACGCAGGGCCTCGGCGGCGTTGGCCGCCTTGCCCACAGGCTGGGCACACTCGGGCTTGAGGCGCGACACAGCGCCATGAAACAATTTCGAGATGGTGTCGCCATAGAGGAAGGAAGTCACGATGATGGCCGCATATTTCACCCAGGGTATGTCCATCTCGTCGCTCTGCGTCTGGTCCTCCGAGGCGCTGGTCGACACGCCGAGCGTGATGAGGGGCACCTGGCTGAAGCCGTTGGCGTCCATGGCCCGCCGGATGAGCGCGGCATAGTTGGTGGCGCGACATTGGCCACCCGTCTGGCTCATGGCCACCGAAATCTTGTCGGGGTCATAGCGACCGGAGCGCAGCGCCTTCACAATGTCGCCGATGATGAGCGTGGCGGGATAGCAGATCTCGTTGTTGGCATATTTCAGTCCCAGTTCGGCGCTCTCGGCGTCGCTCATGGGCAACACCTCCACGTCGAAGCCGATGGTGTGGCAGAGGGAGGTGAGCACAGGCGTCAAGTACTCGGTGAAGTAAGGCGCCAGGATATGTCGTTTGGCGGCGCCCTTCATGGGTCGCGTGGCGAAAGGTTCGATGGCCTCACGGGCCGGGGCCACCGCCTGCCCGCGCAATGACTCGATGAGCGAGCGCACGCGCAACTTCAGGCTGCCGATGTTGCTCACGTCGTCGATCTTGAGCAGCGTGAAGGGCTTGCCATGGTTTTTCATGATGGCGCGCAGCTCATCTTGTATGAAGGCATCGGGCCCACAGCCAAACGACGTCATCTGCACGAGTTGCACGTCGCCAGGCTGTTCGGCGCACCACTGGGCTGCCTTGATGATGCGGTTCATGTAGGCCCATTGCCTCACGAGATAAGTCTCGCCCGTTCCCGTCGTGGTGTCGCCGCGCACGATGTCGTCGGAGATGACGTTCACGCCGAGCGAGGCGATCATCTCCGAGAGCTTGTGCTGGATGAGCGGGTCGGCATGGTAGGGACGGCCGACAAGCAGGATGGTCAGTCGGCCCTCCCGACGACTGTCGGCCAGGATGTCGGCGGCACGCTGGCGCAACGTCGAGGCATGGCGCTCCTGGGCGGCCAGGGCCTGGTAGAAAGCACGGCGGATGGTGTCGCCCGCCACGCCGAGGCCCTTGAGATAATGGTGTATCTGGCGGTAGAGCAACTTCAGGTCACTGAAGTTGATGACGGGCGAGTCGAGACGTTTCTTCAGAGGCATGGCACTACGGATGACATCCGAGTAGGCGGCCACGATGGGACAGTTGTAGCTGTTGGTGTTGCGCTCGTCGTCTTGCCGTTCAAACACCACATAGGGCATGAAGATGAACGACACGTCGCTACGGTCGAGTTCCTGGATGTGTGAGTGGGCGAGCTTGGCGGGGAAGCAGATGTTGTCGCTCATCACCGTGTGGAGGGCCGCCTCGTAGCGTTGGAAGTTGCTCTCGCTGCTGAGCGTCACCTGCATGCCCGCCTCGGTGAAGAGGGTGAACCAGAAGGGATAGTCCTCATACATGTTGAGCACGCGGGGAATGCCCACGCGCAATTGTCCCTTGGCCAGGGGCTGTGGGGCGTCGGTGGGCAGCGCCACGCCGGGCCAGGGCTTTATGGTCTTCTGCTCGTAGATATTCGCGCCCTTGACGCCGTGGTCGCCCTTGTTGTTGAACACGCGCTCACACTTGTTGCCCGAGTAGAAGCGGCGATGACCGCCAAAGTTGTACATCGTCACCGAACAATGGTTCTCGCAGCCCTTGCAGCCCAACAGGCGCGTGTCGTAGGCCGCAAGACTCAGCAGGTCGTCGACCGAGCGCGGCGCCGCCGCGTCGCCCGTGGCTTGCGCCAAGGTGTGGAGGGCGTGAAGGGCACATCCGTAGGCGCCCATCATCTCGGGCATGTTGCTACGGGCCACATCGGTGTGGGTGAGCAGTTCGAAGGCGCGCACCACCGAGTCGTTTTTCATCGTGCCGCCCTGCACGACGATCTTGCCGCCGAGGTCATCGTTGCCACGGAGCTTCAACACCTTATATAAACAGTTGCGCACGACGGAGTAAGACAGGCCGGCGGCGATGTCGGCCACCGAAGCGCCCTCGCGCAACACCTGCTTCACCTTCGAGTTCATGAACACGGTGCAACGTGTGCCGAGGTCGCAGGGCTTCTGCGCGCGGCAAGCCAACTGGGCGAAGTCGGCCACGCCATAGCCAAGGTTCTTGGCGAAGGTCTGGATGAACGTGCCGCAACCCGAGGAGCAGGCCTCGTTGAGCTCCATGCGCACCACGGCACCATGGTCCACGAAGATGGCTTTCATGTCCTGTCCGCCGATGTCGAGGATGAACGACACGTCGGGCATCAGTCTCTCAGCGGCGCGATAGTGGGCCATGGTCTCGATGATGCCATCGTCGAGGTTGAAGGCGGTCTTGATGAGTTCCTCGCCATAGCCTGTGGAACAGGAGCCGACGACCTGCAGGTCGGTGCCGGCCTTGCTGGCAGTGGCTTTCAGGCGTTCAAAACCGTCCTTGACGGCCTTAATGGGGTTGCCCAGGTTCATCGAGTAGTCGGCAAACACGACCTGTCCCTCCTCGCCCTTGTCGGCCCTGACAGCGATGATCTTGGTGGTGGTCGAGCCCGAGTCGATGCCGATCACCACGCGCTCCGTGCCACGCCGCATGGGGTGCACGGGTGTGGTGTGGCTCTCCTTGCGGCTGAGCCACTCGGCGTGCTCCTCGGCATCGCGGAAGAGCGGCGCCAACGGCTCCTCTTGTGGGGTGGCTGCCTGCTTGCAGGCTACGCCACAGGCAGGCTTGTGCGGTGCGCGGGCGCTACTGGCGAAGGCTTGGCGCAAGGCGGAGAGCTGGACCGCAGGCCTTTTCTCGGCCCGGATGGCACAGCCCAAGGCCGGGATGAGGTTGCCCTCGGGGAGCACGACGAAGTCGTCGGGACGCATCTTCAGGTAGTCGGCGAAAGCCTTGCGGAGGGCGGGCAGGAAGGTGAGCGGACCGCCGCAGAGCAGGATGGGCGCCGCGAAGTCGCAGCCGTGGCTCAACGTGGTGACCGTCTGCACGGCGATGCTGTGGAAGATGCTGGCGGCAATGTCGGCCTCAGGCAGGTTGCGTGCCATGAGGTTCTGTATGTCGGTCTTGGCAAACACCCCGCAGCGGGCGGCCATGGGATAGACCATGGTGGCCTGCAGGGCCAGGTCGCTCATGTGCTGGTTGTCGCAGCCCATGAGCACGGCCATCTGGTCGATGAAGGCGCCCGTGCCTCCGGCGCAGTTGCCGTTCATGCGGAGCTCCATGCTCTTGCCATTGAAGAACACCACCTTGGCGTCCTCACCGCCAATGTCGATGAGGGCCTTGGCCTCAGGATGACAGTGGCGCGCGTAGACGGTGGCGGCCACCACCTCCTGCACGAAGGTGGCTTCGAGCTGTTCGGCCGTGGCCATGCCCACCGAGCCCGTGACGCAGACGCTCAACAGGCAGTCGCCAAGTCGCTTCTCCATGTCGGCCAGATATTCCAACACGAGCTCGTTGACCTTGGCGTTGTGGCGTTCGTAACGTGAGTAGACCAGGGCGCCGCGCTCATCCACCACGGCTATCTTCGCCGTCGTGGACCCGACGTCCAGTCCCATCCTGTATGTTCTTTGCATGATGCTCCTTAATGGTTTCGACATGCAAAGTTAATGGATTTTTAACAGCCAAGGAAATTCCTTAGTCTTTTTTAAACAAGGAGGGTGTAGGTGGCATAATGGGGATAATGGGCATAATAGGCATATTAGGCATAATGGGCATAATAGGCATGCCCCCTAAAAAAAGTCGGATGCCCCACCCTCTTGCGGGCAGGACATCCGACGGATGTGGTATCAAAGGATTGCTCCTTTGCGCTTTACTTGTTCTTCAGCAACTTCTCCATCTCCAGGGTGCGGGGATCAGAAGCGGCATAGACCAGGTAGTAGCACTGGTAGAGGGGATAAGCCCAGTTGGCGCGGTCGCGGTTGGGGTCGATCTCCTTGGCACGCTCCAGATAACCCATCGACTCCTTGTAGAGTGCCTTCTGGGCAGCGCGGTCGCCATTGATCTGGGCAGCCTTCGAGTTGATGCTGAAGCCCAGGTAGGTGAGGATGACGGGGTTGGTTCCGTCGATCTCCACAGCCTTCATGAAGGCCTCGATGCACTCGTCCCAGTTCGGGTTCTCAGCCGTGGTGTTCTGGTTCATCAGGGTCTGGCCCTTCAGTGCCCAAGCGGTGTAGTTGTTGGGATCCTTGGACAACTTGCTGTCGATGAGGGTCTTCAGCTCAGCGTTCATGTTGAGCTCGTTGTACATGTTGCAGAGTGTACCGAAAGCCATCTCGTTGTCGGGCTCCTTCTCATAGAGCTCCTCGATCGACTTCACATACTTCACTGAGTCCTCGTGGGTCTTGAGGTTGCGCTGAGCCATGGCATACTTGAAGATCATGGCCTTCTCGCGCATGGCCGAATCCTCCATGGCGATGTTGGCATACTTCTCGGCGCGCTCGTAGTCCTGGCCCTGGTTGGCATACTGGGCAGTGTAGTAGGCTACCTGACCGATGAACTGCTTCTCCATGGGCTTAGACATGGCGAAGATGGGGTTGTCGTCGGAGTCGAGGAATGTGCCCCAGTACTTCAGCACACCGTCCTTGTCGCCCTGGCCGGCATAGTGGTTGCCAGCGGTGATGAGCTGCAGGCGGGCGTTGGCCACCAACGGCTTCAGAGCATCAGTGAACTTGGGCTTCACAGCGCCCTTCTCGTTAGGCTGTGAGTCGTACTTCATGCACTCCAGTCCGTTGACCGTGGCGTTGTAAGCGGCCTCGTAGAAGCCCAGCGTGTCAAACGGGGTGACGGCTGTCTTGGCCACGGCGGCAGCCATGTTGGCCGTCTGGATGGCGTTCTCCTTGTCAAACTTCTCCAGGGCGAGCTTGGTCAGGTGGTTGTAAGCCTTGGCTTTCTCCTCGGCGCCAGCCAACTGGTTGAGGTTTGTCTTCACCAGTTGCTCAGCCTCGGTGTAAGTCTTTGCCTTCAGGATGGCCTTGAGTGGCTCGCTGTCTCCTGCAAACGCAGCTGATGTGCCCAGCAACATCAGAGCGGCAATCATTAACTTTTTCATAAGCTTATCGTTATTAAGAATTGTTTTTTAATCTTTGTGGCACCTTTCCCGACAGACGGGAAAAGGTGGCCACTTGTTACTCTGTTTAGCGTTTTTTCACGATTTATTCATCTGTGTTAACATCCTCGCCGCCGTTGTCGGTGTCGGGTGTCACGTCGCTGGCCGTCTCGGGCTCTGCCTGGGCAGGGTCAGTCGATGTGGTGGCCTGCGCAAACTGCTCGTTGGTCTCCGAGAACTGCTGACGGCTCTCGGCCTCGACAGATGCTTCCAGTTCGGTGCTCATCACCTTGCAGACGCTGGCGATGACATCATTCTTCTTGGTGAGGTTGATGAGGCGCACGCCCTGTGTGGCGCGACCCATGATGCGCACCTCGGCCACGGCCATGCGAATCACGATGCCGCTCTTGTTGATGATCATCAGGTCGTTCTCGTCGGTGACGTTCTTGATGGCCACCAGGCGTCCCGTCTTGTCGGTGATCGAGAGCGTCTTCACGCCCTTGCCGCCGCGGCTGGTCTTGCGATAGTCCTCCACCTCGGAGCGCTTGCCATAGCCCTCCTCGCTGACGACCATCACCGACTCCTTGCTGGCGTCGTTCACCACGATCATGCCCACCACGGCGTCGTCGCCCTCGTCGAGGCGCATGCCACGCACACCGGTGGCCGTGCGGCCCATGACGCGGATGTCGTTCTCATCAAATCGGACGGCACGACCGTTTCTGTCGGCCATGATCAGTTCGTTGCGGCCGTTGGTCAGGCGCACGTCGACCACCTCGTCGCCCTCGGCGATGTTGATGGCGATGACACCATTGGCTCTCGGGCGCGAATACTCCTTGAGCGAGGTCTTCTTCACCGTGCCGTTCTTGGTGGCGAACACCACATAGTGGCTGTTGATGAACTCCTCGTCCTCCAGGCCGCGTCCACGCAAGCGCAGGAAGGCGTTGACGGAGTCGTCGGGCTCGATGTTGAGCAGGTTCTGGATGGCGCGTCCCTTCGACGTCTTCTCGCCCTCGGGGATGTCGTAGCAGTGGAGCCAGTAGCAACGGCCCTTCTTGGTGAAGAACATCATCGTCTGGTGCATCGTGGCGGGATAGATATACTCGGTGAAGTCCTTCTCGCGGGTGTGGGCGCCCTTGCTGCCCACGCCGCCACGCGCCTGCTCGCGGAAGTCGCTCAGCGGTGTGCGCTTGATGTATCCGAGGTGGCTCACGGTGATCACCACGGGGTCGTTGGGATAGAAGTCCTCAGCGTTGAACTCGTGCTCGTCGGGGATGATCTGCGTGCGGCGCGGATCGCCATACTTGACCTTCACGTCTTGCAGGTCTTCCTTCATCACCTTCTTGCAGAGCTCGGGATCGTCGAGGATCTGCTGCAAGTAGTCGATGCGCTTCATCAGCTCGTCGTACTCTGCGTGCAACTGCTCCATGCGGAGGCCGGTGAGCTGCGACAGGCGCATGTCGACGATGGCCTTCGACTGGATGTTGTCGAGGTTGAAACGCTTCTCCAGGTTCTCCTGGGCCTCGGCGGGTGTCTTGCTGGCGCGGATGATGTGCACCACCTCGTCGATGTTGTCGCAGGCGATGATCAGTCCCTCCAGGATATGGGCACGCTCGTGGGCCTTCTGCAGGTCGAACTTGGTGCGGCGGATGGTCACCTCATGGCGGTGCTCGATGAAGTAGCCGATGCACTCCTTCAGGTTGAGGAGCTTCGGGCGGAGCTGCAGGTGGTCGTGCTTGCTGGGCACCAGTGCGATGGTGTTGACCGAGAACGAGCTCTGCAGGGCAGTCATCTTGAAGAGCTTGTTGAGCACCACCTTGGCGTTGGCGTCGCGCTTCACGTCGACCACGATGCGCATGCCCTGTCGGCCGGTCTCATCGTTGACGTTGGAGATGCCCTCGAGCTTGCCTTCCTTCACCAGGTCGGCGATGTACTCGATGAGCTGCTGCTTGTTGACGCCGTAAGGGATCTCGTTGACCACGATGCGGTCGCCACTCTCGTCGCTCTCGATCTCGGCCTTGGCGCGCATCACGATGCGGCCGCGGCCAGTCTCATAGGCCTGGCGCACGCCCTCAAGGCCGTAGATGTAGGCGCCTGTGGGGAAGTCGGGGGCGGGGATGTATTGCATCAGTCCGTCGACGTCGATGTCGGGATTGTCGATGTAGGCGCAGCAACCGTCGATCACCTCTCCCAGGTTGTGGGTGGGGATGTTGGTGGCCATACCCACGGCGATGCCGTTGCCGCCGTTGACCAGCAGGTTGGGCACCTTGGTGGGCATCACCGACGGCTCCTTCAGCGTGTCGTCGAAGTTGTTCACCATATCGACGGTTTCCTTGTCGATGTCGTCCATGATGTGCTCGCCCATCTTCGAGAGGCGACACTCGGTGTAACGCATGGCAGCCGGCGAGTCGCCGTCGATGCTACCAAAGTTACCCTGGCCATCCACCAACTTGTAGCGCACGTTCCAGTCTTGGCCCATTCTGACGAGAGCGCCATAGACAGAACAGTCGCCGTGGGGGTGGTACTTACCGAGCACTTCACCGACCACGCGGGCGCACTTCTTGTAGGGCTTGTCGCTGGTGTTGCCCAGGCCAAGCATTCCGTAGAGGATGCGTCGGTGGACAGGTTTGAAACCGTCGCGCACATCGGGAAGGGCACGAGACACAATCACCGACATCGAATAGTCGATGTAGGAGGACTTCATCTCTTCCTCGATGTTGACTTTCATGATCCGATCCTGATCGATCGTCTGATTTTCGTCCATTTCGTATCTTTGTTTTTATGAAAAATTCGATTTAAAGGCATTTTTTTGCGCCCTACGGCGTTTTGGCCTTATTTTCACGGTGTAAAATTACTACATTTTTCCCATATATACAAATTATATAAGGTGTAAAATGCGCTTAGGACGCCTGAAAGGGTGTTTTTACGGACCGCCCGTGCGCTGTGACCCTCCTTATTCTTATGATTGCGTACACGCGCACGGACGATCTCGGTGAGAAAAGGCCCATTCCTGATGGCGAAATGACCTCGAAAGCAGGTAACGCGCACCTTGTTAGCTTCAACTGCCAGGAAGTATTGGTTTTGTCTTGAATATTCTGAAAAAACAGGCACCTGGCGACTGCACCTTCTAGAGAAGAATAAACGAGTTTTGTCCGATTAAATTTCGTTAAAAGTCTTAATGTCGGTTAATTTGTATGAAATTGTTCCGCGAAAGAGGCCTTATCGAGTTGCGATAGATATCGAATCGAGACTCGATAGATATCTTATCGAGACTCGATAGATGCTTAACGGAGACTCGATAAGATATCTATCGCAAAACTCTGAGCATGCGCAGAGTTTTCCAAAGGGCTTATTTTCTCTTATCGCTCTGAATATCAGCCTATTGCGCAAAACCCGCTGAGAATCGCGTATTTGCGAGCAAAAGTAGTCGTGATTGATTTCAAGCGATTCTCAGAAGACTTTTTGTTGGAATAATTCTGATTGAAATTCATTTCTCTCCTAACATACATCCTCCTCATACTTACCATAGAGAGGGCACGCCATCATCACCCTACTCCACCGCCAACTCAAAGACATAAAACACGGAGTGGCAGAGTTGGCAGGCCACCACGTAGAACAAGACCAGAGGACCAAGGGCCTTGCTGGCCGAACAAATGCCACGACAGACATCGGAGAGGGTGTGGTAGGTGCCGGCCAAGAGGCCAAAGAACAACGACACCGTGACACACACGAAAGCCGCGATGGGCACCAGGGCCAGGGAGAAACTGCTGGGGAAGAGGCGCCCGGTGACGCTCAACAGGATGGCATGGGGCGGCAGGGTCAGCACGGCCACCACAGCAAGTTCAAGCAGCAGGAGCGCCAACGTGGAGCGCACAGCAAACTTCTGTAGCGAGGTGAGCGCAGTCGGCTTGCCGGAAAAGAAACGCACAACGCACGACACCACCCCACTCGACCGCAGACTGCCCACGGCGAGCACGGCGAGCAACAGCCACACCAACACGGGTGAGGCCAGGTGCTCGACGAAACCGCCAAAGAACCAGCGGATGCCTTGGGCCGAGAGCAACGAGTGGACAGGGCTGTCGGGCATGGCCGCCGACCACAACCACGACAGCAGCACCATCGCCACCTGCGCCAAGGCGCCCACAAGGGTGAGGCGATAGACGAGTTTCTCGGGATCAGTCCTCATCGGGATGCAAGTTGTCGATGTCGAGGATGCGCAGTTCCAGCGCGCGCACCACCAGACGGGTGGCGTTGACGCCCATGCCGCCATTGCCCTCGGGGAAGAGTTTCTGCACCAACTCATTCTGCCGCTTCTCGAGACTCTTCACGCCAAAGGGCATGCCGCGGAGGTTGGTGATCTGCTCCTTGGTGTAGCCCAAGGCCAGATGGCGCAAGAAGCGCTCATCATATTCGTCGATCTCATAGTTGACAAGGGCCTCCTGGCGCAGCAGCTCGTTGTCGACGCTGCGTTTGAAACGCTCGACGATCTTCTCAAGGATGGGCTGGTTGAACACCAGTCGTTTGCCATCCATCACGCTGGCCACATCGCTGCGCGTCAGCAGTTCGCCGGTCTTGAGGATGATGCCGTCGCAACCCGCGTCGAGCACGTCGACCCACAACTTCTCATTGAGGATCTCGCCGGTGAAGATGAGCACCTTCACCTCGGGGTGTTCCTGCTTGGTCTGGCGACAGATCTCCACGCCAACGGTGGTGGAGCCGCCGAGGCCCAGGTCGAGCAGCACCAGGTCGGGCAGCTGTTGCTTCATGAGCTTGCGGAAGGCGGCCTCGCTGTCGGCCGTGCCGATGATGTGAGCCTCGGGAATGTCGTTGCGGATGATGCCCTCGGTGCCCTTGAGCTCGAGGGGCACGTCTTCGACGATGATGATGTTAAAGTCTTTCATATGTGTTGTTGTCTTTATGTTCGGGATGTTGCAACCACTTGGCGCAGAGGACCGGCATGGTGATGCGGATGACGACCACACCGCCAGCTGGCTCGGCGGCAATGCCGCAGGCCCTGAGATTGGTGGCCTCGCCCATCTCGCGCGCGATCTGGCGGCAGAGCAGGAAGTCGAGATGGACGGTGCTGGGCGTGAAGAGGTCGTGACACTGTTGCTCGGTCAGCGAGAGGCGCGTCATGCGCACGGTGGCCTCAGCGTAGCGCGCATCGCGGAGGGCCACCTCCATGGGCGGCTGCTCGTTCTGGTTGAGTTTGCGCAGGAGGTCGAAAAGGTAGCTGGTGAGGTCGCGGTCGAGGCGGATGGGACCAATCTGCTTCATGGCCTGGAGCGACAGGATGGCGTAGAGCGCCTGATAATAATCGGTCAGCTCGGCAATGCTCTGGAGGTTGTCGTCACTGCCGTCGATGAGCTGGCGGATGCGCGAGGGGTAGTACATCGTCTCGTGTTTCAACGTGGAGAGGCAGTTGTCGAGCACGCTGTTGGACACATGCAACTTGGCCGTCTCCATCTTCAGGCAGCGAAGCTCGTCGCCAGCCAGTTCGATGGTGGCCTGCTGCGACGATGTGCGCTCGATGGAGACGCGAAGGGCCTCGCGAATCTTGTCGACGATCTCGGCGAGGTTCTTCTTGTGGGCGTCGGTCAGGTCAAACTGACTGAAGTCGCCCAGGGTCTCGATGCCGTGCAACTTCTCTGCGTCGGGGATGTCCTCAAGCAGCAACTGGTTCATCCGGTTGATGCGGTCGATGCAGAAACGGTAGTTGAGCAGGTGACGATAATAGAGGTAATAATAAGCCGGGAAGATGACGATGAGCAACAACACCAGCAGGATGATGGCCACCACCTTGTTGCTCTCACTGCGGAGCATGGTGCGCACATAGCTGGGCAGGCTGTTGTCGGTGGACGCCTCGCGGAAGAGACGGGTGTAGAGGTCGTTGTATTGGCGGTAAAGGTCCCACTTGTGGAGGGCCAGGGCGGCCACCGCACTCTCATTGCTGATGTCGAGGATGACCGACGTGTCGCGCGGGGAGACATACTTCCAACAACTGTCAGCAAACATCAATGTGCGCTCATAATGGCCGTTGATGTTGGAGAAATAGGCACTGTCGGCATACGCCACGGCCAAGGAATGGACTGGCGCTGTGCGGGCCTGGACCGCCGACTGTCCACCGAAGGCGCCACCCACCAGCATCAGCAACGACACCAACAAACGCACCACACCCTTGGGCAGGCGGAAGAAGAAGCGCGAGCCATGGCCGGGCTCACTCTCCACACGGATGTCGCACACCTGGAAGATGCGACTGATCTTGCGGTATTTCTCGATGATGCCATAGCAGTTTTTCAGTCCGAAGCCATGCCCACCCGTATAGGTGCGGTCGAAGACGTGGGCACACTGGTCCTCGGTCATGCCCTGCCCTGTGTCGGCCACGCTCACCTCCACATAGCTGTCGGTCTGCTCGGCCGAGATGGTCACGCGTCCGCCCGACGGCGTGAACTTGCGCGCGTTGTCGGCAATGGTGTTGATCATGAAGAGCGTCAGCGTGCGGTCGGCCTTCACCACAGCCGTGGTGGGCTCGACACGGAGCTCGATGCCCTTCAACTGGAACCCCATCTTGCCACGACACACCATGTCGAACAGCGCCTGGAGGGGGAAGCTCTCGATGCTCAGCCGGATGTCGCCACTGCGCATCTGGATCCACTGGGTCAGCACATTGTTGTAATCGTTGATGGTGTCGGTGAGCTCGGTGATATACTCATAGCGCTGGTGGCGCACGGCGTCGCTGTCGTTGTGGTCCAGGAGGCGGTGGACCTCATTGGCCATGCGGTCGATGAAGGGCATGACACTGTTGACCAGTTGGATCTTCGCGCGCTGCTCGAGGTTGCGGCGTTTGTTTTGCGAGAGGTGCTGGCGCTCCACCTCCATCTGCTCCTGGAGTTCCTCGAAGTTGTCCTCCACCTCCTCGTTGTGCTCCTCATTGCGCTTCTGCCACTGGCGGAGCGGCATCAGGAGGGTGTCGAGCGAGAAGCGCGCATCACCACGACGGCGCATCCTGTCGAACACGATGAGCAACACGACGACCAACACGATCATGAGGATGACGGCACAGAGCATGACGTTGAGCTGGCGCGACGAACTGCGGAGCTGGTCGGCGCGCGCCTCCAAGAGGCGGTCTTGGCGTGTCTGCTCCTGCAGGTCGAGATAGATGTTGCGGTTGCGGTCGCTGTTCACCTTGTCGTCGACGGCCGAATAGACCAGGCACAACTGTTCGCGGATGGACGCCACCAGGTCGGGGGCTTGGTTGATGGCCTTGTCCTGTTGCAGCGCCCGTGTCAGGCAGATGAGGGCCGACCGGTAGTCGCGGATCTGCCAATAACACTCGGCCAAGGTGCGATTGGCGCCGGCCGTCTGGTAGACATCGCCATAGCGGCTGAACAAGACAAGCGCACGCTGGGCGAGATTGCCGGCAAGCAGCGAGTCGGGCATGCCGTCGACATTGACAAACTGCACCACAGGGATGTTGGAACTGAGCAGCATGCGGCGTTGGGCAGGCTGTTGCAGGTGTTCGCTCAGCCCTTGCAGGGCCTGCGCCTCCCAATAGGGATAACCGGCCTGTTGGGCCGTCACATAGCAGCGCATGAGGTATTCGAACTCCTCCTGGGCTGTGGCCTCCTTCGACTTGCCGGTGATGACACCGCCCGACCCGATGTTATACCAATAACACAACACCTGGGCGGTGTCCTGGCGAATGGTTCCCTCGGGGTCGATCTCGTCGATGGCGCCAGCCGACTGGTCGGTGAGGCCGACATAATAAAAATAGGTGGAGGCAACAATGCGAAACTCAGAAGCGGCATAGGTCACACGGCGCTTCTGGTGGGGCGACAGGTGGGTGCCCTCCTCGCGGATGCGACGCAAGCGGCGGGCGGCGCGCTCACGATAATCATAAAAGTCCTTGTTGCGGCTCTCGCGTTGGCAGAGTCGCATCAGTTGCACATCGGCCACAAGCAGTTCGATCTGGTTGTCGGTCTTGTCTTGCACCTCCTCCAGTTGGCGCAAGGCCTGCCGATACTGCATCTTGGCCAAGCTCACAAAAGCAAGATTGTTGAGGGCCTCGGCATACCCGTCGTCATAATGATCCGACAGGGCGAGGGCCCGCTGCGCGTAAACGCGCGTGGAGTCGAGATTGCGATAGTGCCAGGCATACGATGTCTCGTTCAACTTGTCGACCTCGGGCTCATCGCCATTGCCGCAAGCTGAAAGAAGACTGACCAAGAGGAGGGTCAGGACTGTCAACAAGACCTTTGCACGCATCGCTAAAAACAATAAAACCGGAGGAAGGCTTTTGCTGAGCCGTCCCCCGGTTTCTATGGTTGGTGGGCATGCGAGCGAACGGTTGGGTCGCTCGCAAGCCCATGGATTGGAATTTTAACAAGCAGGCGTCAGGGCAAGAAGCTCTTGCCGCCGATGCCCCCTCAAAAACGGGGTGAACTTAGGCGCGAGCCTCCTGGATGTAGCCCAAGGCTTCCACACACTTGTCGGTGATGGCTTGCCAGTTGCCTGCGGCCACCACATCCTTCGGGAAGAGCTTGGAACCCATGCCCACGCAGAGCACACCGGCCTTGATCCACTCGGTGAGGTTCTCCTTGTCGGGGCTCACGGCGCCGGTGACCATGATGTTGGACCAACGAAGCGGTGCCAACACATTCTTCACGAACGAGGGGCCACCCACATTGCCTGCGGGGAACACCTTGGTGACATCGCAACCTGCTGCCTGGGCGTTGCTCACCTCGGTCACGCTGCCGCAACCCGGCGAATAGGGCACCAGGCGACGGTTGCACACGGGGGCAATCTCAGGAACGAAGTTGGGGCCGACGATGAAATTGGCACCCAACTGAAGGTAGAGGGCGGCCGTCGGGGCGTCGATCACCGTGCCTGCACCGAGAATCAACTCGGGGCACTCGGTGTCGGCCCACTTCACCAACTGACCGAAGATCTCGTGGGCGAAGTCGCCACGATTGGTGAACTCGAACACACGAACGCCACCGTCGTGGCAAGCCTTGATGACATGCTTGCAAACCTCGACGTCCTTATTGAAGAAAACAGGCACCATTCCCGTTGCTTTCATGGCGGTGATGACCTGAACCTTATTAAATTTTGCCATTGTCTTATCTGTTGTTTTCTGTTGTTTTACATCTTGGAGCGTAGCGCACCTGGCTCCTTAACGCTGCACACGGCCGTTGGCGTTGCCGCCAGCCAAGCTGAGCACCTCGGCCTCGCTCACCAGGTTGAAGTCGCCAGGGATGGTGTGCTTCAGCGCTGAGGCTGCCACGGCAAACTCAAGGGCCTTGGCCTGGTCGCCGTCATACTTCAGCATGCCGTGAATAAGACCGCCAGAGAAGCTGTCGCCACCGCCCACGCGGTCGATGATCGGGTTGATGTCGTAGTGCTTGCTCTCATAGAAATTCTTGCCGTCGTAGATGAGCGCCTTCCAACCGTTGTGGGTGGCGGAGTGGCTCTCGCGCAGGGTGGAAGCCACATACTTGAAGCCGAACTCCTTCATCATCTGCTCGAAGATCTTGTGGTATCCGCTGGCGTCGGTCTTGCCGCCCTCGACATCGGCGTCGGGCTTGAAGCCCAGGCAGAGTTGTGCGTCTTCCTCATTGCCGATGCACACATCCACATATTTCATCAGCGGGCGCATCACGGAGATGGCCTTCTCTGAAGTCCACAGCTTCTTGCGGAAGTTGAGGTCGACAGACACCGTCACGCCATGGCGCTTGGCAGCCTCGCAGGCGAGACGCGTCAGCTCGGCGGCCTTGTCGGAGATGGCTGGCGTGATGCCGCTCCAGTGGAACCACTGGGCGCCCTCCATGATGGCGTCGAAGTCGAAATCACTGGGATCAGCCTCGGCGATGGAACTGTGGGCGCGGTCGTAGATGACCTTGGATGGGCGCATCGACGCACCCGTCTCGGCGTAATAGAGTCCCACACGGTCGCCACCACGGGCGATGAAGCGTGTGTCTACGCCATAGCGGCGCAGGGCATTGACAGCAATCTGGCCAATCTCATGCGTCGGCAGCTTGGTAACAAAGTAAGCCTCATGACCATAATTGGCAAGGCTCACAGCCACATTTGCCTCTCCTCCACCAGGAATGATGCGGAAATGGTCGGTCTGGATGAAACGGTCGTTGCCCTCGGGAGACAAGCGCAACATGATTTCGCCTAATGTTACGATTTTTGCCATTGTTGATGTGTTTTATTTCTTATTACTATGATGTTTTGCAAGGATGGAAACGAGCTCACACTGGCACCTTTGCAAGGACGGGCCAAGCCGTTCGCGTCATTTCATCACGCAAAAATAGCTATATTTTTCCAATTCATGAAATATTTTGCCCAAAAAGAACTTTTTTATCCAAATATCCTCGCTGTGCTTTCGCACAATCCAAGATTTATTGTTACATTTGCACAAGAAATATAAGGTACGCAATGACAGAGAAAATAAGAATCAAGGACATCGCCTTAAGAGCTGGCGTGTCCGTCGGCACAGTGGACCGTGTGCTGCACGAACGGCCCAACGTGTCGGAGTCGGCACGCAAGAAAGTGGAGGAAGCGCTCAAGGAGATGAATTACCAACCCAACATGTACGCCTCGGCATTGGCCTACAACAAGTCGTACACGTTCTACGCGCTCATCCCCAAGCACGAACAGGTGGCCTACTGGGAGGAGATCGAGGAGGGCATCGAGATGGCTGTGGAGGCACGGCGCGACTTTCACATCGAGGCGCACGTCAAGTATTACAAGCGGTTTGACGAGAACTCGTTCAGCCAGGTGTCGCAAGAATGCCTGAAGGCCAACCCCGACGGACTGGTCATCGTGCCCACCGACCTTGACGTCACGCGCGCCTTTACCGACCAGTTGCACGAGAAGGGCATTCCCTTTGTGATGCTCGACTCCTACATGCCTGACCTCAAGCCCCTGGCTTTCTACGGGCAGGACTCTTTCTCCAGCGGCTACTTCGCCGCACGCATGCTCATGCTCATCGCCAACAAGGAGAAAGAGATCGTCCTGATGAAACTCACCAAAAACGGACGGGTGGTCAGCAAGCAGCAGGACAACCGTGAGGTGGGCTTCCGCCACTACATGCACGACCACTTCCCCGACACGAAGATCATCAACCTGGAACTGCCTGTCGACGCCACCCACGCACAGTATGACAAGTTGCTGGAGGCGTGCTTCCAGGAGCATCCTCACGTGCACCACTGCATCACGCTGGGTTCGCGGGCACACCTCATGGGCGAGTTCCTGTTGCGCACCAACCGCCGTGACGTGCAGATCATGGGCTATGACATGGTGGACAAGAACGCCGACTGCCTGCGCAATGGCAGCATCTCATTTCTCATCGCTCAGCATGCCTATCAACAGGGCTACTGCTGCATCGACGCGCTGTTCCGCGCCATCGTGCTGAAAAAGAAGGTGGAACCGGTCAACTACATGCCCATCGAACTCCTGACCAAGGAGAACGTGGCGTTCTACCGTCGCATGCAACTTTAAGCGAGGACTGCCCTGCCAACAAGGCACCTCGCAACACAAAACCATCAAGACACACAGCCATGCGTGAAGCATCATTCATCAAGATCAACCCAAAAGACACGGTCGTGGTGGGACTCCGCCCCTACCACAAGGGAGAAACATTCATCGTTGACGGGAAGGCGATAACGGTCATGCAAGACACGCCCGCCGGTCACAAGATCCTCATCGAGGACACGCCCAAGGGTGAGAACGTCATCAAGTATGGTTATCCCATCGGCCACGCCGCCACCGACCTCAAGGCCGGACAATGGGTCAACGAGAACAACCTGAAGACCAACCTCAGCGGTACGCTCAACTACACCTATCAACCCATCGACACGACGCTCGACACGGCACACGACGACAGGTTGCAGAAGACATTCCGTGGCTATCGCCGCAAGAATGGGGAGGTGGGCGTGAGAAACGAACTGTGGATTGTGCCAACAGTGGGCTGTGTGAATGGCACTGCCGAACGACTGGCGAGACTCATGGAGGCGGAGACACGCCTCGAGGGTATCGACGCCATACACGCTTGGCACCACAACTATGGTTGTTCACAACTGGGTGGCGACCATGAGAACACACGCAAGGTGCTGCGCGACATCTGCCTGCATCCCAACGCCGGAGGCGTGTTGGTGCTGTCGCTGGGTTGCGAGAACAACCAGCCCGACGCTTTCATGGAGATGCTCGGCGACTACGACCATGACCGCATCAAACTCCTGGTGACACAGAAGGTGGATGGCGACGAACTGGAGGAGGGCTTGCGCCTGCTGCGCGAACTGTATGAGACGGCGCGACGCGACCAACGCGAGGAGGTGCCCATCAGCGCACTGCGCGTGGGACTGAAATGTGGCGGAAGCGACGGCTTCAGCGGCATCACGGCCAACCCACTGGTCGGCGCGTTCTCCGACCACCTGGTGGCACAGGGCGGGACGACGATCCTGACCGAGGTGCCCGAGATGTTTGGGGCTGAGACCATCCTCATGAACCGCTGCAAGACGCCACAGCTCTTTGAGCACACGGTGTCGCTCATCAACGACTTCAAGCAATACTTCCTCTCGCATGGCGAGCCTGTGGGCGAAAACCCATCGCCTGGCAACAAGGCTGGAGGCATCTCCACCTTGGAAGACAAGGCTCTGGGATGCACACAGAAGAGTGGACGTGCGGCCGTGAGCGGTGTGCTGGCCTATGGCGACCGTCTGCAAGAGGCGGGACTCAACCTGCTGTCGGCGCCGGGCAACGACCTGGTGGCGTCGACGGCCTTGGCTGCCGCCGGATGCCAGTTGGTGCTCTTCACCACGGGCAGGGGCACGCCATTTGGCACCTTTGTGCCCACCATGAAGATCGCCACCAACAGTGGACTGGCGCAACGCAAGGCCAACTGGATCGACTTCGATGCAGGGGCGTTGCTCCACGGGACGACCATGACTGACCTCGTCGGGCAACTGACTCGACAGATCGTGGCCATTGCCAACGGTCAAGCCACACGCAACGAACAGAACGGCTACAGTGAGATTGCCATCTTCAAGAATGGCGTGACACTATAATATATATAAGGTGAGAATTACGAAACAGACAAACATGAAACTCAAAGGATGGTTGGCCCTGTCGCCCTTGTTCCTTTTCATCATCCTATACCTGGTGCTGAGCATCATCGCGGGCGACTTCTACAAGGTGCCCATGACCGTGGTGTTCCTCATCGCGAGCATCTATGCCATCGCCATCTCGGGCGGCTTTCCGCTCAAGAAACGCATCGACATCTTCAGCCGGGGCGCCAGTTCGAGCAGCCTGCTGCTGATGTTGTGGATCTATGTGTTGGCCGGGGCCTTCGCCGCTTCGGCCAAGGGCATGGGAGCCATCGACTCGACGGTCAACCTGGCGTTGAGTGCCCTGCCGGCAAGCATGCTCCTGCCGGGCCTCTTCGTGGCCTCGTGCTTCATCTCCATCTCCATCGGCACCAGCGTGGGAACGGTGGTCGCCCTGGTGCCCATTGCAGCCGGCATCGCACAAGGCACGGGACAGAGCGTGCCACTGATGACGGCTGTCATCGTGGGCGGCGCCTATTTTGGCGACAACCTGTCGTTCATCTCCGACACGACGGTCGTGGCCACACAGACGCAAGGGTGCAAGATGAGCGACAAGTTTCGCGTCAACTCACTCATCGTGGGACCCGCAGCCGTGGTCATCCTGGCTGTCTATGCCTTCATGGGCAGCGACATGCAGGCGCCTGCTCACCTGCCAGCAACTGACTACGTGAAGGTGTTGCCCTATCTGGCCGTGCTCATCGCAGCCATCTCGGGCATGAACGTGATGGCGGTGCTGGTGATCGGCATCATCCTGTGTGGCGTCATCGGCATGGCGAAAGGCTGTTACGGCTTCTTCGACTGGCTGGCGGCCATGGGACAAGGCATCACGGGCATGGGCGAACTCATCATCATCGCCATGATGGCAGGAGGCATGCTCGAGATCATCCGGGAGAATGGGGGCATCGACTTCATCATCGACGGCCTCACCAAACATGTGCATGGCAAACGGGGCGCAGAGCTCTCCATCGGAGCGCTGGTGAGCCTGGTGAACATGTGCACTGCCAACAACACCGTGGCCATCCTCACCGTGGGCAGCATCGCCAAACGCATTGGAGACCGCTATGGTGTCGACAACCGCAAGTGTGCCAGCATACTCGACACGTTCTCATGCATGGTGCAAGGGCTCATCCCCTATGGCGTGCAGATGTTGCTCGCAGCCGGACTCGCACACCTCAACCCCATGCAGATCCTGCCTTACCTCTATTATCCCATGGCCATCGGCGTGGCGGCATTGGCGGCCATCATGTTCAGATACCCGAAAAGATACAGTTGATGAATGGCGAAATGAGACAAATGAATATCATCACACGCAATTTCTTCCGCTTGTTGCGATCGGGAGCGCTCAACGAATATGAGCCCTTGGAACCCATGTCGGCCTTCAAGTGGCGCCGTCTCGACCAGATGGTGCACGCGCAACATGTGGAGACATCGGCTCTCAAGGGGGTGAAGAACCACCAGTTTGACGAGATGATGAACATCCCAAGCGAACTGGCTAACCAGGATATTCCGCAACAGACCAACAGGGCGGAGCCTCGCCTGAGCAACCCCTTCCTCAACTATCGGCTGGGAAAGATCGAGAACAACGAGCGCCACGCCATCGACACCAATGTGGACGCCCTCAACGTGCTGAAGATCATCGTCGGCAACGTGTCGTCGATGCTCAACCATGGCACAATGCTCAGCGGCATCATCGACCTGGGTAGTTACCTGCGCAACAAGGGCGACCGTGTAGACTTCGTGAAGCTCGACACATGGTTGGGCAAACTGCAACTGCGCCGGATGGCGCAACTGCAAGGCTCGATGCTCATGGCCGTGTTCAATTTCGAACAAGACGAACTGCCCTTCGTGAGACACGTGGAGACCGCAGCCAACAAACTGGTGCTTCGGTCGGTGACACACAGCGCAAGCGACACGGCCGAGGAGTGGCACTTCCGCCAACTCAGCACGGGCTTCGTGGAAAACAACTCGTCGCTGCTCCGTCGAAACCTTAGGCGAAGCCTGCGCTATATCACCTATGCGCCTCTGGAGACCGTGAGCAACTTCTTCAACAATTTTGTGCGGTCACTGCAAGAGATTGAGGAGTGATGCGGCAGAGATGAGGAAAAGCTTTAGACGAGACTGAAACAGGCCCTCTGAAAGAAACTAAAAGAAGGCTCTCGACAGAGACAAGAGTGGGGTTCGGCAATGACCAAGACATAATGATTGCCCGACAAAGCCCCTTCACCATGATGATCTCTATCGAATAATGCCGTCTTTTCTAATAAAAAAACAAAAAAATGAAGCCTTTCTTAGTCACTCTCTCCTCTTTTTATTAACTTTGCAAATTAGGATTGGCAATTCAAAAAATAGTCACACAATAAATGAAACAGTACAGATTAGTGGACAATGTGTTGGGCTGGTTGGCGTTCCTCGTCGCCGCCTTCGTCTATTGTTCCACCATTGAGCCGACAGCATCCTTCTGGGACTGTCCTGAGTTTATTACCACGGGCTATAAGCTCGAGATTGGTCACCCACCTGGGGCACCTTTCTTCATGCTGACGGCCAACCTGTTCAGCCATTTTGTAAGCGACCCCAGCCAGGTGGCACGCATGGTCAACACCATGAGCGCACTGCTCTCGGCCACGACCATCATGTTCCTCTTCTGGACCATCACGCACCTGACACGCAAGCTCATCGTGAAGGATTGGGACAGCCTGACGCTCAGCAAGACCATTGCCATCGAGGCGAGCGGATTGGTGGGCGCCCTGATCTACACCTTCTCGGATACATTCTGGTTCTCAGCCGTCGAGGGTGAGGTCTACGCTTACTCATCAGCCTTCACAGCCATTGTGTTCTGGCTCATTCTCAAGTGGGAAGACCACGCCGACGAGCCACACGCCGACCGCTGGTTGGTGCTCATCTTCTACATGACTGGCTTGTCCATTGGCGTGCACCTGCTCAACCTGTTGTGCTTGCCCGCCATCGTGCTGGTCTACTGCTATCGCCGCTTCCCCAACGTCGAGACGAAGGGCTCGCTCATCGCATTGCTCATCTCGTTTGTGCTGGTGGCCGCCGTTCTCTATGGTGTGGTGCCTGGCATCGTCACCGTGGGTGGCTGGTTTGAGCTGTTGTTTGTCAACGTGTTTGGCTTGCCCTTCAACACGGGCCTGGTCATCTACATCATTCTCTTGGTGGCCGCTACCATCTGGGCCATCTATGAGAGCTACATGGGGCAGAACAAGAAGCGCGAGAACATCTCGTTCCTCATCGCCTTCGCCCTCATCGGCATCCCGTTCTATGGCTATGGTTGGAGTGCCGTGGTCATCGGTGTCATCGTGTTGGCCATCGTGGCCTTCGTGCTCAACCGCAAAAAGATCGTGGAGAAGAAGCCGGTCTACCTCATCTCTTCTCGCTTGAAGAACACAGCCCTTCTCTGCATGCTCATGCTGATGATTGGCTATTCAAGCTATGCGCTCATCGTGATCCGCTCAGTGGCCAATCCACCGATGGACCAGAACTCTCCAGAGGATATCTTCACGCTCGGTTCATACTTGAGCCGTGACCAGTATGGCGACCGCCCGCTCTTCTATGGCCAGGCCTACACCTCACAGGTGAAGCTGCAACCCGAGGGCAACTACTGCAAGCCCGTGATGAGCGATGGTGCACCTGTCTATAGCCGCAAGGAGAAGACTTCTCCCAATGAGAAAGACTCTTACTTTGTGGTGACCCACAAGGACAAATATGTCTACGCGCAAAACATGTTCTTCCCACGCATGTACGATCCGGGACACGCCAAAGACTACGAGTCGTGGCTCGGAGGCGTCGATGGCACGCAGGTACCCTACGACCGTTGCGGCGAGAGCGTCATGGTGAAGGTGCCTTCACAGCTTGACAATATCAAGTTCTTCCTGTCCTACCAGTGCAACTTCATGTATTGGCGCTACTTCATGTGGAACTTTGCTGGCCGTCAGAACGGCATCCAGGGCAATGGTGAACTGGAGCACGGCAACTGGATCACAGGCTTCTCGTTCCTCGACAACGCACGCCTGGGTGACCAGAGCAAGTTGCCCGATGAACTGAAGAACGACAAGGGACACAACGTGTTCTATTGCATGCCGCTCATCCTGGGTCTCATCGGCCTCTTCTGGCAAGCTTTCCGCGGTCGTCGCGGCATCCGCCAGTTCTGGGTGGTCTTCTTCCTCTTCTTCATGACGGGTCTTGCCATCGTGATCTATTTGAATCAGACACCTGTTCAGCCACGTGAGCGCGACTATGCATACGCCGGTTCCTTCTATGCCTTCTCCATCTGGTGTGGCATGGGTGTTGCCGCAATCATCGACCTGCTGAAGCGTTACTTGAAGGTCAACAATGTCGCTGTCACCGCTGTGGTAGGACTCGTCTGCCTCTTGGTGCCCATCCAGATGGCCAGCCAGACATGGGACGACCATGACCGCTCAGGCCGTTACACCTGCCGCGACTTTGGTCAGAACTACCTCATGACGCTGCAAGACAAGGGCAACCCCATCATCTTCACCAATGGTGATAACGATACCTTCCCCTTGTGGTACAACCAGGAGACGGAGGGCGTGCGCACAGATGCTCGCGTCTGCAACCTCTCTTACCTGGCCACCGACTGGTACATCGACCAGATGAAGCGTCCGGCATACAACTCACCGGGTGTGCCTATCTCTTGGCCGAGAACCGACTATTGCGCCGGCACCAACGAGATCGTGGAGGTCGTGCCAAGCCTGAAGCAACAGGTGCTCGACTTCTACAAGCAGGATCCAGTGGCTGCCAAGGCTCAGTTTGGCGACAACCCCTTCGAGGTGTCCAACATCATGAAGTACTGGGTGCGCTCCAAGAATCCTGACATGCATGTCATCCCGACCGACACCCTCTACATCGATGTCGACAAGGAAGCAGTCAAGAAGAGTGGCATGCTCATGGCTTGCGACAGCATCCCCAACCGCATGGTCATCTCGCTCGAAGGCAAGAAGGCCCTCTACAAGAACGACCTGATGATGCTTGAGATGATCGACCAGTGCAACTGGACGCGTCCCGTCTACATCGCTACGACCGTGGCTCAAAGTGCATACATGAATCTCGGCGACAACTTCGTGCAGGAGGGCTTGGCATATCGTGTCACCCCGTTCACAACCAACACCAAAGGCGCCAAGACCATCGACACAGAGAAGATGTACAACAACCTGATGAACCGCTATCGCTATGGTGGTCTCAGCACACCGGGACTCTACATCGATGAGACACTGATGCGCATGTGCTACACCCACCGCCGTCTCTTCGGTCAACTGGCCATCGCGCTCATCACCGAGGGCAAGAAGGACAAGGCACTCAAGGTGCTGCAAAAGGGCGAAAAGGAGATCCCTGCCTACAACATCCCGATGAACTACATGAGTGGCGCACTCGACTACGCACAGGCTTATGCGGCCTTGGGCAACAAGCAGAAGGCGCTCAACATCATCAACGGTGTGTGGAAGGATGCAGACCAGTATGCTGCCTACTACCTGACGCTTGAAGGACAGCGCTTCATGTCGGCCAACCGCGACTTCATGATCCAAATGACCATCATGAATCAGACCAATGAGCTGACCAGACATCTCGATCCTACGCTCGCCAACAAGCGTAACGCTGAGTTGCAGGGTAAGTTGAACCTGTATCTCGGCAAGGGCGGCCAGGTGAATTGATCCATTAAGAGCAAATAAACAACCAATAAGAAGAGAGCGCCTGACGGCGAAAGCCCTTGCAAACGCAAAGGACTTTCGCATGCCAGGCGCTTTTATGTTAAACCAAACAAGCACATGATTATAGAACAACCCGCCAAATGGTTGAGATGGCTATATCCCCATGCGCTGTGGCGCATGGACAAGACAGAAAGGGCCGTCTACCTGACGTTCGACGATGGTCCTATCCCGGAGTCTACGCCGTTCATTCTCGACACACTGAGGCGTTTCCACGCCAAGGCCACCTTCTTCATGGTGGGCGAAAATGTGCTCCGTCACCATGACCTCTATAATCAGATTGTGGCCGAGGGCCACCAGGTGGGCAACCACACGTTCAACCACATAGGCTCGTTCAAGCACTGGACTCTCACCTACGCTCTCAACACAGAGAAAGCCAATGACCTCATTGGCGCCCACCTCTTCCGCCCACCTCATGGCTGGATGCGCCACTCCGTCTACTGGTGGTTACGACGCAAATACAAGATCGTGATGTGGGACCTCGTCACGCGCGACTACTCGAAGTGGCTGACGGCCGACGACGTGGTGCGCAACGTGAAACGATATGCACGCAACGGCTCGATCATCACCTTTCACGACTCATTGAAGAGTATCGACAAATTGCACACTGCCCTGCCCCAGGCCTTAGAGTGGCTAAAAGAACAGGGCTATGAGTTCAAGACCATCGAATAATCCCCATGACACTTTCCAAACATGACTTGACAGCAAGCATCAAGGCGAAAGCTCTCGAACTGGGCTTCTCTGCGTGCGGCATGGCTCAAGCGGGACATGTGAGCGCAGGGGAAGAAGCCCGTCTAAGGCGTTGGCTTGACGAGGGACGTTATGCGGAGATGCACTACATGACCAACTATCTCGACAAACGACTCGATCCACGCCTGCTCATGGATGGCCTAAAGAGCATCGTGTCGCTGGCTATGAACTATGCGCCCCAACAACGTCTGTCTGCCGATGAACCACAGATTGCCGCCTACGCCTTGGGCAAAGACTACCACGACGTGATGAAGCAACGCATCCACCAGTTGGCTGCTTATGTGTCTGATTTGTTAGGACGGGAGCTAACCTATCGCGCCTTTGTAGACAGCGGACCTGTGCTGGAACGTTACTGGGCCGTGCAGGCAGGCCTGGGTTGGATTGGACGCAACAACCTCCTCATCCTACCCAAGGCAGGTAGTGAGTTTTTCCTGGGCGAGCTCTTCCTCGACATTGAACTCGACTATGACCATCCCATGGCCAACCACTGTGGACGCTGCCACAGATGCATCGACCACTGTCCCACCCATGCGCTATCCGACGAACAAGAGTTCGACGCATCTCTCTGCCTCTCTTACCAGACGATAGAGAACCGAGGCGAACTGAGCGAGACCGCAAAGGCCATGATGGGCGATTTCATCTATGGATGTGACCGTTGTCAACTGGCCTGCCCCTGGAACCGATTTGCCCAACCAACAACAATCCCCGAATTTCAAGCCAGCGACGAATTACTATCCATGACTCGCCAACAGTGGGAACAACTGAGCGTCGAAGACTACCAACGCCTCTTCAAAGGGTCAGCGGTGAAGCGCGCCAAATATGCCGGACTCATGCGAAATATCCAAAACATGGCGGCCCATCACCTCCCTGCCAACCACACTGAAGAGTCTCATCCCGGCATTTCCCCAACACCTCTCATTCAAAAAAAATGACACGAAAGGCGACTAATGGCAGGTCATGCTCGCATGCTTAGGAGAATAGTAGCGATTTATCGAAAATAAATCAGCTTTTCGCACCTACTTACCATTCTTTTTTGTAATTTTACACCATGAACCAAAACCTAATTGACAACATCAGCCTGTTCTTCCGGCAGTTTGCACTCGACCAATTGTCAGCGACATCGCCCAAGGGCCTTGACCCGCGCGACATCAAGATGATGATGGTGAACCACTGCGAGGAAATTTATCCAGCCTTCGCCAAGACCGATGTGTTCAAACGATGTTACCAACAAGAAGAACATGACCGCATGGTGGAAGAATACAAGCGTTGCTTCACACTCCTGTTGACAGGTCGGTTGCCTTAACCAGCAACACGACCTGAAGCGTGCACGCATACACTTGGGTAGTTGCATTTCCCATCCAAACAGACAAGCGCTCCACAGAAATGAGCATAACGTCTGGCATCCAATAGACCAAACCTAATAACAACATTTTTATGAATAACAACAAAACATTATTTGTCCCCTTAGCCTTTGTGGGATTGTTCTTCTTCTCCATCGGCTTCGCGTTGGGCATCAACTCATTCCTCATGCCCGTCCTGAAGGGCGCCATGGACATGTCGGCCGGCGCATCGAGCTTGCTGCTCGCAGCCACCTTCGTTCCATTCCTTCTCTTCGGCATCCCCGCCACCAAGTGCATTGAAGCCATCGGCTATAAGCGCACCATGGCATTGTCGTTTGCCATCTTTGCCGTTGCTTTCGCCTTGTTCATCTTGGCAGCCAGCGAACAGTCGCTGACATGGTTCCTCATCGCCAGCTTCATCAGCGGTGCAGCCAACTGCGTGTTGCAGGCATCGGTCAACCCCTACGTCACCATCTGTGGTCCGCTGGAAAGTGCCGCACGCCGCATCTCGTGCATGGGCATCTGCAACAAACTGGCATGGCCTGCCACAACAGCCTTCATCACCTATGTCATCGGCAAGGGCATCAAAGACATCCAGATGCCTGATCTCTACATGCCGTTCGGCATCATCATCGGCATCTTTGTGGTGCTGGGCATCATCGCCCTGCTCGCTCCACTGCCCGAGGTGAAGGCCGCAGGTGAGGAGGACAACGCTGACGACGCCGCTCCTGCCTGCCCTTATGCTGAGGGCAAGACCAGCGTGCTTCAGTTCCCACACCTGTTGCTGGGTTGTTTGGCCCTGTTCCTCTATGTGGGCGTTGAGACCATCTCGCTCGCCACAGCTAACGATTACGCCAAAGCGCTCAGCCTGGATGGCGACAACTGGGGCTTCATCCCCTCCATCGGCATGGTCGTAGGCTACATCTGCGGTATCGTCTTCATCCCCAAATACTTGAAACAAGACTCCGCCATGCGCATTTGCGCCGTCATCGCCGTCATTGGTTCAGTGGCGGTGGCTATCATCCCGACGCCAGAAGTGTCGGTCTACTGCATCTTCCTCATGGCCCTCGGTTGTTCACTGATGTGGCCATCGCTGTGGCCATTGGCCATGGCCGACCTGGGCAAGTTCACCAAGAGCGGTTCATCACTGCTCACCATGGCCATGGCCGGTGGTGCTGTCATGCCATGGGTGCAGGGTCTTGTGGTCGATGCTTTCGGCTATCAGGCCAGCTACTGGGTATGCGTGCCTTGCTTCCTCTTCATCTTCTATTATGGTATGTGGGGCTACAAGGTGAGATAACCATTCAAGCATAAAGACAAAAAAGCCCGGTGAGCAACGCGCTCACCGGGCTTTTTTGTCTTTATATAATAAGTTGGTCTTATCAGACGACTACATGCTGTAGACCACATCCATCAACTGCTTGCCCAACTCATCGGCCTCTTCCATGGTCGAAGCCTCACTGTAGACACGGATGATGGGCTCAGTGTTGCTTTTGCGGAGGTGCACCCACTTGGTAGGGAAGTCAAGCTTCACGCCATCGATGTCGGTCACCTGCACATCGGCCTGCTTGCCATACATCTCCTTCACCTTGGCAAGGATAGCATCCACATCCGTCTCAGGCTTCAGGTCGATGCGGTTCTTGGCGATGAAGTAGTTGGGGAAGGTCTTACGCAGTTCGCTGGCCTTCAAGCCTTTCTGTGCCATAGAGCTCAAGAAGAGACCGATGCCCACGAGAGCGTCACGTCCGTAGTGGCTCTCAGGATAGATGACTCCACCATTGCCTTCGCCACCGATGACGGCACCCACCTCTTTCATCTTCGTGGTGACGTTTACCTCACCCACAGCAGCAGCATAATACTTGCAGCCATGTTTCTCGGTGACATCACGCAGCGCGCGAGTGGAACTCAGGTTCGACACCGTAGTGCCCTTCACATGGTCGAGGATGTAATCAGCCACGGTCACCAGGGTGTATTCCTCTCCGTACATCTGTCCATCTTCCTGGATGAACGCCAGGCGGTCCACATCCGGATCAACGACCACGCCGAGATCATAACCACCCTTGGCGCACTCGCCCATGATACCTCCGAGGTTCTTGGCGATCGGCTCAGGATTGTGGGCAAAGTCACCATTGGCAACACCATTGAGGAACGTGGCCTCCACGCCAAGTGCCTTGAACAGGTCTGGCAAGATGACGCCACCCACCGAGTTGATGGTGTCCACCACCACCTTGAAGTGAGCCTTCTTGATGGCCTCCACGTCTACAAGGTCGAGCGCGAGCACTGAGTCGATGTGACGCTGATTGAAGGAATTGTCCTCTGTGTAGTGGCCAAGGTGATCCACATCTGCATACTCAAAGTCTTCCTTGGCAGCAATATCGAGCACGACATTGCCATCTGCCTTGGTGAGGAACTCGCCCTGCTCATTGAGCAACTTCAATGCATTCCAATGGCGAGGATTATGACTGGCGGTGATGATGATGCCACCAGCAGCCCCGCTCCACTTCACAGCAAGCTCCGTGGTGGGCGTTGTGGCCAAGCCGATGTTCAACACATCATAGCCCATACCCATGAGGGTGCCACACACCACGTTTTTCACCATCTCACCCGAGATGCGTGCGTCGCGACCAACAACGATCTTGTTGCTGGCAGACTTGCCACTACGGCGAATGAATGTGGCGTAAGCAGAAGTGAATTTCACAATGTCAAGCGGGTTCAACGTGTCGCCCGCACGGCCTCCGATGGTTCCACGGATGCCAGAAATAGATTTGATAAGGGTCATAAGTTATTATGTTTAGGTGGGTTGCGTCATTTTGTTTGCTTTGTCCAAGAGCCACAGCCCATCATGCTTATTATCACTAGTTGAATGAACAAGCCCCGCCACGGCGGGCAGGGCTATAAGGTTATCGTCCGAGCTCGTAGGTGAGATCGTAGAGACAAGGATAAACATACTGCGTGGCGTAAGAGTGTCCCTTGTCGTGAGGAACGATGATGCGCACCTTGGCCACCTCGTCGCCTTCTTTGGCGGGGCGCCCCACATTGATGAAGCCCAGTGGCATGAGCCATCCTTGCGGCACAGCAGTCGATGATCCTCCGTAGACCGCTTGCAGCAAACTCTCACCGCGTACAAAATAGCCCGTGTAGTCAGCAGAGTTGCGGGTGACCGTCATCTTGTCAACCACGGCATCCCAACGAGAATCTTTCTCATTTGAGAGTTGCACAGAGTCGGTCTTCAAATTGCGCTCGGTGAAGCGGCAAAGCACGGTGACCGTCTTTCCGTTTGCAATGGGCGAACCACATCCTTTGCGTACAATCTGCATGTAGATACCCGATGACTTAAAGAGCACAAATTCGTTTTTCGACACGTCGGTGGTATTACCTTGTGCTGCAAACTGCGCCTCACTGATGACGGTGACCGCAGAGTCAGCTATATATCGGGCAATGGCCGAACGCTCCTCTTTCTTTTGGTCGGCATAAGACTCTTCATCGTTGCAAGCCACAAACATTGTGACACCCATCAGGGCCAGCAGCAAATATGTCAGTTTTTTCATTTCCTTGTTTTTGAATGCAAATATACGAAAAATCTCCGTTGAACCATGCCAACCTCTCAATTATTTAAAGAATATTGGCAAACACTCAGACACGTGCCCGACAGAGCACCTGCCCTGACGTCATTTCTTCAGTTCGTCGGCATAATAGGCTATCGCCTCGCGAGTGATCTTCACAGCCTCCTCAATCGAGCAGTCGAGCTGGCCGCCACTGGCATTGAAATGACCACCACCATTGAAGAAGCGCTTGGCCACCTCCTCCACAGAGAAATCGTCGACTGAGCGCAGACTCACCCACACCTTATTGTCGATGCGGTCGTCTTCACGCAGCGAGATGCTCATCTTCAAGCCCTTGATACGCAGCGGCTCATTGACCAGTCCCTCCGCATCACCACGCATAAAGTGGAAATCGCGCATCTCCTGTCGTGTCAGCGTGAAGTAAGAGGCATGCAGGTCGTTGAAGACATTGAGTTTCTGGCACATCAAGTAGCCACGCAAGCGGATGGCCCAAGGACTATAGTTGTTGTAAACATTGCGATAGATCTTGTCCTTGTCAAACGGTTTGGTGAGCAATTGGCTGACAATGTAGAAAATCTCTGGGCGTGAACTGTTATAGGTAAATCCTCCCGTATCGGTCATCATGCCACAATAAACCGGCACAGCAAACTTCTTGCTCAAACGTTCAAAGCCTCCCAACTGCCACACTATGCGAAAGACTATCTCTGATGTGGAACTGAGGTCAGGATACGAGACCTTCACCTCCGCCTCGACCGTTGGGTTCAGATGGTGATCAATGAGCACACGTTTGGCTTTGGAGGCCTCAAGCGTGTGTGCCATGCCCTCAAGACGCTCCACAGCATTGAAGTCGAGGCAGAATACCAAGTCAGCCTCTTCCATCAGGCGTTCCACCTCCTCGGGATGCTTGTCGTGACGCATGACACGCTCCACACTTGGCAGCCAATGGAGAAAGTCAGGAAAAGCATTTGGCACAATGACTTGCGACGTTTTTCCGTAGTGAGCATTGAGGTATTCGGCCCAAGCCAAGCTAGAGCCGAGGGCATCGCCATCGGGACGGGAATGACCAAGGATGACGATGCGTTGAGCCGAGGCCACCAACTCGTCTATGCGGGCGACCTGTTCGGCGGTCAGTAAGTTCAATTCTAACATGGGCACAAAGTTACAAAAACTATTTGAACCGACAGGGATAGTTTGACAACAAACTTTGAATTTACCTATAAAACAAGCAACAACCTTCATTTGAACAAATGAGTATCAAGACGTTCCCATCATTTGAAAAACAAACGAATCATTTAGAGGAACATCGTCTTTTTTCATGATTGTTGAAAGAAAATTGACGTGATGTTTGGTAGAGCGAAGAAAAATGGCTACATTTGAACGCGCAAACCATTCATTAGAAAGAGATTTCACTCATGCAACATACAGAAGACAGCTTAAAGGCTTATCGCGACGTGAAAAATTCCATTGATACAGCCATGGAACAAGGAATTGCAAAAGGAATGGGACAAGGAATTGCAAAAGGAATGGAACAAGGAATTGCGAAGGGAATGGAACAAGGAATTGCAAAAGGAATGGAACAAGGAATTGCAAAGGGAATGGAACAAGGAATTGCAAAAGGAATGGAACAAGGAATTGCAAAAGGAATGGAGCAAGGAATTGCAAAAGGAATGGAGCAAGGAATCACAAAGGGCATGGAGCAAGGAGTTGCAAAAGGAAAAATTGAAGTTGCGAAAGCCATGCTACAGCGTGGCATTGACTTGAGGAGCATCGCAGAACTGACTGGACTGACAGAGCGCGAGATTCAAAGTCTTTGATTTAGGGTTGAGGCAAAGCTAAAGGCCAGGTTGGAAACTCGTAATTTTCCAACCTGGCCTTTTGTTTTGTTTTATCTGTGATAAAAGGTTATTTCTTTTGGTATTTTTCGATGAGTTTGTCTGCCCGCTCATCACCCAGTTCTTTTGCTTTCTTCAAGGCAGTGAGCCCATCCTCTTTCTTTCCCGACTCACAAGCGGCTACACCCTTGATGATGTAGAGGTCAGCATATTCGGGCGCCAGGCGCATGGCCATGTCACACGTCTTGATGGCGTCATCAAGCTGATTGACCCGCAGTTGTAAGCTGGCCATCTCCGCATAATAGGTCGGTTCGTTGCGATCCAGCACGATAGCATGGGCAATGTCGTTGAGAGCCATCTGATACTGACGAATTTTCATGCCACATTGGAAGCGCAAATAATAGAAGTCAGCAGAAGCGTTCATGTGCATGAGCGTGTCATATTTCAGATAGTCCATATAGGCCTTGCGATACTCGCCCGCCACATCATACAGTCGGCCACGCGCCAACACATAAGGAGCCGATATCACGCCGTCTTGCGCAGCCACGGCCGAATCGAGCAGTTGGAGAACTTCCGCCTGAGGGGCCTTGAGTTTCGTCTTGCACTGGGCCGCCTCGTAATAGACCTCGCCATTTTTCCCCAACTCTGTCTTTTGCAAGTCGGTAAACATCGTGAGGGCTTTCTGGTAGTCACCTTGTGCATAGACGATTTGAGCCTGCTGGTGTTTGTAGATGGGCAACGGATTGACCTTCGACGCCTGTTCCGACAGGTCGAGGGCCTTCTGCAGGTTCCATGCCGTAAAGGTGGTGTCCAGTTTGAAGACCGTAGACTGATAAACCAATCGGGCATAATCATAATACGCCTCATCCTTTTGCGCCACGCGCTTCACCCCTTTCTGCAAGGTCTCATCGGCCTCAGCCAGTTTGTGTTGTCCGATTTGGAGCTCAGCCAGGGCAGTATAGCCCTCGGTGGCGGTGGGGAAAGTCCCCAGGAAATCATTGATGTATTGTTCCAGGCGTATGGTGTCGCCCTGCTGTTGTGCCAGCATCAGTGTGAGGGTAGCCTGTTGTTGATCAGCGGGAAGGGCCGTACGGATGCCGGTGGCGCGAAAGGTACGGTCGTTGAGCGACAATCCGTTGACACTAAACGACTTGATGATGCGTGCATCGGTAGCAAAGGCCTGGCCACCATCGGCTGGACGTTGCATGATGCCCAGGAGCATGCCCTGCTCATTGACGACCGGACACCCCAGGTCATTGCCCGACACATCCTCGTCCTTGAAGACATAATAGTTGTTGACCTCCATGAACTTCTCCGTGCGGACGGGCGTCAACTTCTTGATTGCAGGCTTCTTGAGGTCATAGTCCACGGTGTAGGTCGTGGCCGCAGGAGTGTTGTCGTTGGTCAGTTCCATCGAGGCGGGCGCCACACCCTTGATGCGGAACAGGCACACATCGTACATCTCAGAGATGCCCATCATGACATCCACCTCATGCTTGTTGCCCTTGGCATCGATGGCCACGGCATGGTCTGCCCCCATGAAGGGCTTCCACATGGCGATGGCCTCACCATTCTTGCCGACAAACACACCATGCGTGGAGCCCACGATGTTGCCCTTCTTGTCGAATGTGGTGAGCGAGAACACACTGGCGGCCGCTTTCTTCACCGGTGCCGGTTGGGCCAACGCAGATGCGACTGTCCCTATCAAAAGAATCGCTAATGATATGATTTTCTGTTTCATCTGTTATAAAACGCTTACGCTATTGAAGATAGTCTTTTTCCTGAATTCATTTCATGCCAAGCAAGGTCTTGGCATTCTCGATGGCCGCCTCGCTGACGCTACTGCCGCTGAGCATCTGCGCAATCTCGCGAACACGTTGCTCATCGGTGAGCATCGTCATGTGACTGGTGGTGCCCTGCGGCGTCTCCTCCTTGCTCACCTTGTAGTGGGTGGAGCCCATGGCTGCGATCTGTGGCAGGTGGGTGATGGAGATGACCTGTCGATGGTTCTCGCCCATCTCCTCCATGATCTGTGCCATTTTCTCCGCCACCCGGCCGCTCACGCCCGTGTCGATCTCATCAAAGATGATGGTGGGCAGTTTGACGGCGCCGCTGATCATGGCCTTGAGCGACAACATGACCCTGGCAATCTCGCCACCTGAGGCCACCTGCGACACAGGCTGAAGAGGTGAACTGGTGTTGGCGCTGAAGAGGAATGCCACCTTGTCGACACCCGTTGCCGTCGGTTCGCGCTCCTGAAAACTGATGGAGAAACGCACGTTGGGAATGCCCAGGGGCTGCAACCGTTGCTTCATCTCCTCCTGCACTTGCCCAGCCGCCTTCTTGCGGACGACGGTCAGGCGGTCGGCCAACGTCTTATAGTCGGCAAAAGCCTTGTCGACTTGTTCCTTGAGGGCCGCCAGTTGTTCGTCGCCACCATCGATGTTGCCCAACTGTTGTGCCAGCTGGTCGCGGGTCTGGATGAGTTCGTCGACATGGGCCGCATGGTATTTGTGCAACAAGGAGTTGAGCGTGTCGAGGCGGTCGTTGATCTGTTCGAGCTCGGCTGGGTCGTAGTCGATGCTGTCCTTGCGGTTGTCCACATCCTGCGAGATGTCTTTCAGTTCGATGTATGCCGAGTCGAGGCGGTCGGCCAGCTCCTTCACGTCGGGGTAGACATTCTCGATGCCTCTCAAGGAGTCTGTCGCCTCGCTGAGCGAGACCAGGCACCCCGTCTCGTCGCCACTGAGCGACGCGGCCGCCTGATAGAGTGCGCTCTTGATGCCCTCAGCATGACTGAGCAGCGTGGAGCGCTGTTCCAGTTCTTCCTGCTCGCCAGGCTGCAAGCCTGCCTTGTCGAGCTCCGCATGCTGATAGCGTAAGAAGTCCTCATTCTCGCGCGCCTTCTCGCAGCGTTCCTGGAAGGCGGCATAAGCCTGTTTGGCTTCGCAGTAGTGTCTGAAGGCCGCCTTGCACTGGCCCAGCAGTTGTCCGTCCTTGGCAATAATGTCCACCACGTTGAGCTGGAAGTCCTCCTTCTGCAACAGCAGGTTCTGGTGTTGACTGTGGATGTCGACAAGTTGTTCGCCCAAGTCGCGCATCACGTTGAGGCTCACGGGGGTGTCGTTGATGAAAGCACGACTTTTTCCGCTGGCATTCACCTCACGGCGGAGGATGCAGTCGGTGGCGTCATAATCGATGTTGTTTCGGGTGAAGAAGTCCTCCATCTGATAGTGGGAAAGGTCGAAATGGGCCTCCACCACACACTTCTTGGATCCGTTCTTGATTTGTTTGCTGTCGGCCCTTTGGCCCAGCAAGAGGTGCAAGGCACCCAAGATGATGCTCTTTCCCGCACCCGTCTCGCCTGTGATGACAGAGAAGCCCGGATGGAAATCGATGTTGAGCTCATCGATGAGCGTAAAGTCCTTGACAAATAATTGTTTCAGCATGCTATGGCTTGTGTTACTGAATGTCCTTGTTATGCGTCATGTCCCTTCCTCGCCACCTGCGGGCATAGGCAGGCGCCCTGTCGCGACGGTTTATTGCTTGATTTTCTCCCACGCGTTGTTTTGCGAGGCATTGATGGCGAAGAGGATGTCGTAGACCGACTCTTTCTCCTTCTGCGTGCCCTTGCCCTTGTAGATGGAGGCGAGCTCGTCGCGTTTGTAGTCGGTCCAGATGACCGGCCACTGGCTCATCGGCTTGTCCTCATGACATTTCTTGAGGTTGGTCTCCAGGGTTGTCGTGATCTCCGTCCGGCCACGCTCAGCGTTGTTGGCCATCTCGTCGAGACCCTTGCGATAATAGTCGTATTGCAGTTGGCGGAAGGGCTTCATGCCTCCGTCGAGGTAGTCGTTGATGATGGCGAAGCGGTTTCGGTCGTTGTCAAACGACTTCCATCCCGTGAACTCCAGGTTCTGCGCGTTGTTGGTGAGGTTCATGCAGCGCTGCAAGACGTCCTCACCCCCCATCGGCGCAAAGCTGTCGAGGTCGATGCCGATGATGAGAAAGGCATAATAGGCGAAGAGTGCCGTCAGTTGGTTGTCGATGGTCTCCTCGTTGAAGTCGAGCTGGTCGAACTGCGCAAACTTGAAGTTGAAGTTGTTGTCTGTATTATTATATAAGGTGGTCGTGTACGAGGCGTTGTAGACGGGTCGGTTGGCCTGTATGAGCGCCTTGCAGGTGAACATGCCCGAGGCCTGGTCATACTTGGTGACGGTGATGTTGAAGTTGCAGTCGATGCGCTCATTCTTCTGGAACTGCAAGTTCGTCCACTGCCTGTCGTTGACAAACTGCTCGAGCGTCTGTTGCAGGTTGTCAAACACCGAGGCATCCGTTCCCTGTATCTGGTTGTGGTTGATGGTGATCTTGGCATTGAGCTCCTGCGCCGCCACCGGCAGCGTCAGGAGACAGAGCAGAGACATGATGAGATGGCGCATAGGCATGAGATTGTTGTGCGTCACAACGACTTGCCCGGCATGGCGGCAGCGTTCATGTTGAACTTGGCCTCGCGCAGGCGGATGCGTGTGAGTGCTTGTTTGGTGTTGAGCGTGAAGTCGCTGGCGAGGATCCAGTCAAAATAGTGAGGGTCGCGGTGCAGCACATCGGTGACGACCCAGCCCTTGTACTTGCCGAAGTTGAACACCTCTTGCTTGCGGGGCTTGCCGTCCTTGTCGGTGATGACGTTTCCGTCCTTGTCCTTCATCTCCTGCCAGACCATGCGCCCGGCAAAGTCCACATTGTCGTTCATCTTCGACTCCTCGGCCAGCACATCCATGTCGTTGGGCAAGGCGAGCGCAGGCTCCTCCACCTTGTCGGGGGCATACTTGTCGAGCTGTCCCATGAGCACGCGGTAGGTGGCCTCGGCGTCCTGGTCGGCGCGGTGGGCCTCGAGGTCGTCTTCCATCTTGTGGCCAGTGTAGAAGCGATAGGCGGCCGCCAGGTTGCGTGGCTCACGCTTGTGGTAGATGGTCTGCGCGTCGATGAGGCGACACTTCGTGAAGTCGAAGTCGACACCGGCACGTGAGAACTCCTCGGCGAGCATGGGCACATCGAAGCGGTTGGAGTTGAACCCCGCAAAGTCGCAGCCGGCAAACTCGGCGGCCAGGTCCTTGGCGATCTCCTTGAAGGTCTTCTCGCCCTTGACACGCTCGTCGGTGATGCCAGTGAGCTGCTGCACAAGCGCGGGGATGGGCTTGCCGGGGTTGACGTAGATGCTGACACGCTTCTCGTCGCCACTGGGCAGCACCTTGACAAATGATATCTGTATGATCCTGTCGTGGACCAAATCGAGCCCCGTCGCCTCCAGATCGAAGACGACTAAGGGCTTTGTGAGATTGAGTTTCATGATGATGTGTTAATCGTTGAGCAACAGCGGCATGATGAGCATCAGCACATCGGTGTCGGCTGGTTGCTCGGAGGGCAGCACCACTCCTGCGCGGCTGGGGTCGCCGAGCTGTATCTTGACATCCTCCGTCTCCATGGCGTTGAGGATCTCGAGGAGGAAGTCGCCACGGAATCCGATTTGCAGGTTCTGTCCGGCATAGTCGCAGATGAGCGTCTCCTTGGCGCTGGTGGCGAAGTCGATGTCCTCCGATGACAGCTCCAACGTGCCTGCGGTGAGGCGGAAGCGCACCAGCTGACTGCTCATGCTGGCAAACGGCAGCACACGGCGGATGGCGCCGATGAGGGCCTTGCGGTCGATGGTCACCTCATTGGGGTTGGCCGTCGGGATGGCCGCATTGTAGTTGGGGAAGACGCCCTCGATGAGGCGGCAGGTGAGCACACCCTCGGCAAAGTGGATCTCAGCGGCCTGCTTGTTGAACTTGATGACCACATCGCCGCTGTCGCGGTTGAGGCCATTCTTCAGGAGCGTGGCGGGCTTCTTGGGCAGGATGAACGAGGCGGGCGTGTCGCTCTTGATGCCATAGTAGCGGCAGCGCACGAGCTTGTGTCCGTCGCTGGCCACGAAGGCCAGGCAGTCGGGCGTGAGGTCGAAGTAGATGCCGTTCATCACGGGACGGATCTCGTTGTTGTCGGTGGCAAACATCGTGCGGTTGATGTTGTCGATGAGCACGCCGGCGTCGATGGTGACAACGCTGAGGCCCTCGGTCTGCTGGGGGGTATGGGGATATTCCTCGGCGTTCTGTGCGGTGAAGTGATATTCACCACCCTGGTAGCCCACCGTGACCTCAAAGGTCTGCAAGTCCACCTCGAACGTGACGGGCTGCTCGGGGAGCTCCTTCACGGCATCGAGGATGGTGCGGCAAGGCACAGCAAAGGCGCCATCGGAGTCAAACTGGTCGAGCGCCAACGCTGACTTCATGACATTCTCACTGTCGGAGCTGGTGATGAAGAGTTGGCCGTTGTTGACCTCAAAAAGAAAACTCTCGAGAATAGGCAGGGAGTTCTTGCTGCTGATGACCTTCGAAAGGGTCTGCAACTTGGCATTGAGAGCCGTACTGGAAAGCGTAAATCTCATGAATATTACTGTTTGTTTCGGTTCTTGTTTATTGATACGCAAAGATACAAATAAAAAAGGAGAACGTGTGAAGCCACCGACATTTTTTTGTTTTTTTTGAATTTTGTGTGTTGAAAGTTTGTTCTTTAGTGATAAATTGCGTAATTTCGCAACATCAACACATTAGAATAATACATTAATATCACAAAAATGGCATTACAAGGAATAGAAGTAGAGGGTGTGATCATCAAGGAGTATCCCCCTCGTGAGGGCACATCGAAGACAAGCGGCAACCCGTGGAAGTCACAGGATTATGTCATCCAGACGCGCGACGCTTACCCTCGCACCTGCCTGTTCAACGTGTTTGGCGCCGACCGCATTGAGCAGTTCAACATCCATCAGGGCGACACCGTCCATGTGTGGCTCGACATCAACGCTCGCGCTTGGCAGGACCGTTACTTCAACGACATCCGTGCCTTCCGCGTGGACCACATCGACCCCAATGCCGTGCCCAATGGCGTGCAGACCACACAGCCCGCAACCAACCTGGGTGCAACCCCGCAGGCCGCCGCTCCCCAGCAGGCCGACCCGTTCAACAATGGCGCAAGCAGCGACAGCAGCAACGACCTGCCCTTCTAACACATTCTGAAATCATCATTTTTAAAAATATTACATCATGAAACCTACATTGTTACTTCTGGCAGCTGGCATGGGCAGCCGCTACGGTGGACTGAAGCAGTTGGACGGCCTGGGCCCCAACGGCGAGACGATCATGGACTATAGCATCTATGATGCCATTCAGGCCGGCTTTGGCAAGATTGTTTGGGTGATCCGCAAGGACTTCGAGCAAGACTTCCGCGACAAGATCCTCTCCAAGTACGAGGGCAAGATCCCTTGCGAGCTCGTCTTCCAGAGCCTCGACAAGTTGCCCGAAGGCTACTCTGTACCCGACGGACGCACCAAGCCCTGGGGCACCAACCACGCCGTGATGATGGCCAAGGACGCCATCCATGAGCCGTTCTGCGTGATCAACTGCGACGACTTCTACAATCGCGACTGCTTTCAGGTCATCGGCAAGTTCCTGGCCAACCTGCCCGAGAACAGCAAGAACACCTACGCCATGGTGGGCTTCCGCGTGAGCAACACGCTGAGCGACAACGGCACCGTCTCGCGTGGCGTCTGCGCCAAGAACGAGAACGGTCATCTCACCAGCTGCGTCGAGCGCACCGAGATCGAGCGCAAGGACGACGGCAAGGTGGCCTTCAAGGACGAGAAGGGTGAGTGGGTGAGCATCCCCGACAACACGCCCGTCAGCATGAACGTCTGGGGCTTCACACCCGACTACTTCGAGTACAGCGACAAGTACTTCAAGGAGTTCCTCGACGCTCCCACCACCAAGACCAACCCCAAGGCTGAGTACCTCATCCCCTGGGTGGTCGACAAGCTCATCCACAGCGGTGTGGCCACCTGCGAGGTGCTCGACACCACCAGCAAGTGGTTTGGCGTGACCTACTCGGCCGACCGTCCCAGCGTCGTGGAGAAGATCCAGAAGCTCGTCGACGAGGGTGTATACCCCGCTAAGCTGTTCTAACATCGCCAACAACGATTAGTTAATTCATACGCTGCCCTGCCTTGCGCTTTGCGCGAGGTGGGGCTTTTTCATGCCCCTTCTGCCTGGAGGCCATGGTGAGACGCTTGTCACAGAGGCAAACCGGACAACGGGCAAAAAAGGAAACCGCTCACGCGGCAATCCCCATCGACGGGGCTCTGGCGTGAGCGGTTTGTCATTTGCATGGGCCCTGTGGCCTTGCGCGTTGGTGGCACGGGCCACAGGGTGTGTTTCTTACTTCTTGTTCTTCTTCGCCTTGGCGTCAAAGCGATAGGTGAACTTCAGGTAGGCATAGTGGTGGAGATAGTCCGACTCGGTCTCCGAGCGCTGGAAGGCGGTGTTGCTGCTATAATAGCCCTTGTCCTGATTGAAGATGTCGTAGGCGGCCAGCGTCAGGAAGCACTTCTGCTTGTTGAAGGTGTAGGTCACATTGGCGTTGGCATAAATGCGGTGGCCATTGAGCGCCTTCATCTGGTATCCGGAGCAATAGATGTCGCTCAGGTTGGCCCACATCGACACGGCACCCAGCTTGATGGTGGCGCGGAGGCCCACGCGGTTCTGCAACGGACTGTTGTTGTAGCCGCTGGCATCATAGCGGTAGCGGCTCCAGTCGAGCCAGTCGTAGAGGGTGAGCTGCAACTTCGACACCTCATAAGAGAACTGCATGTCGTTGGTCATGCCCAACTGCTTCTGGTGGTTGAGGGCGGGCAGGGCGCTCATCGTGCCGTCGTCGACCAGCGTCAGGTAGCCATAAGACTGCGACGTGGTGACCGAGAACTTGTTCATCAGGCGGAAGTCGACACCCAGTCCCTGGTCATAGTCGACGCCCAGGCGCCACTGGTCGCCACCCTTCACGTTCATGGGCTTGGAGGTGTAGACGCCCGTCTGCGAGTTGTAGCTGTAGAGGCCCGACAGCGGGTTGATGTTCTTGGTGTAGGCACCGCTCAGACCGAGCACAATCTGCTTGCGCAGCCACATGCGGTGGTAGCCGAAGGTGGTGGTGTGGCTGTGGGTGTTGCCGAGGTGGGGGTTACCTGTCGCGATCGACAGCGGGTCGATGGTGTTGCGATAGTCGAAGGTCTCCCAGATGTCGGGCACGGTGGTGGTGTAGGCAAACTGCAGGTCCATGTTGCGCACGCGGCTCATCTTCCACTTCAAGAAGACCGACGGGGTCAGCGCGTGACTGTTGCGCACGGTGGTGGTGTCGAGCGCTCCGTAGTGATAGTCGGCGCTCTCGTGGCGGTAGGTCCAGTCCACCTTGGGCATGATCATCAGCTGCTTGGTGGCGTTGATGGTCGACTTCAGTGTGAGGGTGTTGGCACATGTGCGCAAGAGGGCGTTCATGCCGTTGGCGGCGTCGAGTGTGGTGGCGTTGCCGCCCTTGACAAGGGCCTCGTTGGTGTCGGCATAGATGTCGCGCGACGAGTGGCGACGGTTGAAGCTGAGGTTGTCGCTGACGTTGAGGTAGACCTTCTGCGTGAGCCAGTAGTCGAGGGCGGCGCGAAGCGACGTGGTCACCTCGTTGCGGTCGTAGTTGTAGCGCTGCCACTGGTTCTCGTTGCGTCCCTCACGCAGGTACTCGAGCTGTCGGGTGATGTGCGAGTCGCTGGTCTGACCGTCGATCGTGGTGTTGCCGTTGAGCGAGAACGAGCCTTTCTTGCCCATGAAGCGCTGCCAGCCATAATAGACGTTGAGACGCAACAGCTCGCCATCATCCGTCTGGTAGTTGCGGCCGCGGTTGATGAGATGGTCATAGAGCGCGTCGCCGGGCTTGGCGCCCATGGCTGCGGCGAGCGTGTGGTATTGGAACTCATTGGGGGCGTAGCCATACGAGGCGTTCTCGTTCTTGTTGAGGCTGTGGGTCTTCTCATAACTGGTGGTGAAGCCGGCCGTGATGGTGTTCACCGAGTCGGCGTAGGCGAAGAGGTTGGCCGACAGCTGTGGCTTCAGGCTGTGGTTGCGACGGTAGTTCTTCGTGAGCGACAGCGTGCGGTCCTGGTCGGGGAAGAAGGTCTCCGTCAATTGGCTTCGCGGACTCCAACCGTCGGCGTGGCCCATGTTGGCTGAGAGGTCCCAGCGGTTGTTCGAGAACTTGCTGGTGCCCTTGCTCTGCCAGTTGTGCTGGTAGTTGTAGGAGCCATACTGGCTTTGACCGAAGCCGTCGATGTTGGCGTTCATCGACGAGTTCATGGTGCGGTCTATCTTGCGGTTGATGTTGTTGGCCTGGCCATAGACCATCTGCGGGTCGTGGTCGCTGAGCCTGTTGGCCAGCAACTCGCCCATATAGTTTTTCTTGGTCTGGTAGAGTCCGCTCAGCTCGCCATACCACTTGTCGAGGAAGCCGGGCTTCACCTGTATGTCGAGCACGTGGTCCTCCTCGCCGTCGTCCTTGCCTGTGTGGCGGGCCAACTCCGACTTGCGGTTGTAGACCTTGAGCTTCTGGGCGACCTCGGCCGGCAACAGCTCCACAACCTGGTCGCCGCCAAAGATGTTCTTGCCGTTCATCATCAGGCGGAGGGGCTTGCCGTTCCAATAATACTGCCCATCCTTGTGTTGCACACCCGGCAACTTCTTGATGAGTTCGTCCAGGCGCGCGCCTTCCTTGAGCTTGAACGCCTCGGGGTTGAACACCACGGTGTCGCCACTCATGGTGATGCGTGGTATCTTGGCGCTCACCACCATCTCCTGGAGCATCAGCGCCGTGGGCTGCAACTTGATGGTGCCGAGGTCGATGGTGTCGGTCACATTAGAGCCATACGAATAGTCCACCTTACGGAAATTCTTGTAGCCGATCATGCTCACGGTGAAGAGGATGCGGCCCTCCCAAGAACTTCCGATGAGGAAGCAGCCCGTGCTGTCGGCCGTGGCCGAGTTTTGCATCGACCAACCGGGTTGCGGGTTCACCTCGCTCTGTATGCTAGCGCCAATGAGGATCTCGCCCGTCTCGGCATTGACCACTTTTCCCTTAAACCAGTCGGCATGGCACACCAACGCGTGCATCATGCATACCAGCATGAGGATTGCCACTCTCTTTATTACATTTTCCATAAGCGGTTGTTGTCTTTTGGTTTTTACTTTGTTTCGATTAGCGGCACAAAGGTATGATGTTTTGTACTACTATGCAAGACAAGGTATGTTATTTTTATCGCGTTTAACTTTTGTTCACCTTCCTGTTTGGACGCTTTTCGCGCTGACCTGACAGGTTTTTCATGCTCATAGCCGATCGAAAAGCATCACAAGCGTCATTCGTGAACACAAGTTAGTCCGGCTATTTTCGACCTATCGGAGCGCTTTTTCATGGATCGTCACATACATAAAACGGAATGGGATGGGCTTGGTCAACGAGATTAACCGACGTTAACAATTCAGTCGGCCGATTGGCGTAAGCTCACTCCGTATCATATAAAATATGCCAGGTTTTTACCCCGCTTCCTTGTTTTGTTAAGTTTATTCTGAAAAAACAGGCACCTGGCGACTACACCTTCTAGAGAAAAATAAATCGCTCTTGTTCGATTAAATTTCGTTAAAAGTCTTAATGTCGGTTAATTTGTACGAAATAGTTCGGCGAAAGAGGCCTAATCGAGTCGCGATAGATATCGAATCGAGACTCGATAGATATCTTATCGAGAGTCGATAGATATCGAATCGAGAGTCGATAAGATATCTATCGCAAAACTATGAGCATGCGCAAAGTGTTCCAAAAGGCTTATTTTCTCGTAACACTCTGACCATTAGTGTTTTACGTAAAACCCTCTCAGAATC
>JBNMMB010000005.1:0-73921 GCA_050875105.1 Prevotella sp. | reverse complement strand
TATCTCACGGGTGCTGCCTGCGCCTATGAAGCGGCGCACAGTCTCGCGTGCCTGCTCGTGCAGGTCGGTAGCCTGCTGCGAGAGGAAGTGCACACCGCGATGCACATTGGCATTCACATTATAATATTCGTCCGCCATGGACTCCACCACGAGGCGTGGCTTCTGGGTGGTGGCGGCATTGTCAAGATATACAAGCGGATACTTGTCATACACCTTCCTGCCCAGGATGGGGAAGTCGGCGCGAACGTCCTGGATGTTGTATCCTGTTTCCATTGTTTACGGTTTTGTGGGGTTGTTAGCAGGCGCAACTGCCGTCGGCCTTCTTGTGCGACAGACGGCAACCCTGGCAGCGGCCGAGTTCGCCACGGAAGCGTTTCTCCACCAACTGGTGCAAGCGGTCGCGCAGGGGCTCGAGCTTGATCTGGTCGATGACCTCGCCGATGAAGGCAAACTCCAGAAGCAACTTGGCCTCATGCTGGTCGACACCACGCTGCTGCATGTAGAAGAGGGCCGCGTCGTTGAGCTGGCCCACTGTCGATCCATGCGAGCACTTCACGTCGTCGGCATAGATCTCGAGCATCGGCTGCGTGTACATGCGGGCCGCCTTGGTCATGCAGAGGTTCTGGTTGGTCTCCTGCGAGGTGGTCTTCTGTGCGCCGTGGCGCACGAGCACCCGGCCAGCAAAGGCACCCACAGCCTGGCCATCGAGCACATATTTGTAGAGCTCATGCGAGTCGCAGTGGCCCACCTGATGGTCGATGAGCGTGTTGTTGTCCACGTGTTGTGCCTTGTCGGCTATCACACAGCCGTTGCACCAGCACTCGGCGCCCTCGCCCCGGAAGGTGAGGTTGAGCATGTTGCGTGTGACGCCATTGTGCAGGGTGATGACGTCGTGGTTCACCCGGCTGTTTGCCTGTTGCTCAATGTAGACATTGCTCACGCGCACATTCTTGTCGTGGGTCTCCTCCATGCAGTAGAGGTCGAGGCTGGCATTGTCGGCCACGTAGGCCTCGATGACCTGTGTGGAAAGGAAGTTGCGGTCGTCGGCAGAGTCGTCGCAGAACAGGAGCTTGGCCTCGGCGCCCTCGTCCATGACGATGAGCACACGGCGGTTGACCATCAGGTCCACGTCGGAGCGGAGGATGTTGACCACCTGGATGGCGCGGTCCACACAGACGCCTTTCGGCACATGGATGAAGAGACCGTCCTGCGCCAGCATGGTGTTGAGGGCTGTCACGGCGTCGTCGGCTGTCGAGGCCAACTTGGCGTAGTGGCCCGCCACGAGGTCGGGATGCAGCTCGGCGGCATCGCGCAAGCTCATCACCTCCACGCCCTCGGGCAGGGAGGCCTTGGGCAGCGCCTTCTTGTAGAACGCGTCGTTGACCACGAAATAGAGCGAGGTGGACAGGTTGGGCACGTCACAGCTGAACACGGAATAGGGATCGACGGGAATGTCCAGCCGATTGAGGTTCAAGCCATAGTCGGGGGCGAAGAGCGCCGCCATGTCGGTGTACTTGTATCGCTCCACCTTGCGGGTGGGAAAGCCCAAGCGCTGGAAGTCGCCGAACGCCGTGTCGCGCACGGCATTGAGCGCTGCAGCGGAATGGCTGCAGATCAGGTCCTTCTGCTCAGCGTATAAGTCTATATATTGTTTTTCGCTACTCATTATATTGTTTTTCGCTACTCATTGTATCAAAAGGGTTTCCTCTTTCTTCATGATGGGAGGAAAGGATCACTTTCCGAACTCCTTGTCGGCCTCTTCCTTGATCCAGTCGTAGCCGCGCTGCTCGATCTCCTTGGCCAGCTGGGGACCTTCGGTGCGCACGATGCGGCCGTTGTAGAGCACATGGACCACCTGGGGCTTGATCATGTCGAGCAAGCGCTCATAGTGGGTGATGACGATGATCGACTTCTCGGGGGTGAAGAGCTTGTTGACACCCTCGGCCACGATGCGCATGGCGTCGACGTCGAGGCCCGAGTCGGTCTCGTCGAGGATGCTCAACTTCGGGTCGAGCATGGCCATCTGGAAGATCTCGTTGCGCTTCTTCTCGCCACCCGAGAAGCCCTCGTTGACCGAGCGATGGGCCAGTTTGCTGTCGAGTTCCACGAGCGAGCGCTTCTCGCGCATGAGCTTCATGAAGTCGCCGGCCTTGAGCGGTTCGAGTCCCTGGTACTTGCGCTTGGCGTTGACGGCGGCCTTCATGAAGTTGACCATCGACACACCGGGGATCTCCACAGGGTACTGGAACGACAGGAACAATCCCTCACGAGCGCGGTCCTCTGGCTTCATCGCCAAGAGATCCTTGCCGTTGAACAGGGCCGTTCCCTCGGTGACCGTGTAAAGGGGGTTGCCCGTCAGCACAGCCGAAAGGGTGGATTTTCCTGAGCCGTTGGGGCCCATGATGGCATGGATCTCACCATCGTTGACGGTGAGGTTGATGCCTTTCAATATTTCCTTGCCTGCAATAGTGGCATGCAGGTTTCTAACCTCTAACATAATCTATATATAAAAAACTTGTTTCTGTTTCTTTGTCTCTTGCTTTGCGCCTACAGGTTGTCGAGCAACCCTTGCAACAGTCCGCCCCAGTCGTCGCTCGTCCAACGGAAGGGGAACGTCACCTTCAGGCCGATGGAGAACACGTGGCGGTGCATCTGTCCGTGATACTCGGTGGCACGGTTGCTGCCTTCCTCGGTGTAGTGCACGCGGTAGGGCGAGTCGAGACCGAACCGGTAGCCATATTCCACTTGCAGGGCAACGCTGGAGAACAGGTAGATGTCGGCTCCCACGATGGGTCCCAGACTGAACCTCGGGGCCTTGGCGATGCCTTGTGCCGCATAACCGTAGGTCGTCTGCGACATCCCATTCTCTGACCACGACAGGTGTGAGGACATCTGGAAAGGACCGCGGTCGGCGCTGAAGGCATAGAGGACGTCGGCCCCCACATAGGGGGCTACCTTCCAGCTCGACGGTGCAGGATACCAGCGACCGCCCAGCATCAGCTGGTCGAGGTCTCCGCCGCCGTCTCCCTTGAGGATATTGAGTTCCTCGTGCTCATATCCCGCCTTCAGGCTGAAACGGCTCTTGGGCAGGTAATACTCCACATGGACCTTCGAGAGGAGGCCTGTTTGCGACGTTGAGCCCATGCGATACCTCGGCACCTCGGCATTGTCAGACGTTGCTGAGGAGGCGAAATTGCCACCTATCTGCGCGTCGATGGCCCACCGGCGTGCGCCGTCGCCATCGGTGATTTGGGCCGACGCGACCACACCGCCAAACAGCAGGAGGACCAGGGTGATGAGCGTTGTGTGTCGCATGCGCTTGCCTTTATCCTACGGTTCCTTCGAGCGAGACGCTCAGGAGCTTCTGTGCCTCGACGGCAAACTCCATGGGCAGCTTGTTGAGCACGTCCTTGGCATAGCCGTTGACGATGAGTCCGACGGCCTCCTCCGTGGGGATGCCACGCTGGTTGCAATAGAACAACTGGTCCTCGGAGATTTTCGAGGTTGTGGCCTCATGCTCCACGATGGCCGTGTCGTTGTGGATGTCCATGTATGGGAACGTGTGGGCGCCGCAGTCGGATCCGAGCAGCAGCGAGTCGCACGAGCTGTAGTTGCGTGCGTTGTCGGCATTGGATGTGGCGCGTACCAGACCACGGTAGCTGTTCTGCGAGTGGCCGGCTGAGATGCCCTTGGAGATGATGGTCGACTTGGTGTTCTTGCCCATGTGGATCATCTTCGTGCCCGTGTCGGCCTCCTGGTAGTGGTTGGTGACAGCGACCGAATAGAACTCGGCCTGCGAGTTGTCGCCACGGAGCACACACGACGGGTATTTCCAGGTGATGGCAGAACCGGTCTCGACCTGCGTCCACGACAACTTGGAGTTGACGCCACGGCAGTCGCCACGCTTGGTGACGAGATTGAGCACACCACCCTTGCCGTGCTCATCGCCCGGATACCAGTTTTGCACAGTGGAGTATTTCACCTCGGCATTGTTCATCACGACAATCTCCACGACGGCGGCGTGCAACTGGTTCTCGTCGCGCATGGGGGCTGTGCAGCCCTCCAGGTAGGAGACATAGCTGTCGTCGTCGGCCACGATGAGCGTGCGTTCAAACTGTCCGGTGTTGCGTGCGTTGATGCGGAAGTAGCTGCTGAGCTCCATCGGGCAACGCACCCCCTTGGGGATGTAGACGAAACTGCCGTCGCTGAACACCGCGGAGTTGAGCGCCGCAGAGAAATTGTCGCGATAAGGCACGACCGAGCCGAGGTACTGGCGCACCAGGTCGGGATGGTCTTTCACCGCCTCGCCGATGCTGGAGAAGATGACACCCTTCTCTGCCAACTGCTTCTTGAAGGTGGTTTTCACCGACACCGAGTCCATGATGGCGTCGACGGCGGTGCCGCTCAGGGCCAAGCGCTCCTCAAGGGGGATGCCCAGCTTGTCGAAAGTCTTCTCAAGTTCGGGGTCGATCTCCTTGTTCTTGGGCTTCTTGGCCAACGGGTCCGCGTAATAAGAGATATCCTGAAAATCGATGGGGGGCACGTGGACATGGCCCCATTTGGGTTCGGAGAGTGTCTTCCAAAAGCGATAAGCCTTCAGGCGGAAGTCGAGCAGCCAGTCGGGCTCGCCCTTCTTCTTGGAGATGAGCCTGACGATGTCCTCATTCAGTCCCTTGGGGATGACGTCGGTCTCGACATCCGTGGTGAAGCCAAACTCATACTTCTGGTTGGCCACCTCTTTGACAAACTCATTGTTTGCTTGTATCTTCATATGATGATGAATGGCCTCTTCAAGATCTTCCACAGGGAAGGGCTGCGTCCCGATGGTCGCCGTTGCCTGATGGCAGCCACGCCGTCCCACCCATGTGGGGTGCGTGCAGCCACCCGGCCGACGCCCGGGCGTGTCTTCCCAAAGGAAAGTCTTGGAGAGGCCTTATGCTATTTGATCTTACAGTTTCTGCTCAACCTCAATCTCTGTGAATGTCTCCAAGACATCACCAGCCTGTATGTCGTTGTAGTTGACAAGCGAGATGCCACACTCCAGGCCGGTCACGACCTCCTTGACATCATCCTTGTAACGCTTCAGGGCAGCGATGGGAGCGGTGTGGACGACGATGCCGTCGCGCACCACACGGGCCTTGTCCTTGTTGTGGACCTTGCCCTCGGTGACGAGGCCACCGGCCACGACACCCACCTTGGAAATCTTGTAGACCTGCTTGACCTCCACCTGGGCGGTGACGATCTCCTTCTTCACCTTGTCGAGCATGCCCACCATGGCCGACTTGATGTCGTCGATGGCGTCGTAGATGACCGAGTAGGTGTTGATCTCCACGCCCTCGCGGTCGGCGAGCTTGCGCGCGTCGGACGAAGGACGCACCTGGAAGCCCACGATGACAGCGTCGGAAGCGCTGGCGAGCATCACGTCGTTCTCAGAGATCTGGCCGACAGCCTTGCTGATGACGTTGACCTGCACCTTCTCCGTGGAGAGCTTGATGAACGAATCGGACAATGCCTCGACCGATCCGTCGACGTCGCCCTTGACGATGATGTTGAGCTCGTGGAACTCGCCACGGGCAATGCGGTGTGAGATGTCGCCCAGGGTGAGGCGCTTCTGCGTGCGCAGGCCCTGCTCGCGCTGGAGCTGCTCACGCTTGTTGGCGATCTCGCGGGCCTCCTGCTCGGTGTCGATGACGTGGAAGGCGTCGCCGGCTGTCGGCGCGCCGTTCAGGCCGAGGACGATGGCGGGCTCAGCGGGCTTCACGTTGTCGATGCGCTGGTTGCGCTCGTTGAACATGGCCTTGACACGGCCCCAACTGGTACCGGCGAGCACGATGTCGCCGATCTTCAGTGTGCCGTTGCTGACGAGCACCGTCGACACATAGCCACGGCCCTTGTCGAGCGACGACTCGATGATGGTGCCCGTAGCCTTGCGGTTGGGGTTGGCCTTGAGGTCGAGCATGTCGGCCTCGAGCAGCACCTTCTCCATCAGGTCGTCGACACCGACGCCCTTCTTGGCGCTGATCTCCTGGCACTGGTACTTGCCACCCCACTCCTCGACGAGCAGGTTCATATTGGCCAGGTCCTCGCGGATGCGGTCGGGGTTGGCTCCCGGCTTATCGATCTTGTTGATGGCGAACACCATGGGCACGCCTGCTGCCTGACAGTGGGCGATGGCCTCCTTGGTGGTGGGCATCACCGAGTCGTCGGCGGCGATGATGATGATGGCGATATCGGTGACCTGCGCACCACGGGCACGCATGGCGGTGAAGGCCTCATGGCCCGGCGTGTCGAGGAAGGTGACCTTGCGGCCGTTCTTCAGCGTCACGCTGTAAGCGCCGATGTGCTGTGTGATGCCGCCGGCCTCACCGGCGATGACATTGGTGTTGCGGATATGGTCGAGCAGCGAGGTCTTACCGTGGTCGACATGGCCCATGACCGTCACGATCGGGGCGCGGGGCACGAGATCGCTCTCATCGTCCTCCTCCTCGCTGACGGCCTCTTGCACCTCGGCGCTGACATACTCGGTCTGGAAGCCAAACTCGTCGGCCACCAGGTTGATGGTCTCTGCATCCAGTCGCTGGTTGATGGACGCCATGACGCCAATGCTCATCAGGGTGCCGATGACCTGGTTGACGCCCACGTTCATCATCGTGGCCAACTCAGACACGGTGACAAACTCGGTGAGCTTCAGCACCTTGCTCTCCTTGCGCTCCTGGCGTGCCTCAGCGTCGAGCTTCTCTTGCACGGCCTCGCGCTTCTCCTTACGATACTTGGCGCCACGCTTGGTGTTGTTTTGCTTGCTGGTGAGGCGTGCCAACGTCTCCTTGACCTGGCGTGCCACATCCTCCTCGTTCACCTCGAGCGGCTTCTGGTTGCGGTTGTTTTTCTTCTTACCTTTCTTATTATTGTTGTTGCCACCGCCGTTGCCATTGTTGCCATTGTTGCCATTGCGGTTGTTCTGCTGGCCGACGGCATTGATGTCGACGCGCTCCTTGTTGATGCGCTGGCGCTTCTTGCGGTCGCCGGCGTTGGCACCGTTCTGGTTCTTGGCCTCGCGCTCCTTGCGGCGCTCCTCCTTCGACTTCTTGCGGGGACGGGTGCTCTGGTTGAGCGCCGACAAGTCGATCTTGCCGAGCACGTTCACCTTGGGAGCGTTGAGGATCTTCTTCTCACTGCTGAGCTGGAAGACTCCCGACTTCTCCTCGGCGGCAGGTGCCTGCTGGGCAGCCTCAGCCTTCTTGGGCTGTGCGGGCTGCTGCGGAGCGGCCTTGGCCACCTCCGGTTGCTTGTTCTCCTTCGGAGCCTGGGGCGCAGGAGCGGGCTTCTTCGCCTCGGCCGGCTTGCTGACAGGAGCAGCGGGCTTGGCAGGAGCGGCGGGCTTGGCAGGCTGTGCCACCTTAGCGGGCTCTGCGGGAGCGGTTTCGGCCTTGGCGGCCACTGGAGCAGCCTCTTTCTGGACAGGCTTCTCGACAACAGGCTTCGCGGGCTCCTGGCTGACGGCAGCAGCCTTCACCTCGTTTTTCTTGGCTGGCTCATGAGCAGCAGACTCCACCTTGACCGGGCCCTTGCCCAGGTTGTTAAGGTCAATCTTGCCCAACGGCTTGTATTGCTGGTGGCTCGTGCCCTCCAAGACGCTCTTCGAGCGTGCCTCCGCTTTCTTGGGATCGCCCTCGCGCTTCTTCTCCTTGTTCTTAGGGAAGAGCTGTTTGGCGGCCGAGAGCACGGCGGCGTCTTGCTTGAAAGCCTCAACGAGCGCCTTGTACTGCGCATCGTTGAGCTTGAAGCTCACGTCGGCTTTCACCTCGCCCAGATTGCTTTTCTTCTCCAGGAATTCAACTGCCGTTTGAAGTCCTATGTTCAATTCACGTAATGCTTTGTTTAATCTGATGCTCATATAACCTTTCTTAAAGGCGAAAAAGCCAAAGGGCAAAAGGGTAAAACGCCATCCGCTCCATCACCTTAACTCTATTGTTTTTTGATGTATTCTCTTGTGTCTTCTTGTTGGGAAGCATGGGGAAGGACCCGTGTCCGCCCCACGCCTTACGTTGATGGTTGTCATCTTTTTGTCGCGGCAGGCCCGCGTGGGCCGCCTCGGGTTACTCAAACTCCTTGCGGAGCACCTCGAGCACGTGGTCGACGGTCTCCTCCTCCAGGTCGGCCTTCTCGACGAGCATCTCGCGCGGGGCGTTGAGCACCGCCTTGGCCGTGGTCAGGCCGAGACCCTCGATGGCGTCGATGATCCACTGGTCGATCTCGTCATTGAACTGGCTGAGGTAGACGTCGTCCTCCTCGGTGCCGGGCTTGCCGTCGACCACACGATAGACGTCGATGGTGTAGCCGGTGAGCATGGAGGCCAACTTGATGTTCTGGCCGCCACGGCCGATGGCGAGGCTGACCTCGTTGGGGTCGAGGTAGACCTCGGCCTTCTTGTTCTCGTCGTCGAGATCGATGCTCGACACCTTGGCCGGGTTGAGGGCGCGCTGGATGAAGAGCTTGGTGTTGGCCGTCCAGTTGATGACGTCGATGTTCTCGTTGCAGAGCTCGCGCACGATGCCGTGCACACGGCTTCCGCGCACGCCGACGCAGGCTCCCACCGGGTCGATGCGGTCGTCGTAGCTCTCCACGGCCACCTTGGCACGCTCGCCGGGGATGCGGGCCACGGCCTTGATGGCGATGAGGCCATCGGCGATCTCGGGCACCTCCTGCTCCAGCAGGCGCTCCAGGAACTTGCCGCTGGTGCGCGAGAGGATGATCTTCGGGTTGTTGTTCTCGTTGTCGACACGCTCGATGACGGCCCTCACGGTCTCGCCCTTGCGATACTGGTCGGCAGGGATCTGCTCGCTCTTCGGGAGGATGAGCTCGTTGTTCTCGTCGTCGACGAGCAGCACCTCACGCTTCCACACCTGGTAGACCTCGGCGGAGATGACCTGTCCGACGCGGTCCTTATACTTGTTGTAGAGCGCGTCGTGCTCCAGTTCGAGGATCTTGCTGGCCAGGGTCTGGCGCAGGGTCAGGATGGCACGGCGTCCGAACTTCTCGAAGTCTACCTTCTCCGACACTTCCTCGCCCACCTCATAGTCGGGCTCAATCTTCTGTGCGTCGCTGAGGCAGATCTGCTTGTTATCGTCCTCGACCTCGCCGTTCTCCACGACCACACGGTTGCGGTAGATCTCGAAGTCGCCCTTGTCGGGATTGACGATCACGTCGATGTTCTCGTCACTGCCATATATTTTTGCGAGCACGTTGCGGAAGCTCTCCTCCAATACGCTCACGAGCGTGGTGCGGTCGATGTTCTTGGTATCCTTGAACTCACGGAAACTGTCGATCATCGTCAACTGCTCGTCGTCTTTCTTTCTTACAGCCATAGCTTTATTTGAAACTGATTAAGTATTTTGTATATTTCACATTATCCATGTTGTAGGTGTGGTCGACGTCCATCTTCACGGGGCGCTTCTTGCCTTCCACCTGCACTTTCTCGTTGACCGACACCACGAAGTCGCGGCCGTCGACGCTCTTGAGCTTGCCGCTCACCTTCTTGCCGTCGGCATCCATCACCTCGACGTCTTCGCCAATGCAGTTGACATACTGCTGCTCGACCTTGAACGGCTGTCCGAGTCCGGCGGAGCCCACTTCGAGCTCATAGTCCTCCTCGTCGCGGCTGAGATGGTCCTCGATGTATTGGCTGAGCTTGGCGCAATCGTCAATCCACACACCATCGGCATGGTCGATTTCCACGGTGATTTTGTCATCGGGGCTGACGGTAACGTCAACCAAGAAGTAGTCTTTGTCTGCCAACCACTCCTCAACTAAGTTTTTAACGACGTTTTTGTCTATCATAAAATGCTTTGTATAAAATAAAATGAGGAACTCTCTTGGAGCCCCTCATTCCACTGAACGTTGCAAAATTACAAAAAGTTTTCCATCCCCACAAGAGTTTCCTTAATTTTTAATGTATCTTTATTATAATTGGTGTTTTGCCGTTCGCTACAGGTGTGTCTGCCGACCTTTCGTGAGGCGGGCAACAGGGCGCTGGCACCCGCCCTCCTCCGAGAAGGGCATTGGCCATCTCTGTCTCCAGGAATGTCTCGGACGGCGACGCTTCCTGGCGGCAAGCACAAGCAAGAGAAAGTGTCTTGAAAATTCTGAAAAATCCAGTACTTCTGGAGTTGACCTTCTAGAGAAGAAAAAGCGGTTTTTGTCCGATTAAATTTCGCCAAAAGTCTTAATAGTGGTTAATTTGTACACTTTTTGTTCCAAAAAAGATGCTCAACCTGAATGATTCATAGATGTAAAGGAGGAAAAAACTTAATTTTCTGCCATGTCGGCAAAAATTTTGGAACCAAATGGAGCTCATCATTCAAGTTTCTCTAATTTAGGAAAACGGACTGGCTCAGCAACCCGAGAGAAAACCGCCAAGGAAAATTCGAATGTGAGCACATCTGCCCATGGATCCTGTCTACAGGCAGATGGACTTGTCGCTGAAACTTGAAGGAGGCAGCTATTGTTACTGAAGCAACAGCGACTTTTAGTTGATTTCTGCGGTACTTGATAGAGAAGCCGACTGTACTTGATAGAGAAGCCGGCTGTACTTGATAGAGAAGCCAGCTGTACATGATAGAGAAGCCGACTGTACTTGATAGAGAAGCCGGCTGTACTTGATAGCGGGACCACAATGGTTAGCCGTATCCGTTATCAGTTGTTTCTCTCCTTCTAAATCCGAAGACGGTGATTACAGGTCGCGACAACAAGAGCCTTTACAATTCTTGGAGCTTATTCTCGCTTAACGCCATGATTGTCAGGCGTTTGCGCAGCTCCTCTCAGAATCGCGTATTTGCGGGCAAATGTTCGTTCGTTGATTTCATCGGCCTTTCTGCGAGAGTCTTTGTAAAGATATATACCATTGTTTTTTCGTTATCTCACTGCCGCGCAGACTATCAAGATAAGGATGCCTCCTTGCCACGCTTCACCCGTACGACGAGCCATGCGGCGGTGGCCAGATTATTAAAAAAATGAAATTTATTCCTATATTATAAGGTGCAAGCAAAAGTTTTGCTTAATTTTGCCAACCGTTAAAAAACAAACCTGTTAGTATGCAAGATAATTTAGTGATCGTCGAGAGCCCCGCAAAGGCCAAGACCATCGAAAAATTTCTGGGTAAAGATTACAAGGTGATGTCGTCCTACGGACACATCCGAGACTTAAAGAAGAAAGAGCTCAGCATAGACGAGAAGACCCTCCAACCGACCTACGAGATCCCGGAGGAGAAGACCAAAGTCGTAGCCGACCTGAGGAAGAACGCCAAGGCAGCGAAGACCGTGTGGCTCGCATCCGATGAGGACCGCGAGGGAGAGGCCATCAGTTGGCACCTTTGCGAAGTGTTGGGACTCGACGAGCAGAAGACGTCGCGCATCGTGTTCCACGAGATCACCAAGCCGGCCATCATGGAGGCCATCAAGCATCCGCGCCACCTCGACATGAACCTGGTCAATGCCCAGCAGGCCCGCCGTGTGCTCGACCGTCTCGTGGGCTTCAAGTTGTCGCCCGTGTTGTGGCGCAAGGTGAAGCCCGCCCTCTCAGCCGGACGCGTGCAGAGCGTGGCCGTGAGACTCATCGTGGACCGCGAGCGCGAGATACAAGCCTTCAAGAGCGAGCCCTACTATCGTGTGAACGCCGTGTTCACACTGACCAATGCCGACGGCACGCAGAGTGAGCTCAAGGCCGAGCTCGACCAGCGCTTCACCACCCACGAGGACGCCCTCATCTTCCTCAAGAAGTGCAAGACGGCCACCTTCACCGTCGACAACATCACCAAGAAACCCCTGAAGCGCTCACCTGCGCCTCCCTTCACCACCTCCACCCTGCAGCAGGAGGCCGCCCGCAAACTCGGCTTCACCGTGTCGCAGACCATGATGGTGGCCCAGCGCCTCTATGAGAGCGGTCGCATCACCTACATGCGTACCGACAGCGTCAACCTCTCAAGCCTGGCCATCAACGCCAGCAAGGAGGAGATTGTAAAGCTCTATGGCGAGGAATACAGCAAGCCACGCAACTACCACACCCACTCGAAGGGTGCGCAAGAGGCCCACGAGGCCATCCGCCCCACAGACATGAGCGCCACCACCATCACCGGCACAGCACAGGAGCGCCGTCTCTATGAGCTCATTTGGAAGCGCACGGCCGCCTCGCAGATGGCCGACGCACAGGTGGAGAAGACCACCGTGACCATCAACATCAGCGGCGACGAGGCCCAGTTTGTGGCCAACGGCGAGGTGGTGCGCTTCGACGGCTTCATGAAGGTCTACCACGAGTCGACCGACGACGACGCCCAGAAGCCCGAAGACGGCAACCTGCTGCCCATCCTCTCGGCCGGACAGATGCTGGAGCGCAAGGAGATCGTCTCCACCGAGCGCTTCTCACAGGGCCCTGTCAGATACACCGAGGCCAGCCTCGTCCACAAGCTCGAGGAACTGGGCATCGGCCGCCCGTCAACCTACGCGCCGACCATCTCCACCATCCAGCAACGCGAATACGTGCAGAAGGGTGACAAGAAGGGTGTAGAGCGCTCCTATGTCATCGACACTCTCAAGGGCAACATGGTCACGGCCAAGAACAAGCGCGAGATGGCTGGGTCGGAGAAGGGTAAGCTCCTGCCTACCGACATCGGCTTCGTGGTCAACGACTTCCTGCTCCAGAACTTCCCCGACATCATGGACTACAACTTCACCGCCAAAGTGGAGGAGGAGTTCGACCGCATCGCCGAGGGCAAGGAGGAGTGGACCAAGATGATGGTCGACTTCGACAAGAAGTTTGAACCCAACGTCGAGACGGTCATGAACGCCCGCTCCGAGCACAAGGCTGGCGAGCGCCAGCTGGGCACCGACCCCAAGACGGGCAAGCCGGTGTTTGTGAAGATCGGACGCTTCGGCCCCGTGGCGCAGATCGGTTCCGCCGAGGACAAGGAGAAGCCGAGCTTCGCCCAGCTGCCCAAGGACAAGAGCATCGAGACCATCACGCTCGACGAGGCTCTCGAGCTCTTCAAGCTCCCACGCCAGGTGGGCGACTACGAGGGCTCGCCGGTGGTCATCGGCGCCGGCCGCTTCGGACCCTACATCCTGCACGAAAAGAAATATGTGTCGCTGCCACGCACGGAGGATCCCCTCACCGTCACACTGGAGACGGCCATCGACCTGATCGAACAGAAGCGACAGGCCGACAGGGAGAAGCACATCAAGCAGTTTGACGAGGATCCCGACCTCGAGCTCATGAAGGGACGCTACGGCCCCTACATCGCCTACGACGGCAAGAACTACCACATCGACAAGAAGCTCCAGGAGCAGGCCCTCGCCGGCGAACTGACCTACGCCGAGTGCATGGAGATCGTGAAAAACGCACCGGAACCCAAAGCCAGGAGGGCCAAGCGATGACCCCCACGCGCATCATACTCATGGGCTACATGGGGTCGGGCAAGACCACCGTGGGGCGCGCCCTGGCCAAGGACCTGGGCATGCCGTTCTACGATCTCGACTGGTACATCGAGAGCCGCATGCGCAAGACCGTGAAGCAGATCTTCGACGAGCGGGGCGAAGCGGGCTTCCGCACCATCGAGCGCAACATGCTCCACGAGGTGGCTGAGTTTGAGGGCGTCGTCATCAGTTGCGGAGGCGGCACACCGTGCTTCTTCGACAACATCGACTACCTCAACCAGCAGGGCGAGACCATCTACCTGAAATGCACACCCGACGTGCTCCACAAGCACCTGAGCATGGGCAAGACCGTGCGCCCGCTGCTCCTCGGCAAGACCGCCGAAGAGGTGAAGGTCTTCATCGAGGAGCAGTTGCGCCTGCGCGAGCCCTATTACAGCCAGGCCAAGCACACGGTCGACGTGACCTTGATGGACAACTACGAGAAAATAAAAATATCTGTCGCTAAACTAAAAGAATCATTGGGCATCGCATAAATGAAAAAGTGGACTATTGAGGATTCGAAGGAACTCTACAACATCAACGGATGGGGAACCTCCTATTTTGGCATCAACGAGAAGGGACACGCCTATGTCACCCCGTGCAAGGATGACACGCAGATCGACCTGCGCGACGTCATCGACGAACTGGCCTTGCGCGACGTCACACCGCCTGTGCTCCTCCGCTTCCCCGACATCCTCGACAATCGCATCGAGAAAATGGCGTCGTGCTACGAGAAGGCACGCAAGGAGTATGACTTCCAGGGCGAGGACTACATCATCTATCCCATCAAGGTCAACCAGATGCAACCCGTCGTCGACGAGATCATCTCTCACGGACGCAAGTTCAACCTCGGCCTCGAGGCGGGCTCCAAGCCTGAGCTACACGCTGTCATCGCCGTGCAATGCAAGAGCGACTCGCTCATCATCTGCAACGGATACAAGGACGAGAGCTACATCGAACTGGCCATGCTGGCACAGAAACTGGGCAAGCGCATCTTCATCGTCGTGGAGAAACTCAACGAGATCGACATCATCGCCAAGACGGCCAAGCGCCTCAAGGTGCAACCCAACATCGGCATACGCATCAAGCTCGCCAGCTCGGGATCGGGCAAGTGGGCCGAGAGCGGTGGCGACGCGTCGAAGTTCGGACTGACGCCCTCTGAACTCCTGGAGGCCCTGAACAAGCTCGACAGCGTGGGACTGCACGACTGCGTGCGCCTCATCCACTTCCACATCGGATCACAGATCACCAAGATACGCCGCATACAAAACGCCCTCACCGAGGCCGGACAATACTACGCCAACCTCAGGAAGATGGGCTACAACATCGAGTTTGTGGACTGCGGAGGCGGACTGGGCGTCGACTACGACGGCACGCGCTCAAGCAACTCAGAGAGCTCGGTCAACTACTCCATCCAGGAGTACATCAACGACTGCGTCTACGCCTTTGTCGACATCGCCAACCGCAACGGCATCCCCCACCCCAACATCATCACCGAGAGCGGACGTTCGCTGTCGGCCCACCACTCCGTGCTGGTGCTCGACGTGCTGGGCGCGGCCTCGCTGCCCGAGATGCCCGAGGAGTTTGAGGCCAAGGCGACCGACAACCAACTGGTGAAGGACCTCTACGACATCTGGTGTAACATCAACCCCAAGTCGATGCTTGAGGACTGGCACGACGCTGACCAGATACGCGAGGACTGCCTCGACATGTTCGCCCACGGCATGGTGGACCTCAAGACGCGCGCCGAGGTGGAGGCCATGTACTGGAGCGTGTGCCGCGAGATCGACTTGATGGCCAAGAGCATGAAGCACGTGCCCGATGAGCTCCGTGGTCTCGGCAAGCTCCTCGCCGACAAGTATTTCTGCAACTTCTCTCTCTTCCAGAGCCTACCCGACTGTTGGGGCATCGACCAGCTCTTCCCCATCATGCCTCTCGACCGCCTCAACGAGCGCCCCACGCGCAACTGCACCATACAGGACATCACCTGCGACAGCGACGGAAAGATCGCCAACTTCGCCATCAACGGCTCTCAGTCGAACGTGCTGCCTGTCCACGCGCTGCGCAAGGGTGAGCCTTACTACATCGGCGTGTTCCTCGTCGGAGCCTACCAGGAGATCCTCGGCGACATGCACAACCTCTTCGGCGACACCACGGCGGCTCACATCAGCGTGAAGAACGGCACCTACAACATCGACCAGATCATCGACGGAGAGACCGTGGAGGAGGTGCTTGAGTATGTGCAGTACAATCCCAAGAAACTCGTCAGGCAACTCGAGCAATGGGTCACAAAGAGCGTGAAGCAGGGCAAGCTGTCGCTCGATGAGGGCAAGGAGTTCCTCAGCAACTACCGCTCGGGCCTCTACGGCTACACTTACCTGGAATAAAAAACAAGCTATCGCATGAAACCAATAACCATCATCAAGGTGGGCGGAGCCATCGTCGAGGACGAGGCGCGCCTCAACGACTTGCTCGACCGCTTCGCACAAGTCGACGGACCGAAAATTCTCGTGCATGGCGGAGGCCGGCGCGCCACGAAGGTGGCGGCGGCGCTGGGCATCGAGAGCAAGATGATCGACGGCCGGCGCATCACCGACGCCGACATGCTCGAGGTGGTGACCATGGTCTATGGCGGCCTGGTCAACAAGGGTCTTGTGGCCCGCCTCCAGGCGCGGGGCGTCAACGCGCTGGGCCTCACGGGCGCCGACGCCGACGTGATCCGCAGCCACCGACGCCCCCTCAAGAACGGCATCGACTATGGATTTGTGGGCGATGTCGACCACGTTCGCGGCGACCTCTTGCAGGCCTTGCTCGAGCAGGGCATCGTGCCTGTCATCGCACCACTGACCCACGACGGCCAAGGCCACATGCTCAACACCAACGCCGACACCATGGCCTCGGAGACCGCCAAGGCTCTGGCACCCCTGACCGAGGTGACGCTGGTCTACTGCTTTGAGAAGCCAGGCGTGCTCAGCGACCCCGACGACGACCACAGCGTCATCCCGGTCATCACCCACGCCGACTTCGAGCGCCTCACGGCCGACGGCACCATCTCGGGCGGCATGAAGCCCAAGGTGGAGAACGCGCTGGCCGCCGTCAGCGCGGGCGTGCGCCGTGTCATCATCACCCAGGCCTCAGCCATCGGCCAGGAGGGCGGAACCATCATCCAGTAACACCATGTCGAAGATCAGTTTCCAAAACGATATCCTACCGCTGAAAAACCAGCTCTACCGCTTGGCGCTGCGCATCACCCTGCGCAACGCCGAGGCTGAGGATATTGTGCAGGAAACGCTCATCAAGGCTTGGAACGTGCGCGACAAGTGGGACACCATCGACAACATCGAGGCTTTCTGCTTCACCATCTGCCGCAACCTCGCCCTCGACAGCATCAAGCGGCACGACAACCGCAATGAGACGCTGGAGAACGTGCGCACCGACGCAGCTGACACTCATGACACGCCCCTCGACCGTGCAGCCACCAACGACCGCCTGCTCATCGTCAGGCGCCTCGTCGACAACCTGCCCGAGAAGCAACGCTCCTGCATCCAACTGCGCGACTTCGAGGGAAAGAGCTACAAGGAGATTGCTGCTATTATGGCCATCCCCGAGGAACAGGTCAAGGTCAACATCTTCCGCGGCCGACAGGCCATCAAGACACAGTTTGAAAAGCTCGACAACTACGGATTGGCCGGGCGCAAAGGATAAGCACTGTCTGCAACAACACACCAACGATCACGACGATTTGTGCGTCTTCATGACACGCACGAAAAAAATAAAGGGACCGCATGACTCTCTATCGAGCTGCGGTCCCTTCTACGTTAGTATGTTATGAAAAATTTGAGAGAATTGAAACTTCACAGTTTCGTTTTGTTTTACTAAACATGATTTTATAGAGAAAGCATAGAAATTATCTTCATTTGATCACGGGATTGTCCACCGTGGCTGTCGGCTCGGCCAGGCTGCGCTTCATGGTGTCGAGCACCGCGCTGTCGCCCATGGCCACCGATGTGCCGTGGTTGATTTCAGGCTTGCTGTAGCCGTCATAGTTGCTGATGGGATCACCCCCGCGACGGGCAAACGGCACCTGCATGGCATTGCCGAGGGTGAGCACGATGGTCACCACGGCTGCGGCCTTGAACAGGGGCTTCAGACGCTGCGTCATCGTGATGACCTTGGCCTTCACGGGCTCAGCCTCACCGACCATGGCCAAGATCTTCTCATCAAACTCCTTGCCCAGCACATCGCTTGCGGGCTCCTTGGCCTCATAGGCAAAGAGCGGCTGGTAGCGCTTCAGGTCAGCGGGAATGTTGTCTTGGCTAAAGAAGGCGCGCAAGATGTCTTCCTCTTCGAGGGAGGTCTCGCACTTCCAATAGCGCTCCAACAACTGGTTGATGTACTTGTAATCCATGTTCGTTAATTACCGTTTTCATGAGTACGACGAGCCCGCGGCAAGAAAGTTACACGCTTTTCGCACTTTAACATTTATTTAGTGTTTGGGCCCGACATGAAACAGCGAAGCCCCGAAGACACCTATCATGTGTGTCTTCGGGGCTTCGCCGATGGGGTGCCGCCCTGCCTGGAGTGGCGGTAGCGGCTATTCAGCCCCCAGCAAGGATTGTCCTGTTGGCCATTGGAGAGGGGCTGAGGGGCCCGAGCATCACTTCTTGGCCTTGTCCTTGGCAGTGGGCTTGAGAAGTTGCTGATAGCGCGCCGTGTCGGCCAGGAGGTCAAAGGCCGCCTTCACCTGCTTGTCGGTGCGGAGCGTGTTCTGCACGGCGCCGCGCTGATAGTAGTAGGCCGCCACGATGTCGTTGTTGAGAATTTCGCAGATGCTCGCCTTGTTGAAGTCGAGGTCCTTCGACAGGTTGGGCTTCAGTTTGCTGCGCAGGGCCTCAAACTCAGCCTTGGCATCGTCGTAATAGCCCTCAAACTTGGCCACCTTCTCCAGGTCGTCGAGTGTCTTGGCGCTCATGGCGTCATACTTGAAATGGCTCTTGAGCACCCGCTGCTTGAACGCCTCGTAGTCGGCGTCGGTCAGCGCAAACTCACTGGCCGGGGCGATGGTGGGATGCTTGGCGATGTAATCCATCTCGAAGTTGTGCACCAGTTCGTCGCTGTCGCGCATGGCGGCCAGGTAGTAAGTGAGGTTGGGCAGCGAGTCGGGCTTCACCTCCACCTCCGGCTCAATGCCTCCTCCGCCCTTCACAAGGCGGCCTGCGGCGGTGTAATAGGTACCCGCGAGCGAGTCGGAGACAGCCTCGGCACTACCTCCATTGCTGTGTCGGTAGGTCACCTTCTGGATGCATCGTCCGCTGGGGATGTAGTATTTGTTGGTGGTGAGTTTCATCTGGGTGTTGTAGGGCAGGTCGATCATTGTCTGCACCAGTCCCTTGCCATAGGTCTTTGTGCCCATGATGACGGCGCGGTCGAGGTCTTGCAGCGCGCCGCTGGTGATCTCCGAGGCCGAGGCCGACGAGCCGTTGACCAGCACCACGACAGGCATCACGGTGTCGACAGGCTCCACGGTCGTCAGGTAGTCGTGGTTCATGCGCTTCACCTTGCCACGGTTGCTCACCACGAGCTTGCCCTTGGGCACGAAGCAGTTGACGATGTTCACGGCCTCCATCTCCGATCCGCCGACATTGCCGCGCAGGTCGAAGACCAATCCCTTCATGCCGTTTTTCTTCATCTCGATGATGGCATTGCGCACCTCCTTGCCGCAGCCCTCGGTGAAAGAGTTGAGGTTGAGGTAGCCGAAGCCATTGGCCTGGACGCCATAATAGGGAATGGAGGGCAACTGGATAAGGCGACGCGTCACCTTGAACTTCATGTCCTTGTTGGTCGACGGGCGGTGGATCTTCAGTTCGAAGGTCGTCCCGCTCTCACCCCGGAGGTGTTCCGACACATAGTCGTTGGTCTTCTTCGTCATGTCCTCGCCGTCGATGCTGAGGATGACGTCGCCCTTGCGCAGTCCCACCTCGGCTGCCGGCATGTTCTCGTAAGGCTCGTCAATGCAGACACGGCCGAGCTGATAGTTGTATCGAATGAGCGCGCCGATGCCCGCATACTTGCCCGTGAGCATCATCTTCAAGTCTTTCTGCTTGTCCTCCGGGTAATAGACAGTGTAGGGATCGAGGCTCCGGAGCATCGAGTTGATGCCGTTGCCCACCACCTCATTGGGGTCGAGGGTGTCCACGTACATCAAGTCGAGGTTCTTGTATATGGCATTCAGGATGCCGAGGTTCTTTGCCACATCAAAGTTGTGGTCATTGTTTTGGGCCATGGCCCCCATGGCGCTCAGCCACAAGCCCACGGCCAAAATCAGTCTTCTCATGTTGCGAACGTTCTAATGTAATGCGTTGCAAAGATACAAACAAAATCGATAGTGGCCATCAAGAATGTCGATTTTCTAAGTGCCGGCTTACATTCCCTGTAGTTTTTTCAGGGCCACGACAGCCTGGTTGTAGTCGTTGATGGCCGCCGCCCGCTTGAGCTGCGCGTCGATGTCCTTCTCCAGGGCGTCGACATATTCCACATAACTGATCTCACCGCTGGCGTAGTCGTGGGCGCTCAGGCGGCTCATCTCGCTGGCGTCGGCATTGCCCGCCGTGGTGTAATACTCCATGCGCTTCTTGGCGATGAGCAGACTGTTGACGGCCGCATTGTAGGCCTCCTGCTGTTCCTGTGCCTGCCCGTCGAGCTGGAGCTGTGTCATCTCACGTTCCTTCTTGGCCGCCCGCACCTTGGCGCGCGTGCTGCCGTTGAAGAGGGGCAGGCCCACGCCCACCTCAAATCCCATGAAGTTGCCGTTGTTCCAACTGCGGTCCACATGATAGGGGTTCCATCCCTTGATGACCATCTGTGTGCGGAGCGCCAGGCTCAGCGACGGAGCGTAGTCGCTCTTGGCCACCTTCACGGCCTGGTCGGCCACGGCCATGCGAGCGCCAGCCAACTGGCCATCGGGTGTCTGGGCGTAACAGAAGCCAGCCCCCAGGTCGGAGGCGATGGGCACCAGCGTCGTGTCGGCCGGCAGGATGGTGCTTCCGGCACCCACCAGGCGGGCCAGCGTGGCCTGCACATTGGCGCGGTCGGCCTTTGCCATGTCGGTCTCGAGCAGGTTGTCTTTCAACATCCGGCGAGCCGACAGGGGTTCCACCTGGCGCACGTCGCCTGCCTCATAGCGCTTGTTGGCCATGTCGGCATAAGCCTGCAAGAGTGAGTCTTGGCGCTGCAAGATGCGGACGCGCTCGTTGTGGTAGAGCAGTTGGCAATAGAGTGAGGCCACCTGGCTGCGCACTTCATTGCGCAACACGCCGGCTTCACCCTCGGCCACCTTGGTCTCCGCCTTCAACTGATGGCGGCGGGCCACATACACCGTGGGAAACTCCATCGACTGCGAGAGCGTCAGCGCGTTGTCGGGTGTGGCGCCCGAGGTGGGGTCCTGTCCGAAGGTCAGGTCGGTCTTGTCGAGGTCCCAGGCCGTGCCTTGCAACGCCTGTGCCCGTTCCACGCCCTTCTGGGCGGCGCGCACCGACAGGTTATCTTGACTGGCGCGGTCCATGCATTGCTGCAGGGAGAGCCGCTCCACCGTCTTTCCCTTCTCTGAGGGATGGGTGGCCACAGACTGCTGGGCCACCGAGGAAAGTGTGATCCATGTAAAAACAATCAGAGGAAACAATGCCTTTCTCATGCTTTTTAAATATTTATGTAAACGTTATCCAACGGGTGCAAAATTAGCAATAAACCCCGAGGTACGTCTCTTTCGGTCGTGAAAAAATCGTTATTTGCCTTTGGTTTTCGGTTGTTTTGACATCTACCGCTTCGTGAACGTCTTGTAAATGGCGGGCAACACAAACAGGGTGAGCAGTGTGGAGGTGATCAGTCCGCCGATGACCACGGTGGCAAGCGGCCGTTGCACCTCGGCGCCGTCGCCATGGCTCAGCGCCATCGGCAGGAAGCCCATGGAGGCCACGAGGGCAGTGATGAGCACAGGGCGCAGGCGGATCATGCAACTGTCGGTGATGCGCCGTGTGATGTCGGTCACGCCGTCGCGCTGCATCTGGTTCATCTGGCCAATGAGCACGATGCCGTTGAGCACCGCCACACCGAAGAGGGCGATGAAGCCCACACCGGCCGAGATGCTGAAGTTCATGCCGCGCGCCCACAAGGCCCACACGCCACCGATGGCCGCAAAGGGAATGGCGGAGAAGACGAAGAGCGACTCACGCAAGTTCTTCAGCGTGGCATAGAGCAAGAGGAAGATGAGCAACAGGGCCACGGGGATGACGATGAGCAGGCGCTGGGTGGCACTTTGCAGGTTTTGGAACTCACCGCCATAGGTGTAATAGTAGCCCTCGGGCAACTGCAACTTGTCGGCCAGCACCTTCTGGATATCGGCCACGGTGCTCTGCACATCACGTCCCTTGACGTTGAAGCCCACATAGATGCGGCGTGCGCCGTCCTCATGGCTGACCTGCGCCGGCGCCGACACATACTGCACGTCGGCCACCTCGCGCAGGGGCACGGAAGCCCCCGCCTGGCCGGGCAGCGGGATGTAGAGGTTCTCGATCGACTGTTCGTCGTTGCGCAGGCGCTCGTCGAGGCGCAACACCAGGTCGAACTGGCGTTCGCCCTCAAACACACTGCCCGCCACGCCACCGGCAAAGGCGGTCTCGAGCACCTGGTTGACATCGTTGACCGAGAGGCCATAGCGCGCCATGCGCTCGTGGTTGTAGACCACCTGTATCTGCGGCAGGCCCGAGATGCGCTCGGTGAAGACGTCGGCGACGCCCGGCACACGCTCGATGAGCTTGCGTATCTTGTCGGCCTGTTGGGTGAGTGTGGTCATGTCGTCGCCAAAGACCTTGATGGCCACGTCCTGCTTGATGCCGGTCATCAACTCGTTGTTGCGCATCTGGATGGGCTGCGAGATCTCGGCGTCGATGCCAGGGATGGTCTTGAGCACCTCCTCCATCCGCTCCATGAGCTCCGGGGCGGTGCGCGCCGACGTCCACTCGGCCTTCGGCTTCAGCGCCACCATGATGTCGGCGCGCTCCACGGGCATGGGGTCTGTGGGGATCTCCGCACTTCCGATGCGGCTCACCACCTGCTTCACCTCGGGGAAGCGGGCACGCAACAGCTTCTCGGCCTGTGTCGTCGTGGTCACCATCTGCGAGAGCGAGGTGCCTTGCGCCATGCTCATCTCCACGGCGAAGTCGCCCTCTTCCAGGTTGGGGATGAACTCGCCACCCAGGTATTTGAAGCCGACCACGCTGACACAGAAGATCGCCACGGTGGCGGTGATGATGTCCTTGTTTTGTCGCAAGACACGGCGGAGCAGCGGCGCATACCACTGTTGGAGCTTGCGGATGATGCGGTCGGCGATGTTCTCATGGGTCTTGAGCTTGCGGTCGAGCACGAGACTGCTGACCATCGGCACATAGGTGAGCGAGAGGATGAACGCTCCGAGAATGGCAAAGAACACCGTGAGCGCCATGGGGCGGAACATCTTGCCCTCGATGCCCGTCAGGGTCAACAGGGGTATGTAGACGATCATGATCATGATCTCGCCGTAGGAGGCGCTGCGCCGGATCATGGAGGCGGAGGCGAAGACCTCGTCGTCCATCTGCTGGCGGGTCAGCGCCTGTTGCCCGGCATACTTGCCCGAGAGCGCCGAGGTGCCGTGGATGTGGGTCACCACGGCCTCGACGATGATCACCGCGCCGTCCACGATCATGCCGAAGTCGATGGCACCGAGGCTCATCAGGTTGCCGTCGATGCCGAAGGTCTTCATCATGCCGAAGGCGAAGAGCATGCTCAGCGGGATGACGCTGGCCACCACGAGGCCCGACCGCCAGGAGCCCAGGAAGAGCAGCAACACGAAGATGACGATGATGCCACCCTCGACGAGGTTTCGCGCGATGGTTCCCTCCACACGGTCGACGAGGTTGGTGCGGTCGATGAAGGGCTCCACGACCACCCCTTCGGGCAACGACTTCTGGATGTCGGCCATGCGCTGCTTGACACGCTGGCTCACCTCCTGGAAGTTCTCGCCCTTGAGCATGATGGCAATGCCGCACACCACCTCGCCCTCGCCATTGCGCGTGACGGCGCCGAAGCGTGTGGCGTGGCCCTGTTGGACGGTGGCCACGTCGCCGACGCGCACCGGATGGCCGTCGATGGTCTTGACGGCGATGTTGGCGATGTCGGCCATCGACTTCACCACGCCGATACCTCTTATATAGTATTGGTTGGCATCTTGCTCGATGTAACTGCCGCCAGTGTTGGCGTTGTTGGCTTGCAGGGCCTGGTAGAGGTCGGCCAGGGTGACACCCGAGGCATTGAGACGCTCGGCGTCGATGGCCACCTCATACTGCTTCACATAACCACCCCACCCGCTCACCTCGGCCACGCCAGGCGTTCCGGCCAGTTGCTTGCGGATGATCCAGTCTTGATAGGTGCGCAGTTGGGTGAGGCTGTACTTCTTTTCATATCCTTTCTTGGCCCTGACGGTGTAGTGATAGATCTCGCCGAGAGCCGTGGCGATGGGTCCCATCTCCGTCGACACGTTGTTGGGCAGGTCCTTGGTCACGTCGGCAAGCACCTGGCTGACCTGCGAGCGAGCCCAATAGATGTCGGCGGCATCGTCGAAGACCAGCGTGATGACGCTCAGTCCACTGCGCGAGATGCTTCGGCGTTCCTTCAGCTTGGGCACATTGGCCAGCGCCATCTCGATGGGCGTGGTGATGTATTGCTCCACCTCCTGGGCGCCCAACGACGGGGCCTGGGTGATGACCTGCACCTGGTTGTCGGTGATGTCGGGCGTGGCGTCGAACGGCAGGTGGACAAGCGACCACACGCCCCATGCCACCAGGGCGACGGTGAGGGCGCCCACCACCAGCTTGTGCCTGATCGAATATTCTATGAGTTTCTGAAACATTGCTCCTTGCCTCCCCTTAAATTAATGTTCACCATGCTCACCTGTCATGGAGGCGAGGTAATAAGCATTGCCCGTGACGATTTCCTGTCCCTTGCGGATGTGCTCACACAGCTCCACCTCGGTGTTGCCGTTCATCGAGGAGCCCGTGGTCACCTCATGGCGCGAGAAGCTGTAGCCTCCCGACCGCTTGCCGTTGAGTGCGAAGATGTAGCTCTTGCCGTCGGCCTTGACGATGGCCGTGCTGGGCAACGTCTCGGCCTCGGTGCGCCCGACGACGATGACGCCGTTGACATACATGCCGTCGACGAGCGAGCGGCGCGCGGTGTCGTGCAGGCGGACGTGCACCGCCACCGTCTTGGCGCCCGTGTTGAAGTATCGGTTGATGCCATAGACGGTGCCCGTGATGCGCTTGCCGGGCTGGTTGGTGACGGTGAGCTGCACGGGCTGTCCGGCCTTCACCTTGTCGAGGTCTTTCTCAAAGACGTTGACATCACACTCCAGGGCGTCGTTGTTGCGGATCTGCATCAGCGGCGTCTGCATGTCGACATAACTGCCCAGCGAGACGGCGACACTGCTCACCGTGCCGCCGATGGGCGCATGGACGGGGAAGGTGGTGACGAAGCGGCCTTGTGCCACATGCGACGGCGCCACGCCGACCTGTTGCAGTTGGCGCCCGATGCCGGCGAGGTTGGCCTGCGCCACGCGCAGCTCCTTCTCGGCCTGTTGCAGGTTGCGCTCCACGCCGGCCCCAGTCTTGCGGAGCTTCTGCTGGCGCTCCATCTCGAGCCGGGCAAACTGGGCCTGGCGCGAGGCTGAGTAATACTCGCGTTGCAGGGCCACGATGTCGGTGTTCTCGACCATGGCTACCACCTGGCCTTTTCTCACGGCCTGACCGTCGGTCACCAGGATGCGCTTCACCACACCGCCCATGAGCGACGTGACGTCGCCCATGGCCTGTGGCCGGAGCGTCAGCTGCCCGTTGACGGGGATGGAGGTGTTCATGGGTTGGCGCGACACCTGCCCCAGGCGGATGTCGGCCACCTTCATCTGTTGCAGGGTGACGCCGATGTTGTCCACATCCACATGTTCCTCATCCTCGTGGGCATGGGCCTCCACGGTGTTGTTGGAGAGCAGCGAGAAGCCTAAGATGGCTACGGCCGTGATGGCCACAATGATCAATAAACGTTTCGTCATGGTTTCGATTTTTAATTCTGACGCAAAGGTAACAATAAGTAATTGCAACCCGGTTGCAAGCTTGCCTCCCGACAAACTTTGCAACCAGGTTGCAAAAAACTTACCTAATCATCTATAAAAATCAAAACTAAACTATAAATAACAATCATCCATTTCATCGGCCTTGGCCATGACCTGACGGGGAATTTCGGCCCATTTCATCGGTCGGAGCAGACCAAGGTCCATGCAAGAGTTGGCAAAAGGGAGTCGGGATGATGACCAGCGTGTCGGTGAAGGCATAAAGACCATCGACACTGACAGCAAATTTTGCTGAACCGGAAAATTTATCGGCGACAAAAGCAAGACTTTCCCGTGGTTATAAGGTTTATTAACGCATGGTGTGTCATTTTCAGAAGTTTATTGACAAAGTGTCTCTCAGGAAGGCCGATGAAATCCACGAGCGAACTTTTGTCCGCAAATACGCGATTCTGAGAGGGTTTTACATAAACAGCTAATGTTCAGGGCGTTATGCGAAAATATGCCTTATGGAAAACTTTGCGCATACTCAGAGTTTTGCGATAGATATCTTATCGAGTCTCCGTTAGATATCTATCGAGTCTCGATAAGATATCTATCGAGTCTCGATTCGATATCTATCGCGACTCCGTTAGGCCTCTTTCGACGAACAATTTCATACAAATTAACCGACATTAAGACTTTTAACGAAATTTAATCGGACAAAAGCGATTTATTTTTCTCTAGGAGGTGCAGTCGCCAGGTGCCTGTTTTTTCAGAATTTTCAAGACAGTCTTACCATTCTCCCAATGCTGCCTCATGGTGGTTTCACCACAAGAGGCGGAAAGCAGCATTCCTCGTCCTGCAAACGATTGCGGATTTGGGGAACGTTTCTGCAATCGTTTCGAAAAACACACCATCTCTTGCCTTGTGACCCCAACCACCCAGACGCAGAAAGCCCCGGACATCCGCAGTGAATGTCCGGGGCTCTCGCTGATGGGCAGGCCGAGGCTTGCCTATGGGGTTGGCGCGGTCACGGCAGTGCCGCATGGATGATTACTTCAGCACCTTGTAGGTCTTGCCACCTTCCTTGACGATGTAGACCTGGCCGGCCTTCATGTTGTTGACACGCTGGCCACCGAGGTTGTAGACCTGGCGAGCGGCGCCGTTGGCCTCAACAGAAGAGATGCCTGCGGCGGTCATGTCGAAGGTGTGGGTGCTCTGGGTCTTCAGGTCATCAGAGAAGACCTTGATGGTGGCGACGTCGTGGTTGTCGTCGTTCTTGCCGTAAGACACCACGCAGAAGGCACCCTTGCCCTTGAGCTGGGGCTTCACCTCATTGCCATCGAGGGTGACACCTGTCAGCTCAGCGTTGTAGATGAGCTCGAAGTCGTCGATCATGATCTCATCGCCGTTGCTGCCCTGGCCGGCATCAGCATTGGTGGAGATGGTCACCAAGATGTACTTGCCGTCCACCTCATCGTTGACATAGGTGAAGGGAATGACGATGCGCTTCCACTCACCGTCCGTCGTGGCGATGGTGTTGTTCTGGGCCTTGGCCATCACGTTGGCGTAAGTCTTGTCCTGGGGATCCTGGAAATAGGTGCCATCGGTGATGTAAGCGCTCACTGTGGCATAGGGATGAGCCTTGCTGGCCTTCTTCTGTGAGAACTTCACCCACACGGCGAGCGAGTCGGGACGGCCCTCCATGTTGATGTAGTAAGGATTGCCGTTGCCGTCGACATCCGTATTGGAGGCATTGAGCTCAGCGTGGTTGCCAGGATCCGTGGCGCTCATGGCGCCAGCGATCATGCGGCCTGTGGTGACCGTTCCGTTGGCAACGATACCAAAGATGCTGGTGGCCTTCAGGCTCAAGCTCTTCGAACCTGTGGAACCAGGACGGACGTCCTCTGAAACAAAGGTGTGGGCCGAGGTGGAAACGAGGGCAGCAAAGTCGCCACCACATGTGGCAAACGAGTGCCAGCGCAGGGGCTCGTCGATGTTGCCATACTTGTGGAAGCTCTCGAAACCGCTGTTGGGGATCTGGTAGCCTGAGCCAAACGTCACGTCGATGTTCTGCTGCAGGGCGGCCATGTAAATCTTGATGCTGGCATAAGCGCGGCCGTTGGCCAGCTTGGCCACGAAGTTAATGGGCACATTTTTCAGGATGGGACCATACCACATGCTCACGCCGGGAGTGTTGCCGGCTGCGATCTGGATGTCGCGTGAGCACTCGAGCAACGTGTCGTTGCCCACCACCATGGGCTGCAGGCCGTCGATGACGATGTTGCCGATAGGCATGGTGGTCTCCGGCGTTTCCATGATAAAGTTGTTGAGCGAGAATGTCAGGGCACCATCGGCGCCCTTGGCCACCTCGACGGTGGCGTGCTGCTCACTCACCTTGCCGTTCACCGAGACGGTGAGGCTGTCGGTGTAGTCGGCGGCCATGCTGGCAACAGCAGTCATGGCCATCACTACGAAAGTAAAAATCTTCTTCATAAATGTTTGTTATCTGTTTCTTTTTAACCTTGTTGTTCTTGTGTGACACGCTTGCGGGTCGCTGTCGCTCGCATGCGCCGGGCCTCACTTGGCTCGTCTTTCCTTCTTGGCCTTCTTGGCCTTCTTGGTGGCTTTCCACACCAAGCCCACCTGTCCGTAGATGGGATAGAGCGTCTGGTCGAGCACATGGAAGGAACTCTTGTGCAAGCCGCTCAGGCCCCAGTTGATCTCACCATAGAGGCCCCAGTTGCGCCAGAAGATCCAGTCGGCACCCACGCCGACGCCCCATTGGAAGGTGCGCATGTCGCTGGAGAAATTGTAGTAGCCCATGTTGCCGGGCTTGTTGCCGATGATGACCTTGGCTCCCGTGGGGTCGCCGACACGGAGATAGCCGTCGTGGGCATAGCCCGAGAAGCCCTTGGAGGTGAGCACTGAGACGTAAGGGCCAAAGCGGAGGTCGACATTGTGGGCCACCTTCAGCGAGGCCTGCACCGGCAGGGTGAACATCCACTGGCGCACATTGGTGGTCACGGAGCCCGTGAACATGCCTTCGAGGGTCTGGTCGCCTTGCACCATCACCTCATGATAGTTTTTCACATCGGCGTCTTCCTTCATGCCTTTGGCCTCAAAGCGCAGGCCCACCATGACGCCCCAGTGGTCGTCGAGCGGCTTGGTGGCGTCGATGCCCAGGCTCCAGTTGGCCTTCAGCGAGTAGCTGTTGAGCTTGCGGATGCTGGCCGGCATAGGCAGGGGTGCCGTTCCGCCGATGTTGTAACCCCGTCGGGTCTTGACGACCAAGCCTTTCATGAAGTTGTCGGCAGAGGCCTGGAGGGTTGTCGCCGCAAGGGCTATGAGGATGAATGTCTTTTTGATCATGGGTGATATGGGATGATTGGGTGGATGGGTGTGGGGTGACAGGGCGTGGCGGTGTGGCGGAGGCTACTCCTCCTTCTCGCAGACGACGCTCACCTTGTCGATGCACAACTGGCTGCCGATGGCGCCCTGGAAGTGGTTGCCGTCGACCGATGAGGAGAAGACGATGGCCAGGTTGTAGCCGCGGCTGATGAGCACATCCGGGTCGACGTCGCCCAGGTAGTCGAACGTCACGTCGAAGAGTGTCCACTCGGTGGTGGGCTTCACATAGCCCACCTGGGCGATGGCCACGATGTTGGGATTGGTCTTCGTGTCCTCGCCGTGCAACATCACGGCGCGTGTCTTGGTTGTCCCGTCGCTCAGGGTGACCGTCTCCTCATTGCGGTAGAACACGGCGTAGATGTCGGCGGCGTCGGTCTTGTCGGGCACGGGTTTGGCGTCCTTGTCCTGGTAGACCTGGCCCGGCGTGTATTTGTAATAGCCCTGGAGCTTCATGGGCTTGCGGTCGAAGGGGATGCCCATGCAGGTAGCGCGCATGGCGTTGGTCAAGGCGCTGTCGACGTCAAACTTCCCAAGGAAGAGGTTGCCGGCCGCCAGGCGCATGTTGGCCATCACGCCGAAGAGACCGGTACTCATGGTGGTGAGCTTCACGCCATGGCCCTCATAACCATTGGCAATGGGCACCGACGGATACTGGTCGGCAGGCGAGTTGCCCATGCTCATGCGGTAGCCGGGATTGCCCGTGGCCCAGTTGTTGCCAAAGGTGCCGTCGGCCAACTCGTCGTGCCAGATGTAGAACTTATGCTCACGCGGATCGAGCTCAAAATTCTCGAAGTCATAGCATATGGTGTCTTGCACGGTGCGCGCCGTGGGCACCAGGCTGACGTTGTAGGTCCTCGACCACTGGCCATCCTGCGAACCGATGATGTAGTTCCACTTGACAGCGCCCGTCGTCGCGTCGCTGCTCTTGGCCGTGCTCTTGACGCTGGCGCCCGGCGTGAGCACCAGGTGGGGCTCCAGCGCCGACAGGTCAGCGGCAGGCTCACGCCTGACGTTGAAGACAACATCGTCGTCGACAGACATCACCGTCTTCATCGTGTCTCCCAACTGGTAGAACGTGCCCAACGGATCGTCAAGGTGGAAATAAACAGCCTCTATGTCACATTCCGCGTTCAGCGGCTCATCCTTGAAACAGGAAGTGAACATGGCACAAGCCGCCAAACAGGGCAGCAGGGGTCGAATCTTCATAAACAATCTTTAGTTACCAAGCCTGGCCAAAGATGCCAAGCGTTACAAGGTGCAAAGTTACATCATTTCAAATTACCCACAAAAAAGAATGAGGGGAAAAGTGTTTTTTATGCACTAAAATGACAGGTTTTTCAATTATTTAAGGTTGTAAATCAACAACTTTCATCGAAAATACGTACTTTTGCAACTATCAAACCATTCGAAGCAAAACAAACATGAAGATTGCATTGATCGGCTACGGCAAGATGGGACACATGATAGAGCAAATCGCCATCGCCCGCGGCCATGAGATTGTCTGCAAGATTGACGTGGACAACCAAGATGACTTTGACAGCCCGGCCTTCGCCTCTGCCGACGTGGCCATAGAGTTCACCAACCCCACAGCGGCCTACAGCAACTACCTGCGGGCCTTCAAGCACAACGTGAAGGTGGTGAGCGGATCCACCGGTTGGATGACCGACCACAAGGCCGACGTAGAGGCTCTCACCAAGGACGGCAAGCAGACGCTCTTCTGGGCCTCCAACTTCTCCATCGGCGTGGCCATCTTCGCCGCTGTCAACAAGTACCTGGCCAAGATCATGAACCAGTTCCCGCAGTATGACGTGGAGATGGAGGAGACACACCACATCCACAAGCTCGACGCTCCGTCGGGAACGGCCATCACCCTCGCCGAGGACATCCTCGACCGCCTCGACCGCAAGACGTCGTGGAAGAAGGGCACCACCACATGGGACGACGGACACGTGGACGGCTCGGCCGACCACAAGGCCGACGAGCTGCTCGTCAACAGCGTGCGCCACGATGAGGTGCCGGGCATACACACCATCACCTACAACAGCGAGGCCGACCAGATCACCATCAGCCACAGCGCACACTCGCGCCAGGGATTTGCCCTCGGTGCCGTGCTGGCCGCCGAATACACCGCCAACCACACGGGCCTGCTGACCACCAGCGACCTCTTCAGCACGCTCATCCCTTGACACACAGACAACCATGATAGACAAGGAAAAAGCCAATCTGAACATGAAGAAGCAATGGACGAAGTTTGCCATTGTGATCATCATCTACGCATTGTTCATCGCCTGGGTGCAGCCACAGTCCATCGTGGGCTGGCTGCTGACGCTCATCGGCGCCGCACTGCTCTACGACGTTTACATCACCAAGAAGATACGCTGGCAGTGGTGGAAAGACGCTGAAGGCCCCGTGCGCTTCATCATGAGCTGGGTCGACGCACTGGTGTTCTCGCTGGTGGCCGTCTACTTCCTCAACCTCTTCCTCTTCCAGAACTACGTCATCCCATCGAGCTCGCTGGAGAAGTCGTTGCTGACAGGCGACTACCTCTTCGTCTCGAAGGTGAGCTACGGCCCGCGCATCCCCGAGACGCCGCTCACCATGCCGCTGACACAGCACACACTGCCGCTCATCCAGACCAAGAGCTACCTGGAGTGGCCTCACTGGGACTACCGGCGCATGAAGGGACTGGGCAAGGTGCAGCTCAACGACATCGTGGTGTTCAACTACCCCGCAGGCGACACCATCGTCACCGCCCCAGCCTACCAGTCGTTTGACTACTATGGCATGGTCTACAGCATCGGACAACAGATCTACCAGGAGAACTTCCCCAACCCTGTGGATCCCGCCACACTCAACAGGCAGCAACAGGCCGATTACTTCAAGATGCTCTATGCCCTGGGCCGCAACTACATCGTGAACAACCCCAACACTTACGGGTCGATCGCCTCACGCCCCACCGACCGCACGGAGAACTACGTGAAACGCTGTGTGGGACTGCCCGGACAGACCTTGCAGATCAAGAACCGCATCGTCTACCTCGACGGCAAACCCAACAAGGAGCCCGACAACGTGCAATACACCTACTACGTGAAGCTCAAGGCTGACCTGCCCGACGAGCTCATGCACGACCTGGGCATCAGCATGGAGGACCTGACAAGCCTCAACCAGAACGGCTACATGCCGCTCACCAAGCGCGCCATGAAAGCGCTGAAGGCTCGCAAGGACCTCGTGGCAAGCATCCGCCTGAACACCGACGCGTATGTGGGCGACCTGTATCCGCTCAACGCCGTGACGGGCTGGACGCGCGACAACTACGGACCGATCTGGATCCCACAGAAGGGCAAGTCGATCCGACTGACCATGGACAACATCGCCATCTACGAGCGACCAATCCGCATCTACGAGGGCAACGACCTCCAGGTGAAGAACGGACGCATCTATATCAACGGCAAACAAGCCAACAGCTACACATTCAAGATGGACTACTACTGGATGATGGGCGACAACCGCCACAACTCTGCCGACTCGCGCTACTGGGGCTTCGTGCCCGAGGACCACATCGTCGGCAAGCCAATCTTCATCTGGTGGAGTTCTGACCCCGACCGCAAGGGCTTCGCCGGCATACGCTGGAACAGGCTCTTCAGGTGGGTTGACAATATCAAATGAGGCAATTCGCCAAGTTTCTCTTAGCCCTGGGCGTGTTTGCGGTCATCTTCATGGCAGTGCGCGCCTTTGCCTTCGCCATCTACACCGTCCCCTCGGATGTCACGCCGACACTCCACAAGGGTGACCGTGTGGTGGTGAACAAGGTGGCTCATGCCACGTTTCGCCGTGGCGACCTTATGGTGTTCCGCCAGCCCGAACGACTGGTGGGAGCCGTGGAGGCCGTGCCGGGCGACACGATTCGCGTGGGCCGCTACCGTTATCGCATCCCGCACCACTGTTGCCGCCGCTGTGCTTGCGCTGACTGCAAGCTCTATCTCGTCAACACGGGACGCTCCCACACACTGGTCCACTTGCACCAGGTGGAGGGAAAAGCCACTAAGCTCTATCACCTGCCATGGTAACCCAATCCGCACACAACGCTACAGGCGCGTCTGTAGCTCTTCTTTCGTCCACCTATTTCGGTCCCATACAATGGTACCAAAAACTCAACCGCTATGACCTCTGCCTGCTGGAACGCCACGACCACTTCGTGAAGCAGACCTATCGCAACCGTTGCCTCATCGCCACAACGGCGGGCACACAGGCACTCACCGTGCCCACAGAGCATGGCGAGGGTGGCAAATGCTGTATGGGCGACATGCACGTCAGCGATCATGGCAACTGGCGCCACCTGCACTGGAACGCCTTGCTGTCGGCCTATGGCGAGAGTCCGTTCTTCGAGTATTATGCCGACGACCTGCAACCGTTTTTCTCACAACGTTGGGACAACCTCTTCGACTTCAACCTGGCCATCACCCGCAAACTGTGTGAACTGCTCGACATACGGCCCAACCTGCAACTGACCGACCACTATGCCGATGCCAGCACGCTGGGCGCTGACGACTTCCGCGATGCCATCCGCCCCAAGAAGCCCCTGCCCGACCCATCGTTTGTGTCCACACCTTATTATCAGGTGTACCAACAGAAGTACGGCTTCCAACCCAACCTGTCCATCCTCGACCTCCTGTTCAACGAGGGCAACGAGGCCATCTTCTACCTGTAAGGACAGCGCCTCGCTCGCGCGCCCACCCTCGCAAGGGGTTGGCAGAGACGAGACGGACGAGAAAACAAGTAGATGTTTTGTCGCGACAATTCTCACAACAACAATAAATGCGAAAGCCCAAAAGCAATGTGCTTTTGGGCTTTCGCATTTGTTGTAAGGTCTTTGTCTACTCAGTGGAGACCTCCTAATGCGCCGCTGCGGAACGATAGGTCACGGGCGTGACGTCGTCGTTCTTCAGCACATCATAGATAGCCTGTGGGGTGGTCTTCACGGGTCCGCGCATGAAGATGGTGGCATTGTAGCTCTTCATGAACTGGTGGTAGAAGTCGGGATCCTCCTGCGGCACGGCGAAGGCCTTCGAGGGCTGCCCGTTCTTGTCGATATGGGCGATATAGGGGCGCGTGTAGACGCCATCGTCACGTCGGCTGGAGAAGATGATCCAGCGACCGTTCGACGACCACTCATGATAGCTCTCCGCATTGTCGGAGTTGGCCGCCGTGAGCGGATAGCTCCGCATGGTCTTGAGGTCGGTCATCCAGAGATCGGCGTCGCGGTGCCACACATGGAAACAGCCCCAGCCACCGAGGCTATAGAGCAGGAAACGACCATCGGGCGAGACACGCGGGAAGGTGGCACTCTTGCCCATGCCCGCAGCATCGAACACCATCTCACGGGGGCCGAACGTGCGGGTCTTCTCATCAAAGGGCAGGCGATAGAGGCTGTACTTAATCTCCTTGGCGCGGGCGATGGCCTCGGTGCCATGCTCCACGGTGTCGCGATACTCGAAGTGGGCGCTGGCATAATAGAGGTACTTGCCGTCGGGCGACCAACAGGGGAAGACCTCAAACTCGGTGGAGTCGTTGAGGATGGTCTGCACCTCATTCTTGTCGGGATCGAAGAGAATGAGGTCGCTCTGCGCGTCGAGCACCTCGATCTTGTCGATGTCGCGCGTGTGGAAACTCTGCATGGTCTGGTCGGTGGAATAGGCCAAGAGCTTCAGCGTGGGGTGCCAAGCGGGATAGACGCCGGCCGAGAGGATGCTGTCGTTCTTCATGTTGACCTTCTGCATCTTGCCGTCATACTCGATGACGGTGCCGCCATGGCGCTGACGGGCGTGAAACTGATAGCGGTCGGGATTGTAGTTCTGCACGTTGTGGCAGTTGATGCACTGGCCGTCGCTGTCGTTGGCAGCCAACATGTTGTTGTAGATGACGCTCTCGTCGTAGTTCTCCAGGCACCGCTGGTTGATGGTCAGCTCCTCATAGGTGACATAAGAAGGAGCGATGAGGCGGTAGGAGATATAAGGATCGATACTGTCGAGACTGACGGTGATGTTGAAGGGCTTGTAGTGGGTCCACTGGCCTTGCTGCTGCGCATAGACGTCGACACGGATGTTGTGACCCTTGGCGGCTGCGGCCAGCGCCTTCCAGTCGTCGAGGTCGGGCTGAGCCTTTTGTCCACCGCACACGATTTCCTGCTGGCCATAGCTGTAGCGCGTCACCACATCCTCGGCAGGCGTGGTGAGTTCCATCGACAGGGGGGCGATGTTGACGGGCACGGTGACATTGGTATAGTCGGGGTAGACAGCTGGCAACTTGGGCGTCTCGCTATACTGCGTGGGCACCTCCACACGGCCGCAGCCCACGAGGCCGAGCGACAAAAGGAGTAACAGTCCAAGCGCGGCTCGCTGGCAGGAGCGCAGGCGCTGGGCATATGATGTCTTTCTGAGTTTCATCTTTTCTGTATTGTTGTTCTTGTATCGATTGTGTTGGTTGGAGCCTCATCGGCCATCAATAGCTCTTGAGTCCGCGGATGAGGAAATACTCATAGTAGAACGTTCCGCCAAAGCGGGGATAGAGCAACGGCTTCATCTGCTCCTCGGTCATGCCCTGGAGCTGCTGGGCGGCGGCCATGAAGTCGTTGTAGTTCTGCTTCACCTCGTCGTCGAAAGGCATGTGACTGATGTCCACCGTATTCTCCAAGTGACCATAGAGATAGGCCGCCTCCTGGTAGTGGATGGGCATGCGCTGGCCACGATGCAGGAGTGCGTATTGAGAGAACTGGGGCCAGAAGAGAGGGATCTGCTTCGACTGCAAGGCGGCTTGCAGGCACGCCTCCTGGTAGATGGGGTCGTTGGAGCTCTCATGGGCAAAGGTGTTGAGCAGGTAGAGCTCCACGAGGGTGTTGTCGGATGTCAGGACGTCGGGACCCTTAAGGAAGTGGAGGATGGGCTTCATCTCCGGATCACGCTTGATGAGCGATCGGTTGGTGAGATAGGGCTCATAATGCTCGGCATAGTCCTTGTAGTACTTGGTGTCCTTGAGGATGTCGATGTATTTCTTCGCCACCTTCATCTCTCCATTGAGAATGGCACACTTGAGCATGTACTTCAGGAAGTCGACACGCCAACCATACTCCACGCCGTCCTCCAGGCACCAGCGATAACAGAAGTTGAGCTTGCCGTAATGATAGTAGATGAGCTTGCCGCCTGTCTGCGTGAGTCTCACCATGAAGGGCGCCTTGCAGGGCGCAGCACCGTTCTTATAGTGATAGAGGTTGTCGCCAGCCGTGCCGAGACGGAAGAGGGCCAGGTTCTTCAGCATCCACATCATGCGCGTGGGCTCCTCGTCGTCGCCAAGCGTCTGGTAGGTCTGGAGCACAGCGTCCCAGTTGAGGTTCTCCACCTCATGGGTCATGATGAGCTCACGGCGGAAGTTCTTGTCCTTGTACCAGCCCACCCAGGTGCCGGCGATGAGCACCAGGAGAGCCACCGCCGTGGCGATGACGGCCGTGCGACGGCGGATCGTGTCGGCCCAGGCGCCATAGGCCAGGGCAAAGACAGCCAGTGTGGCCGTGAGCAAGCCGAAGGGGAGATAGTAAATGGGGAACTCACCATAGAAACAATAGATGGGCAAGGCGGTGGAATAGATGCCACTCTCGGGCGTCTGGCAATAGACGCAACGATAGCAGATGAGGGGGATGAAGACGATGGCCACCAGGGCCACAAGCGTCGCAACGACCTTGCCGAGCAGTCCGCTGCGCACACCTCCGTCAATCTTCCAGGCCAGCAACGCCATCAAGCCTGCCGCCATCAGACCATAGTAGCCCAACAGCGGATAGGCCACGGCCGTGGCGACAAGGAGGTAGAGATTGCGCAGTTGCCAGCGCGAGGGAATGAGCCGGTAGAGCCACGTCAAGGCCACGGCGGCTGTGGTGCCAATGGTCGCCACAAAGAAATGGCCACGAAGCTTCAGATAGAAGATCCAATAGCCCAAGTCGACATCGGTGATGAGCAACAGCACCACGGGAACGAGCAACAGCACGGAGGCGTAAGCCGGGATGCGGAAGGTGCGCTTGACCAGCCACATCAGCAACAGCCACCACAGGCTCAGCAGCGCGACGCCCATCCATGGATAGTAGAAATACTGTGTGAAATAGGTTCCTATCCACGTGAGGAAACCGCCCGACACCACCATTTGCTGTTGGAAGAACAAGGGGGTGTAGAGGAAGAGGTTGAGCTCTTGCACACGGAAGAGAAAGTCGGAGTCGTAAGCAAGCAAGGCCACGGCAATGGCGATGAGCCCCAATACAGGGATCGCCCAAGAGGCGACAGCCTTCCACCAGGAAGCCTGGCCAGCCGAAGGAGTGACTTGCTGGGAGCCCTTCGCATGATGGGAACCTTTCGGGCCTTGGTTCCCTGTGGCGTGGCTCTGTGTTGGTTTTTCGTTTGTTTGTTTCGTTTCTTTCATCTCATAAAGGTCGTTAGGACTACGCAAAAGTAATAAATAATTGTGAAAAATATATCGTTTTTTACGGAAAACATCATGAAACGATATGGGATTGACGCCAACAAGAACATTCGCCTACATGGATGGTGAGAAAGCGGCAAGGTTGGCAGGCGCAAGGCTTGCCGCTCAACGCACGACATAGACACCTTATATTATATAAGGAGCATGCACCATATTATATAAGGGTCATGCACAAAAAAGCCCGGCCACACATGACGCATGGCCGGGCTCGATGGTTTATGCGACGGGCAACGCGGGGCGTCACCCTTCGCTGGGAGACTGCTTACTCAGCAGACTCGTTGTTCTCCTGGTGGTTGTTGTGGCGGGGCTGACGCTCACGTCCGCCACGATCGTCGCGACGAGGACGGCGGTCGCCACGGGGACGACGCTCGCGCTCAACATAACCCTCGGGCTTCTCGACAAGCACACGGTGAGAGAGCTTGTACTTGCCCGTCTTAGGATCAATCTCGAGGAGCTTCACCTGGATGTGGTCGCCCTCCTTGATGCCAGCCTCCTCGACGGTCTCGAGACGCTTCCAAGCGATCTCAGAGATGTGGAGCAGACCCTCCTTGCCAGGCATGATCTCGACGAAGCAACCGTAAGGCATGATGCTCTTCACGATACCGTCGTAGACCTCACCCACCTCGGGGATGGCCACGATGGCGCGGATCTTCTGGATGGCCGCGTCGATCGACTCCTTGTTGGGAGCGCTCACCTGCACGTGGCCCACGCCGTCGGCCTCATCGATGGTGATGGTCGAGCCAGTGTCTTCCTGCATCTGCTGGATGATCTTTCCGCCCGGGCCAATCACGGCGCCGATGAACTCCTTAGGAATGTCGAAGGCCTCGATGCGGGGCACCTGCGGCTTCAACTCGGCACGGGGCTCAGAGATGGTCTTCATCATCTCGTTCATGATGTGCTCACGGCCAGCCTTGGCCTGCATCAGAGCGCGCTCGATGACCTCGAACGACAGACCGTCGCACTTGATATCCATCTGTGTGGCGGTGAGGCCGTTCTTCGTACCTGTGGTCTTGAAGTCCATGTCACCCAGGTGATCCTCGTCGCCCAGGATATCAGACAGGATGGCAAACTTGTCCTCTCCAGGGTTGTGGATGAGGCCCATGGCAATGCCGGCCACAGGATTCTTGATGGGCACACCGGCGTCCATCAGGGCGAGGGTGCCACCGCAGACGCTGGCCATGGATGATGAGCCGTTGGACTCAAGGATATCGCTGACCACACGCACGGTGTAGGGATAGTTCTCAGGGATCTGACCCTTCAGGGCACGCCATGCAAGATGGCCGTGTCCGATCTCACGACGGCCCGGGCCGCGCTGGCTCTTGGCCTCACCCGTAGAGAAGGGAGGGAAGTTGTAGTGGAGCAGAAAACGCTGGTAAGCGCGTGTCACGGCACCATCCACGAGCTTCTCGTCGAGCTTTGTGCCCAGTGTGACGGTGGCCAGTGACATGGTCTCACCACGCTGGAAGATGGCTGATCCGTGAGGCATGGGCAGCGGAGACACCTCACACCAGATGGGGCGCACCTCGTCGGTCTTACGACCGTCCATGCGCAGGCCCTCATCGAGGATGCAACGGCGCATGGCGTCGCGCATCGTGTCGCCCCAATAACGGCCAGCCTCAGCATGCTTCTCCTCGAGCTCTTCCTCGGAGAGGTCGGTGTGGGCGGCGTCGTACTTCTCAAGGAAGTCGGCGATGGTCTTGTCGAAGGCGTCGTTGCGCTCCTGCTTCGGCAGGGTCTGGTGGATGATGTCGTAGGCGGGCTGATAGAGCTCAGCGTGGATCTGCTTGCGCAGGTCCTCGTCGTTGATCTCGTCGTTGTACTCGCGCTTGACGTCGGTGCCCAGCTCCTTGGCCAGTTCGTCCTGCAGGTCACACATCGGCTTGATAGCCTCCTGTGCAGCCTTCAAGGCGCCAATGAGGTCTTGCTCAGACACCTCGCTCATCTCACCCTCAACCATCATCAGGTTGTCCTTGGTGCAACCGACCATGATGTCGAGGTCGGCGTCCTTCATCTGCTCGAAGGTCGGGTCAATGACATACTCGCCATTGATGCGTGCCACACGGCACTCTGAGATGGTGTGCTCAAAAGGTATGGTGGAGCAGGCCATGGCAGCGGAAGCTGCAAAGCCAGCGAGCGCATCGGGCTGATCCTTGCCGTCGCTGGAGAGCAACCAGATCTGCACGAAGACCTCACAGTGGAAATCAGAGGGGAACAGGGGGCGCAGGGCGCGGTCTACAAGGCGGGAGACAAGGATCTCCTCGTCACTGGCTTTACTCTCGCGCTTGGTAAAGCCACCAGGGAAACGGCCTGTGGCATAATACTTTTCCCTGTAGTCTACTGTCACCGGCATGAAATCGGTGCCGGGAACTGCTTCTTTGGCTGCCGTGACGGTGGCGAGCAGCACGGTGTTGTTCATGCGGAGAACAACCGATCCGTCGGCTTGCTTGGCAACCTTTCCGGTCTCAATCGAGATGGTCCTTCCATCTGGCAATTGAACGGTCTTTGTAATTACGTTCATCGAAAAATTAAAAAAATCTTATTGTTTTGACTAACATCTAAAAATATCTGTGGGCAAAGATACCTATTAAAAATGAAAATGACAAAGGTTTCTTGACAAAAATTTGCCCGAAGAGAAGTTTTTTGTTCTTTTAAGATATTTAGTTGGGAAAAGTTTTGCAGTCATCTAATCTTTTTCTTACTTTTGCTACCTGTAACTACTATCTAACATAAACAAGCTTATGAGAAAATTTTACAAGCATCTACTAATTGGATTGCTTCTCTGTTCTGCCACGGCTTCGCGGGCAGTAACCATGAGTTTCACAACCAGCAAGGCGGTGGGAGAGACCTTTGCCATCGCCATGAATCCGGGGCTGGCGGTCACGGTCACGTGGGCTGACGGAAGCCAGGAGAGCTTCGTCAGCGACGGCACGTTGCAGACGCTGACCCTGGCCTCGCCGAAGTTCACCGTGGAGACCGACACGGAGGTCACCTCTCTTTATGTGGCGGGCAACCAGATCACCTCGATGAACCTCGACAACATCGTCAGTTCGCTCAGGAAGCTCTATTGCGGCAACAACGAGCTCACCGTGCTCAACCTGAGCAACTTCAAGAACCTGTCGGAGGTGGACGTGCAAGGCAACAAGCTGACCACGCTGAAGGTCTACAGTCCGTCGAGCGTCAATGGTTCAGACAACAACCTGACCTCGTTCTCCGCCTCTCAGTTCGCTCGCTTGAAGCAACTCTACCTGGCCGACAACCAGCTGAAGGGCATGGCTACCAGCCAGATGACAGCGCTCGAGTACCTGTTTGTGCAGCGCAACGCCATCAAGACGCTCAGGCTCAACAAGAGCCCGTTGCTGAAGGTTGCGGTTATCGGCGACAACGGCCTGACCAACTTCGACCTCTCTGGCTCAGAGGAGTTGCAAGAGCTTTGGGCCGGCGGCAACACGCTCAACGAGCTCGACATCACATCGTGTGGCAAACTGGAGAGCCTCGTCGCACCCAGCAGCCAGATGAAGACCGTGCTGTGGAACGCCGACTGCAAGAAGACCTTGTCGTATGTCGACGTCCGCGACAACAGCCTGTTCTTCAACTCCTTCCCCACATTGCGCGGCAACGACGTGCTGACCACCGCGCTGCTCGCCCCGCAGAACCCCTACCCCTTGGTGGAAGAGGGCTATGTCTATGCCAACGTGGAGAACAACTGGAGCTCGGCCAAGTTGCAACCCATGTCGACCAATGGCTGGGGTGGCGCCTCCGCTCCCACGCTGACCATCACCGACAATGCCGGCAACACGCTGAAAGCTGGCAGCGACGCCGCCACAAGCGACTATTACAATCACGTGCGTCGCATCACCTTCTGGGACTCGTCTGTCGGAAAGACGGTGACCATCAGCGCCACCTCTCTTTATTATCCTGACGTGACCCTGACCACCACGCCGTTCCTCGTGACCACACCGACGGGCATCGAGAACGCCAGCGTTGACAACAACGAGCAGAAGGCCAACGTCTACTACAACCTCAACGGACAGCGTGTGGACAAGCCCACTCACGGCGTCTACATCGCCAACGGCAAGAAAGTCATCATCCGATAAACAGCATCATCATGAACAAGCATAAGATATTCGCCACCGCCGCGGCTGTGCTCCTCTCACTGAGCGCCAACGCACAGTCACGGTTGGACAACACCACCACCACGCCCAAGATCATCATCCCGGGCGACACCATCACCTTAGGCTACAACAGCGACTTCGCCGTGGTGCCCATCAGCGCCACCTGCGACTACACGCCCAGCACCCCTGAGACGTGGGTGAAATTGCAAAAGGACGCCAACGGCAACCTGGCCATGTTCTCTGAGTTCAACGTCAGCGGCGTGAACCGTTACGCCACCGTGACGCTGACCAGCGCCGACGGCTCCTACAGCAAGACGCTCGTCGTCGACCAGAAGCCCAACACCATGGAGGGCGCAGCCTCAAGGAGCAACGACAAGAAGATCTCCATCCGTGGCGCCAAGTCCAACCAGGCCATGAGCGGCTATGGCATCGAGAACTCCTACGACGGCATGACCAGCACCTACTACCACTCACCCTGGGGCGGCACGTCAACGACGTTCCCCGTGGTGCTCACCTATTACCTCGCCACGCCCAACCACCTGAACTACGCCGTGTACACACCGCGCCAGGACGGCAACTGGAATGGCAACTGGGGCAAGGTGGACGTGGAGTACCAGTTGGCTGACAGCACCTGGGTGACGCTCCGCACCACCGACCTCGGCCAGTCGAGCTCCGACGCCCAGATCAAGTTTGGCGACAACGGCATCGAGAATGTCTGCGCTGTGCGCTACACCATCCACGACGGCTACGCCGGCTTTGCCAGCTGCGCCGAGATGGGCTTCTACGAGCGCGACAGCACGACAGCGAAGTACCTCCACCAGTATTTCGCCGACGACCTCTGCACCACGTTGCAGCCCGGCATCACCAAGGCCGACGCCGTCAAGATCAAGGACCAGTTTGTGAAGCGCCTGGTGTTCTCGCTCCTCGAGGGCAACTACTCCACGAAGTATCGTGTGGGTGAGTTCCGCGCCTACAAGCCTTACACCACCTTGCAGCAAGAGCTGAAGACCGCCCACACCTACTGCAACCACGAGAACCCCACCGGCATCTTCGTCGAGGAGGGTGAGCGCATCGCCGTCATCGTGGAGGGCATCGGCGATTACTCCGTGGGCATGAAGGTGCGCAACTTCGGCCCGAAGGTCTTCGCTGAGAGCAACTACACCTTGTCTAATGGTGTGAACATCATCACCGCCAGCAACAAGGGTAACATCTACATCAACTATTACACCAACGACTATGCCAAGGCACCGAAGGTGAAGATCCACTTCGCCATGTGCACGGAGAACGGATACTTCGACCTCACCAAGGGCATGAACAACGACGACTGGAATGAGCTGCTGGCCAACGCCAAGGGCGACTGCATGGACCTGCTCGGCTACAACTGCCAGATCAACTTCCCCATCGATGCTTTCAAGAAGAACTGTAAGGATGCCGTGTGGCTCGTCAACACCTACGACAGCATCGTGTCGGCCGAGCGTGTCATGATGGGCCTCTACAAGTATCACCGTCTCTATGGCAACCACCAGACCGTGATCTGCGTGGCCAAGTCGGGTGGCCTCTATCACGCCAGCAACGACGGCATGTGCGTGCCGCTCAACGCTGTCGACCAGCCCACATCATCCAACCCCTCTTACTTCGACTACTGGGGAGCCGGCCATGAGCTGGGCCACAACAACCAGACCGACGGTGTGCTCTGGATCGGACTGACCGAGGTGACCAACAACCTCCTCGCCGCCTTCGCACAAGACCGTGTGGAGCCCAGCGGCTTCCACCGCATGGAGAACGAGGGCAATGGCGACAAGAGCTACAACTTCGTCAACTACATCATCAAGCCCAACCTCATCAACCCGAACAGCACGTTCCACCAGGCTTATGACGTCTGGACCTCGATGATCGCCTTCTGGGGCATCCACTGCTACACCTACGCCGCCGGCGTCGACTCACTGGCTTACCCGAAGGTGTTCGAGAAGATGCGCACCATGACGCTTCCGCAGAAGAACAACGGCATCGGCCAGAACGCCGACTACACCGCCGACGGTGAGCAACAGCTCAACTTCGTGAAGCAGGTCTGCGACATGACACAGATCGACTTCACCGACTACTTCCACCTCTGCGGCATGATGATGCCCCACAACTCTGTCATCGGCGACTACGCCAACCGTCGTCTGCTCATCACGCAAGACATGGTGGATGAGCTCCAGAGCTACATCGACAGCAAGCACTACGTGAAGGCTCCCGCTGGCCTGTACCTCATCAACATCTACAACACCGACGCCTTCCGCAACAAGGCCGTCATTCCTGAGGGCATTCCCGTGGGCAAAGGCTGTAGCGTCGCTGGTGGCAAGATCACCATCCAGCACGCCTCTTGGCCCAACGCCATCGGCTTCAAGGCTTACGACGCCAACGGCAACCTGGTCGAGATCTACAGCTATGGCTATGGCTACCAGGGCAGCACTGGCAACTACCGTCCCAGCTACACCAAGGCCACACTGGCCACCAACGTGGATCACATCAACGCTGTGAGCTACGACGGCACTGAGACGCTCTGCTACAAGAGATAACCACGTCGCACCATAGACAAACCTAAAAAAGGGGAGGCTTTGCACCACATGGCAAAGCCTCCCCTTATTGTTTGAGGTCTGTCGGGATCGTTTGCGACCTCATCTACTTGTTTATTTTAGCCAACTCCTTGTTCCGTTTTGGCCAGCCCGGGCCTTATCGCCTCAGCCCTTGCGCTGGCTGTTTGTCACCACCCAGGCGCTGATGAGCACCAAGACGAGCGCCACAGGCTTGTCCCATGTCAGCGCGTCCTGTCCGATGCAGATGGCCACAAACGAGGCCACGATGGGTTGCAGGTTGGTGTAGACCGACACGGTCGTGGTCTTCAGGTAGCGCAAGGCAAACGGGATGGCAAAATAACCGGCCACCGTGGCAAACACCACGATGAACGCCATCTCCAGCACGCCGCTCCAAGCCCAACCGTCAGAGTAGAGGCGGGCCGACTGGAGGTCGCTCCACGAGAAGGGCAGCACGGCGATGGTGGACACGAGGAAGATCCACTTCATCTGCGTCACGGCCGTGTACTTGACCGACACGCGGCGCGTGATGATGAGGTAGACAGCCCACGTGAGCAACGAGAGCACAGCCAGGCCAATGCCGAGCAGGTCGTTCTTGCCCGCTCCGCCTTGCCAGCCCACCAGCACCATGAGCAGGGCGCCCACAACGCCGATCACCACGCCCACGGCGCCTCGCAGCGTGATGCGCTCACCGATGAGCAACGCCGCACACACCATGGTGGCCACAGGGGTCAGCGTGGCGATGATGCTGAAGTAGACGGGCGAGGTAAACTGCAAGGCCCACGCCGTGAGCGTCTGCGACACCACGAAGCCCAGCAGGCCGCCACCCATGATGACCAGCAGGTCGCGACCCACCACGCGCTCGCGGGGCATGAAGAGCGAGATGACCCAGAAGATGAGAGCCGCTCCCATGCAGCGTGTGGCCATGTAGGCCATGGGCGACACCCACTGGCTAAGCAACAACTTGGTCACGGGCACGCCGAGACCGAAAATCACATTGGCCAACAGCACTGCCGAGTGGCCTTCTATCTTACGTATTTCCATAACGGATGCAAAGGTAACGCTTTCCAGACAATTACTTACGGCCTATGGGACAGAAGATGACACACATCATGATTTTGTCGCTCCTCCCACAGCCAAGCCCTCCAAAAGGGCCGGTTAACCCTCTTTTGCGAACACTTGCGAACCAAAAGGCCACTTTGCACACGATTGCAAACCATTTTTCTTTCTTGCTTGGCGCGTTTGCACTATCTTTGCCGACGTAAAACCAAACGAACAATCAGCCATGACGAGTTACGACCTCTTGCTCTTCGCACCCTTCACCACCCGCGAGTGTTTTCTGATGGGCATCTTCCTGGTGACCTACGCCACCCTCCTGGTGGTGGCCGTGCAGAACAGCCGGCGCAAGATGCAGATCCTGAAGGAGCGTCTCGAGAAGGCCCGCCAGATGCAGGCCGACCAGCAGGCCACCAGCCAGCAGAGCCTGGAGGCTGGGCGCAAGCGCGTGGCCGAGTTGCAGGAACTCATCCATAAGCTCGACGACGAGAACGACATGCTGCGCCTGGAGCTCGAGGAGAAAGAGGCTCGCCTCGACTATAACAATAAGGTGGCGGCCATCGAGAAGGAGAAGCGCAACCGCGCCGACCACATCATCTTCTCCTCACCGGTCTACATCCACCTGCAAGACTTGCTCGACCGGGGCGAGAGCATGGGCAACGAGGAACAGTCACAGCTCGACAAGGTCATCAACTCGGTCTATGCGGGCTTCACCTCACAGCTCTACAGCCTCTACCGCATGACGTCGCAGGAGTATGCCGTCTGCCTGCTCATCAAGGCGCGCTTCGCCCCCAAGGACATCGCCACGCTGACCGCCCACAGCAAGGAGAGTGTGGCCAGCACGCGCAGCCGACTGTTCCAAAAGGTCTTCCAGCGCAAGGGCTCCACCAAGGAGTGGGACGACTTCGTGCTGTCCATCTGAGGGGCCGGCGCCTCTTTCACCCACAAGAAATTATCATCACATCCATTCATCCTAAACCTCTTCCATCATGTTAGATTACATCTCTTCCAACCTTTGGCAACTATGGACGGTCATCGCCGTCGTTTGCCTCATCATGGAGCTTGTCTCCGGAGGTTTCTTCATCATCTGCTTCTCCGTAGGAGCAGTGGCCGCGGCCGTCACCACACTGGCCGGAGGCCTGGGCTTGCAGGTGCTCGCCTTCGTGGTGTTCTCCGCCCTGAGCATCTTCCTCGTGCGTCCCTTCGCGCTCAAGTACCTGCACGACGACAAGCCTGCGCCAGTGAGCAACGCCGACGCCATCATCGGACGCATCGGGCGCGTCAGCGAGACCATCGTGGCCGGCCGCTTCGGCCGCGTGGCCATCGACGGCGACGACTGGAAAGCACAGGCCTCCTCCACCCTCGTCGACATTCCTGTCGGGACTCTCGTCAAGGTCACGGGCCGCGAGAGCATCATCATCGACGTGGTGCCGGCCACGGCCGGGCAAGCTCACGGCACACAAGCATAAGCAATCAACTTTTACAAACTTCTAACTCATACCACTATGACTTACGTACTTATCGCACTCGTGGTGTGCGTGTTGATCTTCGCCAAGATGGCCCTGGTCATCATACCACAGTCTGAAACCAAGATCGTCGAGCGCCTCGGCCGTTACTACGCCACCCTCAAGCCCGGCATCAATGTCATCATCCCCTTTGTCGACCGCGCCAAGGAGATCGTCACCATGGCCAAAGGCCGCTACCTCTACACCAGCCGCATCGACCTCCGCGAACAGGTCTTCGACTTCGCACGCCAGAACGTCATCACCAAGGACAACATCCAGATGGAGATCAACGCCCTGCTCTATTTCCAGATCGTCGACCCCTTCAAGGCTGTCTACGAGATCAACAACCTGCCCAACGCCATCGAGAAGCTGACGCAGACCACCCTGCGTAACATCATCGGCGACATGGAGCTCGACCAGACGCTCACCTCACGCGACGTCATCAACTCCAAGCTCCGCGGCGTGCTCGACGACGCCACCAACAAGTGGGGCATCAAGGTGAACCGCGTGGAGCTGCAAGACATCATCCCGCCAAAGAGCGTGCTCCAGGCCATGGAGAAGCAGATGCAGGCCGAGCGCGACAAGCGTGCCACCATCCTCAACTCCGAGGGCACCAAGCAGGCGCAGATCCTCCAGTCGGAGGGTGAGAAGCAGGCCAAGATCAACCGCGCCGAGGCAGAGAAGCAACAGGCCATCCTCCTGGCCGAGGGTGAGGCACAGGCCCGCATCCGCAAGGCCGAGGCCGAGGCACAGGCCATCGACCGCATCACCGAGGCCGTGGGCAAGAGCAGCAACCCGGCCAACTACCTCTTGGCCCAGAACTACATCAAGATGATGCAGGAACTGGCCACGGGCGACAAGACCAAGACCGTCTTCCTGCCCTACGAGGCCTCCAACCTCATGGGCAGCCTGGGAGGCATCAAGGAGCTCTTCAAGCAGTAATCCACTCCCAACCGACCTATCGGGCGCCGACCGACGTGACTCCACGTGGTCGGCGCCCTTTTCTTTTGAGACGCAGCGCGGCGGCCTCCCTATCAAGTACTGTTGGCTTCTCTATCAAGTACTGCTGGCTTCTCTATCAAGTACTGCCGGCTTCTCTATCAAGTACTGCTGGCTTCTCTATCAAGTACTGCTGGCTTCTCTATCAAGTACTGCCAGCTCCCCTTAAAGATGGCTGTCTCATAGGCTAACTATTCAACGTCGATAACACATCCACAAGGATCGTGGGCGACGTGTCCCACGTCGCAACCAATGCCCTGGCCAAAAATCACAGGCCGTGTGACGGCACACCACCCCATTATGCAGCGCATAAAAACCTTCTGGAATTTAAAATCAAACGCAAAATATCAAATTGAAACTTTTGCATCGAAAAACAGGCCTTTATCTTACGATTTAAAAGTACTAAAAGCGTTACAAATCCTCACTTTGTCGTATTTTCTATATAGAAGACTTGCCTCATAGTTACCAAAGCGATAGAAAAACAGTACCTTTGCAAACACTTTGATAGGAAAAGCTATTGTTTTACTGATTAATTGTTAAGATTATGGGGAATGGATTGTATAATGCCGCCTACGAGCACGACGCTTGTGGCGTGGGCATGGTCGTGAACATCCACGGCAACAAGAGCCACGATCTCGTCGACAACGCACTGAAAGTGCTGGAGAACCTGCGCCACCGTGGCGCCGAGGGTGCCGACGGCAAGACGGGCGACGGAGCAGGCATCTTGTTGCAGATACCACACGAGTTCATCTTGCTCCAGGGCATCCCGGTGCCCGAGAAGGGCAAGTATGGCACAGGCCTGGTGTTCCTTCCGAAGGACAGCGACTGCCAGCAGCAGATATTGTCGATCATGATCGAGGAGATCGAGCGTGAGGGACTGAGCCTCACCCACCTGCGCACGGTGCCCACCAACCCGGGTTGCCTGGGCGAGGCCGCCCTGGCCACAGAGCCCGATATCAAGCAGGTGTTCATCACCGGCGTGACCGACGACAAGGTGCCGACCTTCGAGCGCACATTATATATCATACGCAAGAAGATCGAGAACCGCGTGGCACAGTTTGGCGCACAGCATCCCGAGATGCCAGTCAAGGACTTCTACATCTGCTCGCTCTCCAGCAAGAGCATCGTCTACAAGGGCATGCTCTCCAGCCTGCAACTGCGACAGTACTACCCTGACCTGACCAACAACTATTTCACGAGCGGCTTGGCCATTGTCCACAGCCGTTTCTCCACCAACACCTTCCCCACATGGAGCCTGGCCCAGCCCTTCCGCATGGTGGCCCACAATGGTGAGATCAACACCATCCGCGGCAACCGTGGCTGGATGAAGGCCCGCGAGTCGGTGCTCTCGAGCGACGCCCTGGGCGACATCCGCGGCATCACGCCCATCGTGCAGCCGGGCATGAGCGACTCTGCCAGCCTCGACAACGTGTTTGAGTTTTTTGTCATGAGCGGCCTGTCGCTTCCCCACGCCATGTCGATCATGATCCCCGAGAGTTTCAACGACAAGAACCCCATATCCGAAGACCTGAAAGCGTTCTATGAGTACCACTCCATCCTGATGGAGCCCTGGGACGGTCCTGCGGCCCTGCTCTTCTCCGACGGACGCTTCGCCGGAGGCATGCTCGACCGCAACGGCTTGCGCCCGGCACGCTACACCATCACCAAGAACGACACGATGGTGGTGGCCTCAGAGGTCGGCGTCATGGACTTCGACCCCACCGAGATTGCGGAGAAGGGACGCCTGCAACCCGGCAAGATCCTCCTCATCGACACCCAGGAGGGCAAGATCTACTACGACGGCGAAATTCGCGAGCGCCTGGCTGCCGAGCACCCCTACCGCCAATGGCTCAACACCAACCGCATCCAGCTTGAGAAGATACGCAGCGGACGCAAGGTGAGCAATGCCGTCAGCGACCTCCAGAGCAAGTGCGTGGAGTTTGGCTTCGGTCGCGAGGACATCCAGGACACCATCGTGCCCATGGCCGTCAAGGGCCAGGAGCCCACGGCCTCGATGGGCAACGACACGCCCCTGGCGGTGCTGAGCGACCGCCCGCAGATCTTCTTCAACTATTTCCGCCAGCAGTTCGCCCAGGTCACCAACCCGGCCATCGACTCCATCCGCGAGAACCTCGTGATGAGTCTCACCGAGTATATCGGCCGTGTGGGCACAGGCATCCTCAACCCCAACGAGTCCAACTGCAAGATGGTGCGCCTGCCCCACCCCATCCTGACCAACACCCAGCTCGACATCCTCTGCAACATCCGCTACAAGGGCTTCAACACCATCAAGTTGCCCATGCTCTTTGAGGCCCGCCAGGGCGAGAGTGGTCTGCGCGACGCCCTCGACCGCCTGTGCCACGACGCCGAGAAGAGCGTCGACGAGGGCTATAACTACATCATCCTCTCCGACCGCGACGTCGATGAGACCCATGTCGCCATCCCGTCGCTGCTGGCCGTGAGCGCCGTCCACCACTATCTCATCTCGGTGGGCAAACGTGTGCAGACGGCCCTGATCGTCGAGTCGGGCGAGATCCGCGAGGTGATGCATGCCGCCCTGCTCCTGGGCTACGGCGCCTCGGCCCTCTGCCCCTACATGACCTACGCCATCCTCGACGACCTCGTCAAGCAGCGCAAGATACAGGAAGACTATCCCACCGCCGAGGCCAACTACATCAAGGCGGTCAAGAAAGGCCTGTTCAAGATCATGGCCAAGATGGGCATATCCACCATCCGCAGCTACCGTGGCGCCAAGATCTTTGAGGCCATCGGCTTGTCGGAGTCGCTGCTGAAAACATACTTCGGCACCGACCACAGCTCCATCGGCGGCGTCGGCCTGAAGACCATCGCCCACGACGCCATCGCCCTGCACGACGAGGCGTTCCGCCAGGAGAAGGCCAGCCATACGGCCGCCTACGTGGAGAAGCCGCTGCCCACGCTCGGACAGTTCCACTGGCGGCGCGACGGCATACGCCACGCCTGGAACCCCGACACCATCGCCACCCTGCAACTGGCCACCCGCCGGGGCGACTACCAGTTGTTCAAGAAATACACACACCTGGCCGACGAGAAGGACGAGCCCATCTTCATCCGCGACTTCTTCGACTTCAAGCGCGCCGCTGGCGGTCCCATCGACCTGGCCGAGGTGGAGCCCGTGGAGTCCATCGTCAAGCACTTCGTGACGGGAGCCATGTCGTTTGGCGCCCTGAGCAAGGAGGCCCATGAGGCCCTCGCACTGGCCATGAACAAGCTCGGCGCACGCTCCAACACGGGCGAGGGCGGCGAGGACGAGGAGCGTTTCCACTCCTCCGTCGACGGCATCTCGCTCTCCAGCAAGACCAAGCAGGTGGCCTCTGGCCGCTTCGGCGTGACCACCGAGTACCTGGTCAACGCCGAGGAGATACAGATCAAGGTGGCACAAGGCGCCAAGCCGGGCGAGGGCGGACAGCTCCCTGGCTTCAAGGTCAACGAGATCATCGCCAAGACGCGCCACTCCATCCCGGGCATCTCGCTCATCTCTCCACCGCCTCACCACGACATCTACTCCATCGAGGACCTCAAGCAACTGATCTTCGACCTGAAGAACGTCAACCCTCGCGCAGCCATCTCCGTGAAACTGGTGGCCGAGAGTGGTGTCGGCACGATTGCCGCAGGCGTCGTGAAGGCCAAGGCCGACCTCATCGTCATCTCTGGCGCAGAGGGTGGCACGGGTGCCAGCCCGGCATCGAGCATGCGCTTCGCCGGCATCTCGCCTGAGATCGGACTGGCCGAGACCCAGCAGACGCTGGTCAAGAACGGCCTGCGCTCGCTCGTCCGCCTGCAAGTAGACGGTCAGCTCAAGACGGGCCGCGACGTCATCATGACGGCCCTGCTCGGCGCCGAGGAGTTCGGCTTTGGCACCGCGGCCCTCATCACCCTGGGCTGCGTCATGATGCGCAAGTGCTCGCAGAACACTTGTCCCATGGGTGTGGCCACTCAGGACCCGAAGCTCCGCGCCCACTTCATGGGCAACTATCACCATGTGGTCAACTTCTTCACGTTCCTCGCTGAGGAGGTGCGCGAGTACTTGGCACAGATGGGTTATCGCCGCCTCAACGACATCATCGGCCACACAGAGCTCATCGTGCGCAAGCCTTTGGCCGCCAAGCCCGTGTCGACACTGGCCAAGGACAAGGACGAGGCCGCGGCCATCACACGCAAGTGGAACGCGCTCGACTTCTCCAACCTGCTCCACCAGGAGCATGGCGACACGTCATACTATTGCACCAAGAGCCAGGAACACGACCTCGACGGCGTGCTCGACGAACAGATGATCAAGGCCGCCGCCAACACCATCGAGACGGGTGGCGAGATCGACCTCGACTACAGCATCCGCAACACCAACCGTGCCGTGGGCGCCATGCTCTCGGGCTACATGGAGATGCAACACGCCGAGAAGATCGAGAAGGAGATGCATGCCACGGGCGACGATGCCGACACGGTCAGGAAGCGCCTGGCCAAGGCCCGCGCCGCACAGATCAACGTGAAGTTCAAGGGCTCAGCCGGACAGAGCTTCGGCGCCTTCCTCGTCAGTGGTGTGGACTTCAAGCTCGAGGGCGACACCAACGACTACTTTGCCAAGGGCCTCTCTGGCGGACGCGTGTCGATCCTGCCGCCCATCCGCTCCAACTTCGCAGCCGAGGACAACATCATCGCTGGCAACACGGGTCTCTATGGCGCCACAAGCGGTGAGCTCTATGTCAACGGCAAGGTGGGCGAGCGCTTCGGCGTCAGAAACTCGGGAGCCATCGCCGTCATCGAGGGTGCTGGCGACCACTGTTGCGAATACATGACCGGCGGACGCGTGGTCGTGCTCGGCGAGACGGGCCGCAACTTCGCAGCCGGCATGAGCGGCGGCGTGGCCTACGTGTGGGACAAGAATCACAACTTCGACTACTTCTGCAACATGGACATGGTGGAGATCAACCTCGTGGAGGAGAGCAGCTACCGCAAGGAACTGCACGAACTGATCCGCCAGCACTACCTCTACACTGGATCGAAGTTGGCCCGCACCATGCTCGACGACTGGAGCCACTACATCGAGGACTTCATCCAGGTGGTACCGATCGAGTACAAGCGTGTGCTGCAAGAGGAGCAAGTGCGCAAGCTGCAACAGAAGATTGCCGACATGCAGCGAGATTATTAACAAACGTGTAACAGCAACAAGCATCATCATACATCATGGGAAATCCAAGAGCTTTTCTGACAATAGACCGCAAGGAGGCCGGATACCGGCCCATACACGATAGAATACACGACTATGGCGAGGTGGAGCAGACCCTCAACTCGCACGACCGACAGCTTCAGGCGAGCCGCTGCATGGACTGCGGCGTGCCTTTCTGCCACAGCGCCTGCCCCCTGGGCAACAAACCGCCCGAGTGGAACGACGCTCTCTACAAGGGCGACTGGAAGTTGGCCTATGAGCTGCTCAACGCCACCAACGACTTCCCTGAGTTCACGGGGCGCATCTGCCCGGCCCTCTGCGAGAAGGCGTGCGTGCTCAACCTCATCGAGCACCAGCCCACCACCAACCGTGAGGACGAGGCCGCCATCACTGAGCATGCCTGGGAGGAAGACTACATCCATCCTGTCACTCCCGAGCGCAACGGCAAGAAGGTGGCGGTCGTCGGCGCTGGTCCCGCAGGACTGGTGGCCGCCAACAGGCTCAACCACATGGGCTACAAGGTGACAGTCTACGACGCCCGTGAGAATGCAGGCGGACTGCTCCGCTATGGCATCCCCAACTTCAAGCTCAACAAGGAGGTCATCGACAGGCGCCTGGCCCTGCTCAGGGAAGAGGGCATCGAGTTCTCGTTTGGCGTCCATGTCGTGACGGACAAGAAACAGGTGGGCGACATCCAGAACGACCCCACGCTGAAGAAGGACAAGGTCATGACCTTCGACGAACTGTCGGCCTCGTTCGACGCTGTCGTGGTCAGCACAGGAACGCCGCAGGCTCGCGACCTCAAGATACCTGGACGCGATCTCAAGGGCGTGTATTTCGCCCTGGAGATGCTGTCGCAGCAAAACAGGGTCTTGGCCGGCGAGGAGTTTAAGAAAGACGAGCTGGTCAACGCCAAGGACAAGGACGTGCTGGTCATCGGCGGTGGCGACACGGGTTCCGACTGCATCGGAACGGCCCACCGTCAGGGCGCCCGCAGCGTCACGCAGATCGAGATCATGCCCAAGCCGCCCGTGGGTCCCGACGACCCGAAGAACCCCTGGCCCAACTGGCCGCGCACGCTGAAGACCACCTCTTCGCACGAGGAGGGTTGTGAGCGTCGCTGGAACATCAACTCACTGGAGTTCCTGGGCAAGGACGGCAAGCTGACCGGCGTGCGCGTGCAGCCCATCGACTGGAAACCCAACCCCGAGGGCGGCCGCCCCATCATGGTGGAGGCCGGCAAGCCTGAGGTCATCAAGGCGCAGATCGTGCTCTTGGCCATGGGCTTCCTCAGGCCCGAGCAGCCACAGTTTGCCAGCAACGTGTTTGTGGCGGGCGACGCCGCCAACGGCGCCAGCCTCGTGGTGCGCGCCATGGCCAGCGGCCGCGACGCCGCCAAGAAGGTCGACGAATACTTGAACAGCTAAAAGGGAATCTATCAATGGATAACAAACGACGGTAACGGTTTTTCCTATCATTACTCGTTTAGGGCATTCCTCCAAGGTCAGTTGTGACCCAGGGGAGTGCCCATTTTGTTTGCCGTGCCCATGGTGAAAATAATCGGGGAAAGAAGCCACGCGGATGCAATAATCGGCCGTCACCATTCGTTTAGATAGCATGCAGTGGACAGACAGAATACGACAGATGAAGATCGTGCTGGTCGTTGCGGCCATCCTCATAGCCGCCGGCTCGCTCGTCGTGTCGCATCTCCTGACGCGCGACCTCGAACAACAGGAACGGTCGCGCATGGAGGTGTGGGCAGAGGCCATGCGCACGCTCAACAACGCCGATGAGAACACCGACCTGGGACTGGTGCTGACGGTGCTCAACGAGAACAACACCATCCCCGTCATCGTGCTCGACTCGCATGGCAACGTGTCTGACTTCCGCAACCTCGACCTCAAGGCCGACAACTACGACGACAGCCTCCAACTGGCCAGCCAGGAGGGCCACAGGCTCCTGGCCGCCCATCGCAACATCCGCATCAACCTCGACAAGCAGGCCCACGACTATATCGACGTCTGTTACGACGACTCGCTGGTGCTCAAGCGCCTGGCACTCTACCCCTATGTGCAACTGGGTGTGGTGCTGCTCTTCGTCGTGATGGCCATCATCGCCCTGCTCACCTCCAAGCGAGCCGAACAAAACAAGGTGTGGGTGGGCCTGTCAAAGGAGACCGCCCACCAACTCGGCACGCCCATCAGCAGCCTCATGGCATGGGTGGAGATCCTCAAGGAGCAATATCCGGACGACGACCTCATCCCCGAGCTCGACAAGGATGTGAAGCGCCTGCAACTCATAGCCGACCGTTTCTCGAAGATCGGGTCGTTGCCCGAGCCTGTGCCGTCGAGCCTCAACGAGGTCATGGACCACGTCATCGACTACATGGACCGGCGCACCAGCAAACGGGTGAAGATGGTGAAGGACTTCCCCGACCACGACATCATCGTCAGCCTCAACGCCTCGCTCTTCGAGTGGGTCATCGAGAACCTCTCCAAGAATGCCGTCGACGCCATGGGAGGCGAGTCGGGAACGATCACCCTCCACGTGGAGGAGACACCCACCAAGGCCATCATCGAGATGAGCGACACGGGCAAGGGCATCCGCAAGAAAGACTTGCACAACGTGTTCAAGCCGGGCTTCACCACCAAGAAACGGGGCTGGGGACTGGGCCTGAGCCTCGCCAAGCGCATCGTGGAGGAGTATCACAAGGGGCGCATCTGGGTGAAGAGCTCGGAGGTGGGACGAGGCACCACCTTCCGCATCGAACTGAAAAAGGAATAAAAAAGACAAGCCACGACTCTTGCGAACACATTCACAAGAGTCGTGGCTTGTCTTTTGTCATAGCGGCCACAGTCGCTTCCGCTGTGGCCCGGCCATCAAGCGAACTAAGCCTTGCCGTCGTCGACGACCTTTCCGTCGAAGAGGCGCACCACACGATGGGCCATCTGCGCGTCGTGCTCGTTGTGGGTCACCATGACGATGGTGGTGCCCTCCTGGTTGAGTTCGCAGAGCAGGCGCATCACCTCGGCGCCATTCTTCGAGTCGAGGTTACCCGTGGGCTCGTCGGCGAGGATCAGCTTGGGACCGAACACCACGGCGCGGGCGATGGCCACACGCTGTTGCTGACCGCCTGAGAGCTGATGGGGGAAGTGCTTGGCGCGGTGGGCGATGTTCATACGGCGCATCACCTCCTCCACCTTGGCCTTGCGCTCAGCCTTCGGGATGCCCATGTAGGCCAGTGGCAAGGCGATGTTTTCCTCCACGTTGAGCTCGTCGATGAGGTTGAAACTCTGGAACACGAAGCCCACCTGGCCCTTGCGGATGGCCGTGCGCTCGTTCTCCTTCAGGCCAGCCACCTCCTGGTCGCCCAGCCAATACTTTCCGCTCGTGGGATTGTCGAGCAGTCCGAGAATGTTGAGCAATGTGGACTTGCCACAGCCCGACGGACCCATGATGGCCACAAACTCACCATCAGCCACCTCAAAACTCACCTTGTCGAGTGCAATGGTCTCCACCTCATCGGTGCGGAACACCTTGCATAAGTTTTCTACTTGTATCATCTTATCTTGTATTTTTTTGTTATCTAATGTTTATTCTTGGTTTGTCGGGCGCTCGCCACTGTCGGCCAAGCGCCCTTGTGCCTGTATCTTGTTACTCGTCTTTCAGGTATTTCACGGGGTTCGACGCAGCCACCTTGCGGCAGTTGAGCACGACCGAGAGCCCGATGATGAGCAGGATGGCGGCGGTCACGGCCAGGAAGATCCAGGGCGTGAGCTGGATGCGCACGGTGAAGTTTTGCAGCCACTTGGCGGCGATGAGCCATGCGCCCACACAACCGACGAGCACGCTGGGCACCGCCACGCGCATGATGTCGCGCACAAACAGGCGGAGGATGTCGCCCACATGGGCTCCGTTGACCTTGCGGATGGCTATCTCCTTGCTGCGCCGTGCCACCTCATCGGATGAGTAGCCCACCAAGCCGAGGATGGCGATGATGAACACCACGAGGCCGCCCACGAGGATGCCGTTGCGGAAATTGCGCTGCGACACATACTGGCGTTCAAACTCGGAGGCATAGCTCACGAGCTTCACATCCTTGCCCGGGAACAACTTCTCCACCTTTTGTCGCACGTCGAGCATTGTCTGCGGTGTCAGCTCGTCCATCTTCAGGAGTATCTGGCCGGTGTTGCCCGAGGCGGAATAGAACATCATGCAGGGCTGGTCGGCCATGCCGTTGGCCTGTGTGGCGCCACCCAACTGGATGCTGTTGAACACGCCCACGATCTGCACAAATGGGTGCGCTTCCGCACAATGCTCCGACACAAAGATGCGCTTGCCCACGACACCGTCTTTCCATCCAGCCGCCTTGGCCAGCTTCTGGGCAAAACGCTCATCGACCATCACCTGACGCGAGGTGTCGCTGCGGTCAGTGAAGAAGGAGCCCTGGGTGATCTGGATGTCGAGCATCTTGAAGAAGTTGTCGCCGACGAAGTAGAGGTCCTGCGCGTTGAACAGTTCCTGGTCGCTGCCGGGCAGTGACACATTGTTGCCCGAGCCAAACCAACCGTCCAAGGGAAGATAGGAGGCTGTGGACACAAGGCTGACGTGTGGGTCGCGGCGCACCTCGTCGAGGCAGCGACGGCACTCATCGTTCTGGAGGCCCTGCACGCTGAGGATGGCCACGTTGTCATACTTGTAGCCTGGGTCGAGATTGGTCATCTTGCTGTATTGTCCGCTGATGACGCAGAGCAGGCTCATCATGAGGCCCACGATGGCAAACTCGCCAGCCAGCAGGGCCAACTTCCAGCGACGGCGGTTCTCCGACCATCCACGGAAGGCGCTGGTGACCGGTGTGCGCTGGAACAGCCAGCCCGGCACCACACCACCGATGAAGATGACGGCCACCACGATGGCCACGAGGATCCATGACCCACGATTGAAGAGCAGGGCGGCCACAGGCGCAGAGAGGAAGTCCTCGACGGTGCCCTTGCAGACAAGCACCAGCAGGGCGGCCAGGACCACCGACAACGCCACGTGGACAATGGCCTCGGAGAGCGTCTGGGCATAGAGGTTGCCCTTCTCGGCGCCAAAGCACTTGCGGACGGCCATCTCGCGCGAGCGGCTCACGGTGTTGCTCACGATGATGAGCAGGTAGTTCATGACCGAGGTGAAGAGCAACACGAAGGCCACGATAGCCAGGATCCACTTCATCATCTGGATGTATGAGTCGCTGGTGTAATACTCGTTGAGCGTCATGAAGTCGACATCGGTCTTGGCGCCAGCCTTGGCCAACGCCGCCTGGTCGATGTTCTCATTGAGCATCTTGGTCATGTAGGGGCGCAGTTCGCTGATGTTGTGGCCCTTGGCCAAGCGTATATACGAGCTGTAGCGGTCGTTGCCCAACCAGTTGTCGGTGCCGTCATAGGTAAACTCCGAGATGTCTTTCATGGCCAGGAAGGCGTCGCGGCCGTGGAGCGACGAGCCCCAGGGGAAGGCCTCGAAGACGCCACCGATGGTGAACGTGATGCCAGGACAGTCGTCGAGGGTGAAACGGCGGCCCACGACGTTGCCGCCAATGGTCTCCGCCAGGTCAGAACTGATCATGACGCTGTTCTTGGTGGAGAGCACCTTCTTGGCGTTGCCCATGAGGATGCGCTGCGGGAAGACGTCGAAGAAGCAGCTGTCGGCCAGGTCGATGCGCGCCTTCACGCTGTTGCCCTCGCCGTCTTTCGACAGGCCCTGCAGGCGCAGTTGCGTGTCAGGTCCCCACTGGTTGGTGGTGCGTGTGGCAGCCTCGACCATGGGCACATATTTCTTGATGCCAGGAGCCCATGCGCCAGGCGTGTTGGGGCAGTCCTGCATGTCGGCCATGTCGCCAATCTTGAATTTCTCAATCACGCGGTAGGTGCGGTCGGCACCTGCGAAATGGGTGTCGAAGGTCTGCTCATAATAGATCTCGGCGATGATGACCGAACTGATGGCCAGACCCAAGGCGAGACAGAGTATCTTGGCCAGGTTGTGCTGGCCCCTGCGGGGCAATCCCTGAATGGCTTTTGCTAAATAATTCATGTTTATTCTTCTGATGTTATATGTTGTGCGATGTGTTGGTTGCTATGTCGTGGGGCATGGCCCCAGGGGCGTCAGTGCTTGAGCACGAGCGTCTGGTTGTCCTTGAAGGCCTCGTATCCGCTGGTGATGACGCGCTCGCCAGGCTCCAGGCCCTCGATGACCTCATAGTATTGCGGGTTCTGTCGGCCGATGGTGATGTTGCGGCGATAAGCCTTCTTGCCGTCCTTGTCAAGCACGAAGATCCACTGTCCGCCCGTCACGCTGTAGAACGTGCCCTTGGGGATGAGCACGGCGCGCTTCGACTCGCCGAGTTGCAGGTCGACATAGTAGGTCTGTCCGGTGCGGATGTTTTGTGGCCGTGCGCCACGAAACACGAAGTCGATCTTGAAGCGTCCGTTGGTCACCTCGGGATAGACCTTGCGCACCTCGAGGGTGTAGCGCTTGCCATTCTGCTCGAAGGTTCCTGTGAGCCCGGGGTGCACGCGGTCGATATAGTGTTCGTCGACCTGTGCCTGCACCTTGTAGTCGGAGAGGTCGTTGATGACGCCAATCTTCTGTCCGGGCTGAATGTTCTGTCCCAGTTCGATGTCGAGTTGTCCGACCTCGCCGTCGATGGACGAGCGCACGTCGAGCTTGGCCTTGCGCTCACGCACGAGCTGCACGTTGCGCTGCATCGACTCGAGGTTGTCGGCCATCTGGCTCATCTGCGCACGGCGGAGCTGCGTGCTCTTCTTCAGGCGTTGCTTGATGAGCGTGTTTTTCTCCTGGGCGAGCTTGTATTCCTCCTGTGCCTTGAGGTAGTCCTCGCGCGAATTGAGCTGTTCCTTCTGCAAGGCCTTCTGGTGGTCGTAGGCGCGTTTCTTGGATGTCACGTCCATGTCATACTGTGCAGCCTCGGTCTTGTTGTTGAGCATGTCCTGCTCGAGCGACAGTTCGGTGTTGCGGAGCATGTCTTGCTTCTCGGCCAGTTCGCTCTCGGCGTTGAGGATTTGCAGGTCGAGGTTGGAGTTGCTGAGCCTCACGATGACGTCGCCCTTGTGCACATGGGCGCCCTCCTCCACCACTTTCTCGAGCACCACGCCGCCCTCCTCGGGCGAGATCTGCACCACCTGGATGGGTGCCACGCTGCCGTCGACCGACACGTAGTCGTCAAACTGGCCACTGGTCACGTCGCCGATGTTCAGGCTCTTGGCGTCGACATTGAGCGACGAACTGAAGTTGCCCAGTGCCAGCCACAGCACGACGGCCGCAAACACCACGCCGCCTCCGATCCAGGGCCAATACTTACGGGGCAGGGCATATTTCTTTTTCTCTATCTTGATATCCATTGTCTTATGTTGTTTTGAGGGTTGTTATGATGGGTTATGATATAACTTGTGGGATGGTGTGGACTATTGGTTGAGATATTCCACCAGGCGGCGCTTCATGACGAGCAGCAGGCGCGACTGCAGGAGCTTGATGCGCGACTGCAAGAGGGTCTGCGCCGCCGTGTGGAGGTCGAATGTGGAGAGCATGCCCTCCTCAAACTTGCGGCTTGAGAGGTGGTAGGCCAACGAGTCGGCGGCCACCTTGCGCTCCATCTGTCCCACCTCGCGACGGTAGCCAGCCAGGTCGGCCTGGGCCTGCAAGCGGTCGTCGCTGAGCTTGCGGCGCGCGTCGTCGAGGTCAAGCTGGGCCTTCTGCCACTCGCTCTTGGCCCGTCGGGCCGAGCGCCAGCGGCTGGGGGTGAAGAGGGGAATGGAGAGTGACAGGTAGACGTATTCGCCGAGATTGTTCTTCATCTGCGCACCGAAGCCGTCTGCCTTGCCACCTCCTTGAGAGAGATTACGGTAATAGTTGGTCTGCACGCCGCCTCCAAGCGAGAGGCTGGGCAGCAGGTTGCCCTTGGCCATGAGCCAGGCATACTTCAGGTCTTTCACTTTCTGCTCCTCCAGCTTGACGCTGAGCTGTCCGCGCCCAGCGGCCTCCCAGGTGCCCACGGGTGCCTCGTCGGAGAGGCAGAGGGTGTCGGCCACGGGATAGTTCATCTCGCTCTTGAGGGCCATCAGGGCCAGGCGCGCCTGGTTCTGCTGGTGGAGCAGGTTGTAGTCGTCCTCAGCCACCTGGCTCTCCATCTGCGCCACGTCGGGGCGCGACTTCTCACCAAGCTCGAAGAGACGTTGTGTCTTGAGCAGAAGGGCGCGGCTGTCGGCGAGTTTCTCCTCGGCGAGGGCCACACTCTTCTGGTTGTATATGGCATCTACAAACTTCGTCATCACGGTCAGCGCCTTGTCGTCGGCGGCCTTCTGCAGGGCGGTGGCGGCATAGGCACGCGCATTCTTGGCACGGCGAAAGGCGTTGAGCGTCTGTCCGCCGTCGAAGAGGCTGACCGACGCTTCCACCGTATAATAATTATTAAAGGTGGTGATGGTGTTATACGTGTTGGTCTCAGGGTCCACGTTGCGGCCCCAGGCATACTGTCCGCTCACCTGTCCACTCACGGTGGGCAGGAAGTCGAGCGCTGCCGTGCGGGCGTCGTTGTGGCTCTGTTGGAGTTCGATGTGGCTGCGCCGCACGCTGTTGGCGTGGCTCACGGCATAGCTGATGCAGCTGTCGAGCGTCCAGGGGTTCTGGGCGGTGGCGGCCACACAGGCCAGCGTCAGGATGAATGTGCTAATCGTTCTTTTCATACACATTCTCTCATGCCAATGCCGTGCCAAAAACGCAAACAGCTAATAACAAGCCATTTACGAAAAACGCATCATTTGAGCGGTGTCTAATAATTGGACAACAGCGTATAAAATGTGGACACGCAGGCATCCTATATTTGTCATAAAACAAATAGCACCGCTCTTGTCCCACGCGCCACACACGCAAAAAGGGTGGGTCTGCCTCACGGCAAGCCCACCCTGTAAACTTAAACAACCAATAAAAGAAATAGATTGCCTATTTAGAAATACACAATTCTTGAAATTGTCGCCATCGCTTATCGGATGAACAACAGCTCGCGATACTTCGGGAGCATCCAAAGCTCATCGGCCACCACCAGTTCGAGCTTGTCGATCTGGTAACGGATGGGCTGGAAGAATGTCTCCACGGTGTCGTGATAGGCGATGGCCTTCTCGCGCTCATCCTGGATCTTGTTGGCCACCTTGCGGGCGTTGACCATGTCCTCCACGTTCTTCTCGATGGTGGCGGTGCGCTCAGAGATCTGCTCGATGATGTTCATGATGCGCTCAGAGAGCTTCTTGCCCTTCTCGGCACCATAGATGGCCATGAGGTTCTGCACGTCCTTGGCGATCATCGACTGGTAGTGTGTGGCCACAGGGATGATGTGGTTGAGCGAGAGATCGCCCAGCACACGAGCCTCGATCTGGAGCTTCTTGGTGTAGGTCTCCCACTTCACCTCGTTGCGTGCCTCGAGCTCGTTCTTCTTCATCACGCCCGTCGACTCAAACATCTTGATGGTCTCCGGATCGAGGTAGCGGTCGAAGATGACTGGAGCCGACTTCTCAGTGTCGAGACCGCGCTTGGCAGCCTCAGCGACCCACTCGTCGGAGTAGCCGTTGCCGTCGAAGTGAATGGGAGCGCAGGTCTTGATGTCGTCGCGCACCACACTGAGGATGGCAGCAAACTTGTCCTCACCCTTGGCGATGAGCTTGTCCACACGAGCCTTGAAGTCGGTGAGCGCCTCAGCCACGGCGGTGTTGAGCACGATCTGTGCGCTGGCGCAGTTGGCGCTCGATCCCACAGCGCGGAACTCAAAGCGGTTGCCAGTGAAGGCGAATGGGCTGGTGCGGTTGCGGTCGGTATTGTCGCGCATGATGTCGGGGATCTCGGGGATGTCGATCTGCACACCCTCCTTGCCCTTGATGACGAGGGCGTCCTTGTCGGCCTTCATGATATGCTCGAGCACATCGCTGACGCTGCGGCCCAGGAATGAGGAGATGATGGCGGGAGGTGCCTCGTTGGCGCCCAGACGATGGGCATTGCCGGCATCCATGATCGACGCCTTCAGCAGGCCGTTGTGGCGATAGACACCCATCAGGGTCTCCACGATGAACACCACGAAGCGCAGGTTGTCCTCACGCGTCTTGCCGGTGCCATGGAGCAGGATGCCCGTATCGGTCGAGAGCGACCAGTTGTTGTGCTTGCCCGAGCCATTGATGCCGTCGAACGGCTTCTCGTGGAGCAGCACCTCGAAGCCGTGCTTGTGGGCCACGCGCTTCATCAAGCTCATGAGCAACATGTTGTGGTCGACGGCGAGGTTGGTCTCCTCGAAGATCGGGGCGCACTCAAACTGGTTGGGTGCCACCTCGTTGTGGCGGGTCTTCACGGGGATGCCCAGCTCCAGGGCTTGTATCTCAAGGTCCTTCATGAAGGCTGCCACGCGCTCAGGGATGGTGCCGAAGTAGTGGTCGTCCATCTGCTGGTTCTTGGCGCTCTCGTGGCCCATGAGCGTGCGACCCGTGAGGATGAGGTCGGGACGTGCAGCGTAGAGGTCCTCGTCGACGAGGAAATACTCCTGCTCCCAACCGAGGTTGCTGATGACCTTCTTCACGTCGGGATAGAAATAGTGGCACACGTCGGTGGCGGCCACGTTGACGGCGTGGAGGGCGCGGAGCAACGGAGCCTTGTAGTCGAGCGCCTCACCGGTATAGGAAATGAAGATTGTCGGGATGCAGAGCGTGTCGTCGATGATGAACACAGGCGACGTGGGGTCCCAAGCGGAGTAGCCGCGAGCCTCGAAGGTGGAGCGGATGCCACCTGAGGGGAAGCTCGAAGCGTCGGGTTCCTGCTGCACAAGCAACTTGCCAGAGAATTCCTCGATCATGCCGCCCTTGCCGTCGTGCTCGATGAAGGAGTCGTGCTTCTCGGCCGTGCCCTCGGTCAGCGGCTGGAACCAGTGGGTGTAGTGGGTCACACCGTTCTCGTCGGCCCACTGCTTCATGCCCTTGGCCACCTCGTCGGCAATGCTACGATCGAGTTGAGCGCCATTGTCGATCACGTCGATGAGCTTGCTATAGACATCGGCGGGAAGATACTTGTACATCTTCTGGCGGTTAAACACTTTCTTGGCGAAGTACTCCGATGGTCTCTCAACAGGAGTCATCACCGACATTGGCTTCTTCTTGGAAGCATCTGCAACTGCCTGAAATCTTAGGTTTTCCATACTTGTAAATTATTTCTTTTGCTTGTTTGTTTTCTGTTGATTACTTTTTCATCCACTGGCGGATGCGCTCCATGGCCTCGATGCAGTCGGCACGGTCGCCGAAGCTGGTGAGGCGGACGAAGCCCTCGCCCGACGGTCCGAAGCCCACGCCCGGCGTGCAGACGATCTGCGCTCCATAGAGCAGTTCCTCGAAGAACTGCCAGGAGGGTGTTCCGCCCGGTGTCTTCACCCAGAGATAAGGAGCGTCGGTGCCGCCATAGACCTTGAAGCCCAGCGCGTTGAGGGCCTCGTGCATGATGCGGGCGTTCTCCATGTAGTAGTTGATGGTCTCTTGTGTCTGGCGCTTGCCCTCGGGTGTGTAGATGGCCTCTGCGGCACGCTGCGAGATGTAGCTGGTGCCGTTGAACTTGGTCGACTGGCGGCGCAACCAGAAGGGGTTGAGCGGCAGTCGCTCGCCGTCCATGGTGGCGGCGGTCAGCTCTTTCGGCACGACGGTGTAGCCGCAACGCACGCCGGTGAAGCCTGCCGTCTTCGAATAGCTGTGGAACTCGATGGCCACCTTGCGGGCGCCACGGATCTCATAGATGGTGTGGGGTATGTTCTCATCGCGGATGTAGGCCTCATAGGCCGCATCGTAGAAGATGATGGAGTCGTTGTGGATGGCATAGTTGACCCATTTGCGCAGTTCCTCGCGGGTGATGACCATGCCTGTCGGGTTGTTGGGGTAGCACAGGTAGATCATGTCGACGCGGTGGTCGGGGATGACAGGCACAAAGCCGTTTTCCTCGGTGCAGGGCATGTAGGTGACGTTGCTCCAGTGGCCATTCTCGAAATAGCCCGACCGTCCGTTCATCACATTGGAGTCGACGTAGACGGGATAGATGGGGTCGGTGACCGCCATGGAGTTGTCCCAGCGCACCAGCTCACCGATATTGCCTGTGTCGCTCTTGGCTCCGTCGTTGACAAAGATCTCGTCGGGGTCGAGATGCACGCCCCTTGGGAGGAAGTCGTTCTTGACGATGGCCTCGCGGAGCCACATGTATCCCTGCTCGGGACCATAGCCGTGGAAGGTCTCCTTGTGTGCCATGTCGTCGACAGCCTTGTGCATGGCCTCGATGACGGCAGGGCAGAGCGGCTGCGTGACGTCGCCGATGCCGAGGCTGATGACCTTGGCCTTCGGGTGGGTGGCCTTGAAGGCGTTCACCTTCTTGGCTATGTCGGCGAAGAGGTAGTTCTTCTGCAGCTTCAGGAAATGTTCGTTGATTAATGCCATATCTGTGCTTTCTTTTATGTTGTTAAGTTCGTTGCCGTGTCGTGCTGTGGTTGTCCGGAGGCTCCGGATGGTTGTCTCCGGTGCTGGCGGGTTATTTCTCTGGCAGGGCGATGTCGCCCTCGAAGACAAAGGCTGCAGGGCCCGTCATGTGGATGTGTCCGTCGTCGGCCGACCAGCGGATGTCGAGCGTGCCGCCATCCATGACGACCGAGGTGTGGCGCGAGGCCAGACCAAGGTGGGCGGCTGCCGCTCCCGTGGCGCAGGCTCCTGTGCCACAAGCCATGGTGATGCCGCTGCCCCGCTCCCAGACTCGGGTGCGGATCTGGTCTTCGCCGACGAGCTCGGCAAACTCAATGTTGCAGCGCTCGGGGAAGGCCTTGTCTCTCTCCAACAACTTGCCTGCCTGGGCAATGTCCATTCCTTCCATCCTGTCCACAAATATCACGTAGTGGGGATTGCCCATCGACACAAACGCAGCCTTGCGCACATGCGGCTTGAGCGACGCGGGCAGGTCGACGGCGGCGCCCGTGTATTGCTCCGGCTGCTCGAAACGAGGCTCGAGCATGTCCACGGTAACGCTCTCCACCTTGTCGTCGGCCGTCAGGTGCAGCTCCAGGGTCTTCACGCCCGAGAGCGTCTGCAGCCTGATGACTGCCTGGCGACAGATACCTTTTTCATAAAGGTACTTGCCGATGCACCGGCTGGCGTTGCCGCACATCATCGCCTCCGAACCGTCGGCGTTGAAGATGCGCATAGTGAAATCTGCTTGTGTGTTGTTGTGAGGTCGGCCGATCAAGACGAGTCCGTCGCTTCCGATGCCCGTGTGGGGGCGGCTCCAAGCGATGGACGCCGCTGCGGGGTCGGGCACATCATATTGCGTGGTGTCTACATAAATGTAGTCGTTACCCGCGCCGTGCATCTTGGTGAAATGGACTAACTGTGTCATTTTGCGTCAAATTTTAACGTTTCAATCAACCTTTTGTCTGAAATCCGTTGCAAAGGTAAAACAAAAAGTTATGATAATCATCAAATCTTCTCAAATTTCTACCTTCTATTTTGAATAGAATGTCAATTTGAAAGCGACAGCAATCATTTAGTGAGCAATCTGAAAGGAATTACTCGTTCATATCTTACAATTTGTCTATTCGATAAAAATCATTCTTTCAAAAAGATTTTATCTTGTGCGGATTAATAACAAAATGTCGTAATTTTGCGGTTGCAACTTGACAAAAGGAAAGAAATACAAAACTTCAACTCACAACTTTAGCAACCATGTGTGGAATAGTAGGTATCTTCAACATCCAGGAGCAGACTCCTCGGTTGAGACAGAAAGCATTGCGAATGAGTCAAAAGATCAGGCATCGTGGACCTGACTGGAGCGGCATCTACACGGGCGGCTCCGCCATCCTCTGCCACGAGCGCCTCAGCATCGTGGATCCCGAGTCGGGACGGCAACCGCTGTTCTCGCCCGACAAGAAGCAGGTGCTGGCCGTCAATGGCGAGATTTACAACCACCAAGACCTGCGGGCGCAGTTTGCGGATTATCCCTTCCAGACGGGCTCCGACTGTGAGGTCATCCTGCCGCTGATGCGCCAGGGCGACATCGTGGGCGGACTCAACCGGCTCTCGGGCATCTTCGCCTTCGCCCTGTACAACCGCGAGGACGACTCGTTTCTCATCGCCCGCGACCCGATCGGCGTCATACCTCTTTATATAGGCTACGATGACGACGGCACGGTCTATGTGGCTTCGGAGCTCAAGGCCCTCGAAGGGCAGTGCGACCGCTACGAGCCTTTCCTGCCCGGCCACTACTACTGGAGCAAGGATCCTGGCATGAAGCCCTACTACAGTCTCACGGGCGAGAACGGCGCCGAGGGTTTCAAGGATGTGGTCTTCGAGGGGAAGCACGTGTCAGAGCTGAGTTATGACGACAGCGTGCGCGCCGTGCGCGAGGCGCTGATGGGCGCTGTGAAACGACAGCTCATGAGCGATGTGCCCTACGGCGTGCTGCTCTCAGGCGGCCTCGACTCCAGTGTCATCTCGGCCATCGCCGAGAAGTATTCGGCCAAGCGCATCGAGAACGGCGGCGAGACGGCAGCTTATTGGCCTCGTCTCCACTCGTTTGCCGTCGGCCTCAAGGGCGCACCCGACCTGGCCAAGGCGCGGCTGGTGGCCGACCACATCGGCACCGTGCACCATGAGATCAACTACACCATCCAGGAAGGCCTCGACGCCATCCGCGATGTCATCTACTTCATCGAGACCTACGACGTGACCACCGTGCGCGCCTCCACGCCGATGTACCTGCTGGCGCGCGTCATCAAGTCGATGGGCATCAAGATGGTGCTCTCGGGCGAGGGCGCCGACGAGATCTTCGGAGGCTATCTCTACTTCCACCGCGCACCCAACGCCACCGAGTTTCACAAGGAGACGCTCCGCAAGCTCTCCAAGCTCTACCTCTACGACTGCCTGCGCGCCAACAAGAGCCTGTCGGCCTGGGGTGTCGAGGGCCGCGTGCCGTTCCTCGACCGCGAGTTTCTCGATGTGGCGATGAGCCTCAACCCGGAGTATAAGTTGTGCCCGGGCAAGACCATCGAGAAGAAGATCGTGCGCGACGCCTTTGCCGACCTGCTGCCCGAGGAGGTGGCCTGGCGACAAAAAGAACAATTCTCCGACGGTGTGGGATATTCGTGGATCGACACGCTGAAACAGATTGCCGCCAGCAGCGTGAGCGACGAGGAGATGGCGCATGCCGCCGAGCGCTTCCCCATCAACCCGCCACAGAACAAGGAGGAATACTGCTATCGCTCCATCTTTGCCGAGCACTTCCCCAGCGACTCGGCGGCACGGTCGGTGCCCAGCGTGCCCAGCGTGGCGTGCTCCACGGCCGAGGCGCTGGCCTGGGACGCTTCGTTCAAGAACCTGAACGACCCCAGCGGGCGCGCCGTGAAAGGTGTGCACGAGCAAGCTTACTAACCCTGACGAACCGCTATCAATTTGTGCCTAAACCTTAGAACGAGGCATCCCTGTCACGCCATGAAGTGGCGGCAGGGATGCCTTTTCTGATGGACGGCCAGGCATCGCCAGGCATCCTATAAATCTTTTCCAAGATATCGTAACACGCCTGGCCGCTTTTACTCGTACCTTTGCAACCGCAAACACAGAGAAAAAGGAAGATACCATGACACACAACAAGCAAAAGCTACACACGGCCATCGCCTGCCTGCTGGCTCCCGCCTACGCCCTGGCGCAGACGCCCAGCCACCACAGCGCAGCGCCCGCCGATACCCTGGGGCACACCACACAGCTCCACGAGGTCGTCGTGAGCAAGGGCATGATGACCTCGCGCCGCCTGCCGGGGGCTCAAAACTCACTTTACATCGGACGCGACGAACTGTTCAAGGCTGCTTGTTGCAACCTGGGAGAGAGCTTCGTGACCAATCCCAGCGTGGACGTGAACTACAGCGACGCCACCACAGGCGCCCAACAGATCAAGCTCCTCGGCCTGAGCGGCACCTACGTGCAGCTCCTCACCGAGACGCAGCCGGCCTACCGTGGCGCCGCCCTGCCCTACCAGCTCAGTTTCATACCGGGCAACTGGATGAAGAGCATCCAGGTGTCGAAGGGCAACTCGTCGGTGAAAAACGGTTATGAGGCCATGACGGGACAGATCAACGTGGAGTACCTGAAGCCAGAGGAGGACACCGGTGCCGACATCAGCGTGTATGGCAACACGATGACGCGCTTCGTGGCCGACGCCGACGCCAACTTCCACATCGGGGGCAACAAGGACGTCAGCACCGAACTGCTGGGCCACTTCGAGAACAACTGGAGCCATCACGACGGCAACGGCGACGGCTTCCAGGACGACCCCAACGTGCGGCAATACAACCTGCAGAACCGGTGGTACGCCAAGGCGGGCCGCTACCTCTTCCACGGCGGACTGGAGATGATCAGCGAGAAACGGTCGAGCGGACAGGTGGCGGGCCACGCGCAAGCCATGGGCGACATGCCACTCTATCACATCGGGGTGGAGAACAACCACTATGGGGCCTACATGAAGCACGCCCTCGTCACCGACCCCACCCACGGGGGCAACCTGGCGCTCATGGGCCGTGTGTCGATGCACCAGCAGGATGCCACATACGGACTGCGCGCCTACACCGTGAACGAGAAGAACGCCAACGCCCAACTGATGTATGAGACGGGCCTCGGCAGCGACCACAACCTGTCGGCGGGCCTGAGCCTGAACTACGACTACCTGCACCAGGACTACAACCTCGGCGACGCCCCCACACGGGCCATCGTGAGCGAGACCACGCCGGGCGGCTACGCCCAGTACACCTTCAACCACCACAACCGCCTCATCGCCATGGCGGGCCTGCACGTGGACCACAGCAACGTGTACGGCACGTTCGTCACACCGCGCTTCCACCTGAAGTGGCAACCCAACGACATCTTCACCCTCCGGCTGAGCGCCGGCAAGGGCTACCGCTCGCCGCAACCGCTGGCTGAGAACAACTACCTGTTGGCCAGTGGCCGTCGGATCGTCGTGGACAAGCCGCAGCAGGAGGCCGCGTGGAACTATGGCGCCAACATGGCGTTGTATGTGCCCGTGGCCGGCAACACACTGAAAATAAATGCGGAGTACTATTATACGAATTTCACCCGCCAGCTCGTTATCGACTATGACAGCGACCCGCACGTCTTGCACCTGGCCAACCTCGACGGCCGCAGCTATTCGCACACCGTCCAGGTGGACGCCTCCTACCCCGTGGTGCGGGGCCTGGACGTGACGGCGGCCTACCGCTACAACCTGGTGAAGTCGACCTATGGCGGCGAACGCCTGTGGAAGCCGTTGCAGAGCCGCTACAAGGCGCTCGTGAGCGCCTCCTACCGCGACCCGCTGGAACTCTGGCAACTCGACGCCACCTTCGCCCTCAACGGCGGCGGACGCCTGCCGCGCCCCTACGCCACCGCCGACGGCTCACCCTCATGGGGCACCCACTTCAGAGCTTATGAGAACCTGACAGCACAGGTGACGCGCCACTTCCGCCACTTCTCGCTCTTCATCGGCGGTGAGAACCTCACCAACCACAAGCAGAAGCATCCCATCATCGGAGCGGCCAACCCCTGGGCCGACACCTTCGAGCCCACGCTGGTCTACGCGCCCATCACGGGCATCACTGGATATTTAGGTATAAGGATTAACATAGGACACAGATTATGAGAAAAGTTTTCATGACGCTGACCATCGCCCTGATGGCTGTGGCAGCACAAGCAAAAGACATCAAGACCGTCATCTTCACCACCCAGCCGCAGATGCACTGCGCCGGCTGCGAGAAGAAGATCAAGGGCAACCTCCGCTACGAGAAGGGCGTGAAGCGCATCGACACCAACGTGGAGCAGCAGAAGGTCACGGTGAAGTATGACGCCGACAAGACTTCTGCCGACAAGTTGCAGAAGGCCTTCAAGAAGTTTGGCTACGAGGCTCGCCAGGTGAAGGCCGACGAGAAAGTGGAGCGTGAGGCCTCAAAGGGCTGCAGCAACATGTAAGACTGGCTCTTTACAGCCTCGGGCAGACACGAAAGGGTGCGCCATCCCTCAGCAGGATGGCACACCCTTTTGTCGTCTTGACGAGAAAAAAATGAAAAAAGTTTGTGGCGGCATGTCACAAACGCGCTACCTTTGCGTAATATAGTCGAACAAGAACAAGAAATGACGACCGAAGAATACCAAAACGAAGCGGCCCACCTGCGCCCGACCTTGGTCAGCGAAGCCTTGCAATATGTGCGACGCAGCGACGTGGCCGAGGACATCGTGCAGGACAGCCTGGTGCGCCTGTGGGACATGTGCGGCGACCTGCGCAGTCCCATGGCACCGCTGGCGAAGGTCGTCACCCGCAACCTCTGCCTCGACTACCTCCGCCGCACGCCCCACACCGAGGACGTCACCCTCCTGGGCAAGGCCGACGAGGACAACGAGACGACGGAACGCCACGAGGCCGTGGAGCGCATGATGGACATCGTGACCGAACTGCCCATCGTGCAGCAGACGGTGCTCCGCCTGCGCCACATCGAGGGACGCGAGATGGGCGACATCGCCCACACGCTGGGAATGAACGAGGCGGCCGTGAGAAAAGCGCTCAGCAGGGCGCGCATGGCTGTCAGGGACAAATACTTGAAACGATTTCAACAAAACGAGATATGAACGAGAAGAAAGCAAAACAGCTGATCGACCGATACTTCGAGGGAGCCACGACGCTCGGCGAGGAGCAGGAGCTCTACGCCTACTTCACGTCGGACCACGTCAGCGACGAGCTCCTGCCGCTCAAGCAGATGTTTCTCGACATGTGCCAGTTGCAGGGCTGCGAGCCCGCGCCCAAGGCCCAGGTGGTGAGCCTCGACGGCTGGAGACGCTGGCGCCGGGTGGCCATAGCGGCTGCCATGGTGGCCACGGCGGGCATCCTCACGGGGGTGTGGCTGACCACGACCGGCAGCAGCGACTATGAGATGGTGGCCTACGGACAACGACAGAACGACCGCGAAGCGGTGATGCGCGAGGTCAACCGCACACTCGACGACGCACAGAGCAGCGCACCCAACGTGGGCGCCGAACTGAAAGACGCATTCGCACAATACTAAATAATCTGATACGACATGAAACTAAGAATCATCCTTTCCATGCTGCTGATGATGGTGGTGACCGCCGCCAGCGCACAGTCGGCCAGCCTGAAGGTGAACCAGATCTTCGACGGCAAGGTGGTGCCCATGGAGCGCATGGTGGTGACCAAGGTCAAGGGACGGGCCCTCAGCAAGTATGGGCTCAACTACTACCGCAGCGCACGCTTCGCCGCTAACCGCTGGGAGCGCAACCAGTGTATCGAGGCCGTGGAGCAAGACATGCGCGCCGACAAGCACACCTCGTCGGTGCAGAAACGCTCGGACAAGCGCACCTCCATCGCCTTCAAACTCAAGCAGCAGGGCGACAACAACCGATACGTGAGCTTTGTCTGCACCAAAGAGGCCAACAACCAGTATGCCATCACCGTGATCTATATGGAAGGGCCGGTGAAAAGCCTCAGCGAACTCAACAAACTGATCAACAAATAAACACAAACATAATCATGAAAAAACTGATTCTCATGGCGGCCATGATGACCGCAACCATCGCACAAGCCGCCGAACCGGGCGACACCATCACCGTGAACAAGGCTCAACGGGTGACCATCGTCAGCAACGACTCGCTCCTCCGCGTGGAGGTGAGCGGCACCGACAGCCGCCCCGACTACCACTACGAGACCACCCTGCGCAACACCGACGGCAACTACGAGAGCTCATCGGTGGGCAACCTCTTCAACTTCAACATCGCGGGCAAGCTCAACAAGAAGCACCATCGCCAGCCGCTCTACGACTCCAGCCTCCGCTTCTTCGCCGGCTTCAACGGCGCCACGGGCGGCAACGACGGGGTGAAGACCAACCTCTGGGGCGGCGCCAACATCGGCACCTACCTCGACTGGGGCATACACCCCTGGCGCGACGGCCACCGCTTCGCCGTGGGCTTCGGCGTGGAGTGGAAGAACTACCGCATGACCTCACGACGCCAGTTTGTCAAGGCCGACAACGGACAGATCAGCGTGGAGCCGCTCGGCGACGCCGTCGACCCGAAGTTCTCGCGCATCAAGACGTTCAGCCTCATCTTCCCCATCACCTACAGCTATGAGAAACGGGGCTGGGGCTTCTCGCTCGGAGCCATCATCGACTGCACCACTCACTCGAGCATCAAGACGCGCTACCGCCTCGACGGCGACAAATACAAGCAGACCTTCAAGGACCTGCACACCAACACGCCGACCGTGGACCTCATGGCGACATTCATCAATCCGCTCATCGACGTCTACGTGAAGTACAACCCCTGCGAGGTGCTCGACACCAGCTATGGTCCTAAGTTCCACAGCCTGTCTGTGGGCGTCATGCTCTAAGCGGCACCTTCGGACAACACACATCTCTCTTTCCATCCCCGCCCAGTCTTCCCGCCGCCCCTCTGGCGACAAAAAGAAGACTTGGCGGGGATGTTTTTTCTTTTTGACGAAAATGGTCTGAAGAAGCTAAAACCATCAAGCTTGGGCTTGGCGAAGGATGTGCGACTACACTTTTGCCCTTGCAGGGCGTGGGCTTACGCAACCAATCTACCCAGGGCGCTGCCCTGGGCTAAGTGCTCGTTGGGCCTTCAGCCCGCTAAAGCAAATGACAAATCCGCGCACAAGCCAACCTGATAGACATCAAAAAGATTGGCACAAAAAACTAAATGAAAAGTAAAAAGTGGGGATGAAAAGCAGAAATAAGAACAAGATGATATGATAAAAAGCAAAAAATAAAAAAAAGAGCTAAAGCCTTGCGGACTCTAACTCCTTTTTTGTGCGCTCCAGGATGGGCTTGAACCAACGACCCCC
>JBNMMB010000004.1:0-78142 GCA_050875105.1 Prevotella sp. | reverse complement strand
GCCCGCCAGGGTTTCGACAGCAAATTCTTTCTTGTCGATGATGCCGTTGTCGTAGACGTCTTCGCCCTCGTGGCGCTTCATGGCCTTCACCACGCGGATGGTCACGGGCAGCACCACCACCTCATAGGCGGTCTTGAGCACCACCTGCCACAGCATGAGCAGGGGCAGTTCCTCGGCAGGCACCACGCCTCCGAGGGCCAGTGGGAAGAAGATGACGCTGTCGCAACTCTCGCCGGCCACGGTAGACCAGATGGCGCGTGCCGAGAAGTGGCGCCCGCCGTCGCGTATCTTCATCTTGCTCATCACGTAGGCGTTCATGAAACTGCCCACGAGGAATGCCACAAACGAGGCGGCTGCAATGCGTGGCGCCAAACCAAAGATGGCATGGAAGCCTGCGTCGTTGTGCCAGTAGGACGCTCCGGGAATGGCATCGCACAATGCGCCCAGCGCCACAAACAGGAAGTTCATGGCGAAACCTGTCCAGATGAGCAGTCGGGCCTTGCGGAAGCCCCACACCTCACACACGCAGTCATTGATGATGTAGGAAATGGGAAAGACGATGAGCCCGCCTGTCAGTGTGATGGGGCCCACGGCAATTTGTTTGGTCTCGAGCACGTTTGCCGCAATGAGGCAAACGCAGAAGAGTATGCTGAACAGCATGAACAGCACACTCACCGTTTGGTTTTGTTTTTTCATGTCTTGTTTTGTTAAAGGGGGTTGAGCAAGTACCCCTCGGTAAGTTTGCGGGTGCAAAGTTACGAATAAAACTCTGAAGAAACCTTCTTTCTGAAAGGAAAAGTCAAATGTGAGGCTTTACTCCACGATTGTTTTTGGCTTGAATGGCCAAAAACAATCTCTGGATGACTAAAATGCAGAGCAAAGGACTAAGATCATCCCGGCTTTTCCCACTTCACGCGAGGGCGGCGCTGATGAGATGAACCATGTATGCGGCGAAGACGGCGGACAGGACGAGTCCCTCCCAGCGTTCCACACGATACTTGGTGAAGGCAAAGAGCCACAGCATCATCATCGAGATGACCAGCATGGCGAGGTCGACGGGGGTGATGCCCTGAATGGTCATGGGCGAGATGAGGCCCGTGAGGCCGATGATCATGAGGATGTTGAACACGTTGCTGCCCAGCACATTGCCGATTGCAATGCCGCTGTTGCCTCGTCGTGCGGCAACCACGCTGGTTGCCAACTCGGGCAGGGATGTGCCGCCGGCCACGATCGTGAGGCCGATGACGGCATCGGTCACGCCCAGGCTGTGGGCAATGGCTGAGGCGTTGTCCACAAAGATGTTGCTGCCCAACACGAGGCATGCCAGTCCTGCCAACACCAGTCCTATGGCACGCAGGGGGCTCATGGTCTGTTGCGGTGCCTGTTGTGGTGTATTCGTGGCCTGGTCGGATGGGGCCTTGGGGCCTTCAGGGGTCTTTGAACCTTGCGCTCCGCGAATGGTAATCGCCAAAAAGAGGATGAACAATCCGAATAACACGAGGGCGTCCCAGCGGCTGATCTCATGGTCGAGGCACATCATCATCAATAGTGTGGACGCTATCAGCGCGAAAGGCATGTCCTTGCGCACGGTGCCCTTTAGGATGGTGATGGGCGCCACCATGGCGGCCACACCCACGATGAGCAAGGTGTTGAAGATATTACTGCCGACGACATTGCCGACAGCCAGGTCGGGCGTGCCATTGATGGCCGACGTCAGACTGACGAAGAACTCGGGCATCGACGTGCCCATGGCTACCACGGTGAGGCCAATCACAATTTGTGGAACGCCCATGCGACTGGCCAGCGACACGGCACCATCGGTCAACATGTCGGCACCCCACAGCACAATGCGGATACTAATCACAAGCAACAACGCTTGTAGCCAAATGCTGACGGGTGCCCACGCCAATAAAGTCAAACTGCTCATCATCGTCTTGTCTGTTTGATTGTAAACATTTGTTTGGTCCTCATGTATTTCTGTTTGGCTGCAAATATACAAAAAGTCCCCGGGTATTCACATATCTGGGGACTGATAACTAACAATCACACAATTATAAATCTATCAAACTTATCTGGTAATCAAGCTTATTGGCCTGCTGTGAGGCCTCTCTGATCTGACAGGTTGTTAGCCTATCTCAATGCTACGGGCAACCTTGGCTTCCTCAGCCTTCATCTTTGGAAGGGTGATGGTGAGCACGCCGTCGGCCACGCGGGCAGCAATCTCCTGCTTGTTCACGTCGTCGGGAAGGATGAGCGTCTGCTCATATTTCAGGTAGGCGAACTCGCGACGGAGGTAGTGACCCTTGTTATCCTCTTCGGTGGGGTGCTTCTCCATCTTGATGGTGAGGTCACCGTCCTGGTTGAGGTTCACGTCGAAATCGCTCTTCTTCAAGCCGGGAGCAGCCAACTCGACCGTGTACTTTTCATTGTCCTCCATCACGTTGATGGCTGGGGCTGTAGCGTTGGTGCGAGGCATGTGCTCTGTGGCAAGGAAATCATTGAAAACTTCGGGAAGCCAATTGTTACGTGTGTACATAATCTTTATCTCCTATTTTTATTTTTTTGTTCTACTTGTAAGTGTTTACACCCTTCTTTCTGCAACCTCTGTGCCGATGAATGATGAGTGACAAGATGGCGTAAGCTTGTGACAATATGTCGTTATGAATATATTATATGGAAAGGGTAGGGAGGTGGACGGGGGACAAAAAGAAAAGGCTGTCCTCCCTGATGGGAAGACAGCCTTATGGATGCTGATGGATGAAGGGTCCTTATGCGTTTTCCTGCTCCTTGCGGTCGTCGACGTTGTCGCCCTCTGTGGGAGCGAGGACGGCCTTGAAGTCGGTGTAGCCGTTCTTGACGAGGATGTTGTACCACTGCAGCAGTTTCTTGATGTCGCTGTCGTGCACACGGTCCTGGTCGAAGTTGGGCAGAACCTCTGCGAAGTAGTCGCGCAGTTCCTTGCTTGAGCACTTCTTGTAGTTGATGGAGGCTTCCTTGTTGCCTTCCTTTTCACCCACCTTGGCGAGCACCTCCCAGAGGGCGATGTCCTCGGCGTCGGTGTACATGGCGATGTCGCCAAGGCTTGTGACGCGATCGGTGGCAAAGGCGGGCAGACGGCGGTGAGCGTCGTCGATGGTCTCTACTATCAGGGTTGCCTTACCGCGGCTGACCAACTTGTAGAGTCCTGGCTTGCCTGCGATTGAAAGAATTGTTTCCATTTTTCCTGTTTGTTATTGATGATTGAGTAATTTGTCGATTTGTTTCTCCAGGTCTTCCTTCCCATCGTTGGTGATGACGAAGTCGGAACGGCGTGCCATCTCGTCTTGCGACATCTGGCAATTGATCCATTCGAGTGCCTTCTCACGTGAGATGTTGTCGCGCCGCATGATGCGTTCCACCCGGATGTCGGTGGGCGCCGTGACGCAGACGATGCGGTCGAAGGGCACGCGCCGGTCGAAGCCGCTGTCGAAGAGGATGGCGCTCTCGAGCCATTGGTAGTCGCTCTGCATGAAGTCGCGTGCCACGGCGGGGTGCACCACGGCGTTCACCGCCTGCTTGTTGGCCTTCGAGGCCAACAGAAACTTGGCCAGCACGGCCTTCTGCAACACCTTATTTATATACGTGCCCTCGCCCACGAGTTGCGTGAGTTGTTGGCGGAGCGTTTCGTCGTCGCGCATCAGCCGCTTGGCCGCCGCATCGCAGTCGTAGACCTGGATGCCACGCTTGGCCAGCAAGTGGCACACGTGGCTCTTGCCGCTGCCGATGCCTCCTGTGATTGCCGTTCGCATCATTGTTGTTCGATGAGATAGTCCACTTGCGACATTTCCAGGTGCGCGTTGCTCACAATGGTGGGCTTGGCGCGCAGGTGGAGTCGGCACTTGTCAGAGGGGTGAGCCGCCACCTCACGGTAGTCGATGACCACCTGGAAGTCGGAAGGCTTCACGAGGCGGAACTGGCGTGAGCCAACGGTGAATGTCACTTTCACGTGGTTGGGGAAGGCGCGGATGGTGAGGTTGCTGGGCTTGTTGATCGTCGTGATGGGCACGTCGATGCTCTCCTCCGTCAGGATGTCGACCAATAGGGTGAGCCGCACCGTCTCGGGCACCACCTTGACGCCCGGTATCTTCTTGATCCGTATCGTCTGGCGCACGGTGTCGTCGAAGTTGGTGATGTTCACATACTCCGTCGGTATCTCCTTGAGACTGTCGAGGATGCTCCGCGAGGCGTAGACCGTCACCTTTTCGGGCGATAGCTGCACGTGTGAGAGGTAATAGTTCTTGGTGGGCACCACGTTGCCCATGAGCTTCACGCCGATGGTCCGCCGCTCTCCATAGTTGAAGTTGAAGCTGAGGCCGTCAGTTTTGATGCCCGTGATGACCGATGAGGAGAACAGTTGTTGCCTAACAAGCTTCTGTATGTCGGCCACGGGCACTTGTCCATGGCCTGTCTGCTTGTTGGCGTAAGTGTTGAAGTTGAGCGTGATGGGCTTGGGCTGATGGCTCGACATGTAAGACACGAGCATGAAGCCCTTGTCGCGCACGGTGACGCGCACGGTGTCGGTGAGGTCGGTAGTCATCACCACATTGCCTGGCACGCCAGTGAGGCGTACGGGTACGGGCAGCTCCTTCTCGTAGGTCTCATTGAGCGTCATCATCAGCCAAAAGATGCCACTCAGCACGAGAAAGAACAGAAAAATCAGAAACTCCTTGTTCATCCAACTGAACAGGGAGCTCCTGACCACTTGATTTATCTTCTTCAGATTAAGCATTCGGTTGCTGCTGGGCAACGTCGGCGAAGACATAGCCCTTGTCCACGGTGAGGACAACACCATGTGCCACTTCCACGTCGACCGTGTTCTTCTGCTGGTCGATGCGCTTCACGCTGCCATAGATGCCACCGCCGAGCACCACCTTGGTGCCTTCCTGCAGGGCGTTTTGGAACTCACGGATTTTCTTTTGGCGCTTCTGCTGCGGGCGAATCATGAAAAACCACATGATGGCGAAGATGGCCACCATCATGATCAGCATGCCGCCCATGCCGCCGCCTTGTTGTGCTGCCTGTGCAGCCAATACGAGTGTACTCATGTCTTAATATTCTTCGTTGTTGTTGATTATTCGTTGTCTTGTGCCTCGTTGCCGTTGGCTTCGGGCTCCGCTTGGTTGTCGAGGCCTGCCTCTTGGACGCCCGTTTCCTCGTTGTTGGGCGTCTGCGCCTCTTCGTCGGCCTTGGGCTTGTGCACAAATCTCACGCGGCCCGTGGGTGCGCTATTTCCAGCCTCCTGCTGCTTGGCGCGTGGCTCAGGCATCTCCTTCAGCATCTTGCCCGTGGCGACCAGGTAGCGTGCGATGGCGTCGAGCATGCCGTTGACGTAGCTGCTGCTGCGTGGTGTGCTGTAGAGCTTGGCCAGTTCCACAAACTCATTGATGGTGACCTGGGCGGGGATGCCGGGGAAGGTGAGCATCTCGGCGATGGCAATCTGCATGATGACCACGTCCATGTAGGCCAATCGTGAGAAGTCCCAGTTGCGCGAAGCCTCGCTCATGTAGTGCTGATAGGTGTCGGCGTTGAGGATGGTGGCGCGGAAGAGCTTGCGTGCGAACTCCTTGTCTTCCTCGTCCTTGTATTCGGGGAGGAGCTCCTGCTTGCTGTTGTTCTTCGGGTCGAAGCGCTTGATGGTCTTCAGCACGAAGGTGTCGATGACCTCCTTGTCGTCGTTCCAGTAGAGGCTCTTCTCCTCCAGGAGCGCGTCGATGTCGGGGTTGTCTTGTATGAGTTGCCTGTAGAGCTTGCGCCACACCTCGCGGTCGTCCTCGTAGGAGTCGGCCGTGGTGTCGGCCATGTAGTCCTGGTAGGTCTCGCTCTGTTCGATCTGGTTGCAGAGCTTGCGCACAAACTCGATGTCGTTGTCCCATGTCAACTTCTTCAGTTCGATGAAGTCGTTGAGCATCTTGTTCACCTCGAGCTGCGTGGCAAACTTGTTGTTGACGAACTTCTGTGACGGTTTCTCGGTTCCCTCGCGCTCGGCGCGCTGGCTCAGGATGTCATAGCGATGACGCTCCTCCCGGGTGACGGCCACGATCAGCTCGAGAAGGAAGTTATAGAGATCATAAGCCTTCGACAAGCTGAACAACAGCTCCTTCTCGGCGTTGTCCATGTTTTTGTTACCGTTCTGATAGTATGCGTAGGTTAACTGGACTATCTTAATGCGAATGAGTTCACGATTGATCATTACTCTTATCCTTTTCGTTCTGCTTAATTAGACTTAGTGATGCAAAATTACTTAAAAAAGTATAGATACGCAAAATAAAGGAGATAAAACTTTGTTTTTTTAAAGAAACTTTGCGCATTCAAAGAAAAAGTAGTAACTTTGCACCGCTTTTCAGATTGGCAAAGGGCTGGCAAGGCTATGAAACACAGGCCGAAAGCAGTCCTTTCACAGTCCAGTGTGATGGCGAATTAATTCACAATTTAATTTAGAGTAACACAATTATGAAAGAGATTAGTATCGCAGGTAAGAAGCGTGAAGCCCTTGGTAAGAAAGCTTCTAAGGCCCTCCGCAAGGAAGGCTATGTCCCTTGTAACCTTTATGGTGAGCAGAAGGTCGATGGCAAGCCCGTCGCTATGTCATTCGCAGTGGCCTTCACTGAGCTCCGCAAGCTCATCTACACACCTCATATCTACGTGGTTGCCCTCGACATCGATGGCGAGAAGCACACCGCTATCATGAAGGAGATCCAGTTCCACCCCGTGACAGACGCTCCTCTGCACGTCGACTTCTACGAGGTCAACGACCAGAAGCCTATCACCATCGGCATCCCCGTCAAGCTCAACGGCCTGGCCCAGGGTGTTCGTGACGGTGGCCGCATGAACCTCTCTATCCGCAAGATCAATGTCACTGCTCCTTATCAGCAGATTCCTGAGCACCTCGACATCGACGTCACCGCTCTGCGCATCGGCAAGAGCATCAAGGTGGGCGAGCTCTCATTCGAGGGTCTTGAGATGGCTACCAGCAAGGACGTTGTGGTCTGCTCCATCAAGATGACACGTAACGCTATGGCTGCCGCTGCTGCCGCTACCGACGACAGCGAGGAGGCTCCCGCAGCTGAGTAAGGACAAGACAGATAACGGCTTATTCGTTAGATGGACAAATACTTGATTTGTGGCCTCGGCAATCCGGGCGATGAATACGCCGGCACCCGCCACAACACAGGATTTATGGTATTGGACGCTTTCGCCAAAGCGTCCAATATTTGTTTTGAGGACAAGCGATATGGCTTTGTGGCGGAGACCTCGGTCAAGGGCCGCAAGATCATCTTGCTGAAGCCTACCACCTTTATGAACCTGAGCGGCAATGCCGTTCGCTATTGGCTCAACAAGGAGAACATCGACCAAAAGCGCCTCTTGGTCATCAGTGACGACGTGGCCTTGCCGCTCGGCGAGTTCCGCCTGAAGGCCAATGGCAGCAACGGGGGCCACAATGGTTTGGGCCATATCATCCAGCTCATCGGCCAGGACTTTGCACGCCTTCGTGTGGGCATCGGCAACGACTACCCCCGAGGCGGACAGATCGACTGGGTGCTCGGCCACTACTCGGCACAGGACATGGAGGTCTTGCAGCCCACCATCGACACGGCGGTGGACATCATCAAGAGCTTCGTCTTGCAAGGCATCGACAACACCATGAACCAGTTTAACAAGCTGGGGAAGAAAAAATAAACGCTGACAAGATGAAGCAAGAACGACTTCCCAAGGTGAGCGACAGTGCGCGCATCGACAAGTGGTTGTGGGCTGTGCGCATCTTCAAGACCCGCTCGGTGGCCGCCGATGCCATCAAGAACAGCCGGGTGACCATCGACGGCAACAATGTGAAGCCCAGCCATGTCATCAAGGCGGGCGACATCATCAACGTGAAGAAGCCGCCCGTCACCTATTCCTTCAAGGTGTTGGCCTGCATTGAGCAGCGTGTGGGTGCCAAGTTGATTCCCCAGGTCTATGAGAACGTCACCGACCCCAAGCAGTATGAGCTGTTGGAGATGAGTCGCATCAGTGGCTTTGTGGACCGTGCGCGTGGCACGGGCCGTCCCACCAAGAAAGACCGCCGCGCCATCGACGCCTTTGTGGAGCCTGCCCTGTTTGGCTTCGACGATGACGACGAATGGGACGATGACGATGAGTCATGACCGACCATCCTTTATGATTGATAACGAAAGAGCCCCAACGCAGGAATGCGTTGGGGCTCTTTCGTTATGCCTTGTGGCTTGTCATGGTTTATCTCGGACCGCCGAAGCCACCTCCTGGAGGCGGACCTGGGCGGAAGCCGCCACGGCCAGGACCGCCACGTCGTGGACCGTCGTCGGGGCCTCCCATGCCACGTCGTGCATCTCGGCCGCCAAAGAGGTTGAGGCGATAGTTGACGTGCAGCATTGCGTAGCTGTTGATGGCATTGTATTCCGTGTCGGTTCTCTGGCTGGCGCTGAGCGAGCGTGAGAAGTTGCTCTGGTTGTGCAGGATGTCGTAGAACTGGAGCATCACGGTCAGCGGTTTGCCCTTGAGGAAGCTTTGCGAGATCTGAGCGTTCCACACAAACTCATTGGTGTTGAGCGAGGCGTCGCTGTAGCCGCGTCGGCTGTTCATGTGCAGGTCGGTGGCGAGCGTTGTTCCCCAGGGTGCCCTGACGTTGAAGTTGAGGCCATAGGAGAACTTCCAGGTGTCGAGGTTCGATGTGGCTTGCAGCTCGTTGCGTGAGTGGCGGTAGCCCAGCGAGCCGTCAAACTCCACTTCCAGCCAGTCGTTGCGGTAGCTGGCGGCCAGTCGCTCGTTGATGTTCATGTCCTTGGTGGTGTTCTTCTGCGAGCTTTGGTTGCGCTTCAGGGTCACGTAGCCCACGTTGTTGTTGAGGTTGAAGTCGGTGAAGGTGTTCACGTTCCAGTTGCCTGCCGAGTCGAGGGGCGTGTTGAACATCAGCGCCGAGTTGATGCTCCAGTCGCCATTGATGTTCTCGGGTCGTGTGATGCGTCCGCCAGTCTGCTCATTGTAGGTCACCGCGCGGCTGATGGAGTTGCTCGTGGTGTTAAAGCCGAAGTTGGCCATGACCGCTTGCTTGGTCTTCTGGAAGTAGCTGTTGTAGAAGACCGAGAAGCGCTGTGTGAACGAGGGCTTCAGTCCCGGGTTACCCGTGGAGATGTTGAGCGGGTTGGAGTCGTCGTAGATGTCGAGCAGGTCGGTGATGCTGGGTTGCGATGTTGAGGCGCGGTAGTTGAGTCGGAGGTTGCTCACCTTGTTGAAGCGGTAGCGGAAGTCGAAGGTCGGCGAGATGTTGAAAACGTTGCGTGTGGTGTCGACGCTCACGCCCTGGTAGTCTTGCACGTAGTGCGATTTCTGCGGTTGCGCCAGCACGCCGGCGTTCATCTGCCACTTGGCCTGTATCATGCGGAACATCAGTTCGATGCTGTGCGTGTAGTTCTTGTACTCCGAGTATCTGCTGAGGTCGGTGTCGAGGTAGTCGGTGTAGGGCTTGTCGAGTCGTCCCAGGTAGTTGTCCCAGAGGCGGTAGCCCGACTTCAGACCGCTGAAGAAGTCCTCGCCGAGGTTGGAGAAGTCGTAGGTGTTGCGGTCGCTCTTGTTGTAGCTGTAGTTGAAGCGATAGCGCAGTTGCAGGAAGGCGCCTTTCCAGAGCGGTTCGCTGTAGGTGGTCTGCAGGGTGTAGTTCCACTTCTTGCCCGGCGTCAGCGTGTAGCGGTTGGTCTGGTAGGTGGAGTCATTGCCATAGCTGTCCTTGAGCTGGTAGAGGTGCACATTGTTCATCGACAGGCTGTTCGACTGCGAGTCGCTGTAGTTGGCGTCGGCCCTCAAGGTCACGTTGCGTCCCTTGGTGTTGAGGCGCCGGTTGAACTGCAACATGCCTCCGAAGCTCTTGTTCTTGCTGTAGCTCATCGATGAGCGGCGGCTGGAGTTGACCACGATGCTGTCCTCGCTCAGTTCGTTCAGCGATTCCAGTGCGAGCGGGTCGGTGACATACTTATAAGGATCCTCGTTGAACGATGCCGACTGGCTTGCCGACAGTCCGTCGCTGGTGCTGTAGCTCATGGTGGGTCGGAACATGATGTTGGTCATGCTGTCCGGTGTCCATTCCACGCGGAACTGCGCGTTCCAGCTGTTGCTTCTCGAATAGCTCTGGTTGATGTTGTTTGAGAACGACCCCACGGTGCTCACGAAGTTCTCCGAGGCCGTCTTGCTGAGGGCGTCGCCGTCGCTGTGGTTCCACCTGACGCTGCCGTCCACCTTGAGCGTGTCTTTCTTCTCGTAGTTGATGTTGACGCCCGTCATCTTGGAGGCGTTGAGGCCGCTTCGTCCCCGTCCGAAGCCACCGCCTCGGCCGCCAAATCCCATGTCGTTGACGTTGTTGGCGTTGGCCATGCCGAAGACGCGCCAGCTGCTGTTGAAGTATCCGCCGAAGAGCCTTGCGGCATAGCGGTCCTTGGTACCCACGCCCACGTCGACGTTCGACATGAGTCCCTTGTTCTTTCCAGGCTTTGTCCCGAAGTCGAGCACCGTCTGCTCGTCGCCGTCGTCGATGCCCGTGACACGTGCCAGGTCACTCTTCTGGTCGTAGGCTTTCACCTTGTCGATGATCGACGTGGGGATGTTCTTCATGGCCGTCTTGGTGTCGCCCGTCATGAATTCCTTGCCGTCCACGAGGATCTTCTTCACTTCCTTTCCGTTGATGGTGATCTTGCCGTCGTCGTCGACCTGGGCGCCGGGGAGTCGCTTCACCAGTTCCTCGATGGTCGAGCCCTCTGGCGTGCGGTATGCCGCGCTATTATAAATAAAGGTGTCCTCCTTCACGGTCACCTTCAGCGCTTGCGCCTTCACCACCGCTTCCTTGAGCAGTGTGGCGTTGGCCAGCACCTGCAGCAGGCCCATGTTGAGGTCGTGGTCGTCTTGCATCTGGATGCGCTTCACCGCGGGTATGTATCCCACGCTGGTCACCTTGAGCAGGTACTTTTCGTTGGCTGGCGCTTGGATGACAAACTTGCCGCTGTCGTTGGACAAGGCACCACTGATGAACGTGGAGTCCATCTTCAGCAGCTGCACGGTGGCAAGCGGCAGGGGTTCTTTCGACTCGCTGTCGATCAGAAATCCCGAAATCTCTCTCTTCTGTGCGAATGCCATTGTTGTCACCAACAATAGGAGAGCCAGGAGAATGCTTTTTCTCATAGATTGTGGCATTTGTGATGATAGCCATTCAGGCTATCGTTGTTAGTATTCGTTCTATATCTATAGACGCGAGGGGTAATAATAAGTTTAATCCCCACACCAAATATTTTTCAAAAAAGTCGCCATTTGTTTGCACATTCGTTGTCGGAAGTGCGCAAAATGATGGTCTGTACGCTTAAAAAGTCTTAATTTGTTAGCCGTGTTGACGTTGTTCCTATCATTTTATCGTTATATTTGTAACAAAAGAAAACACAGTATGCTTATGAATCAGAGAGTCATCATATCCCGAAATTTGGAAACAGAGTTGGCCATTGCCATATCCGAGTGTGAGCACGACCGCATCTTCGTGCTCACCGATGACAAGACCCGCGAGTTGTGCCTTCCCCTTGTGAAGGACTTCTTTTGCCTGAAAGGCGCGCAGGTCATCACCATCGGTTCCACGGATGTGCACAAGGACTTGCAGTCGCTCACCCATGTGTGGCAGGCCCTCGACGAGGGTGGTGCCGACCGCCACAGCTGTCTCATCAACCTCGGAGGTGGCATGGTGACCGACTTGGGCGGATTTGCCGCGTCGACCTTCAAGCGTGGCATCGATTTCATCAACATCCCGACGACCCTGCTGTCGATGGTCGACGCGTCGGTGGGAGGCAAGACCGGCATCAACTTCAACGGCCTGAAGAACGAGATAGGCGTGTTCAACGACTCACGCTACGTCATCCTCGACACCCAGTTTCTCCGCACGCTCGACGACAAGAACATGCGTTCGGGCTATGCCGAGATGCTGAAGCACGGCTTGATCTCCGACACGGCCACGTGGGCCGACCTGTTGCAGTTTGACCTGTCGCAGCCCGACCTGGGCCGCCTGCAGGCCATGGTGGCCCGTTCGGTGCAGGTCAAGGAAGACGTCGTGAAGCGCGATCCCCATGAGAAAAACATCCGCAAGGCCCTCAACTATGGCCACACCTTCGGCCACGCCTTCGAGAGCTTCTCGCTGAAGCACCACCGCGAGGGTGAGGATCCCATCCTCCATGGCTATGCCGTGGCCTACGGCCTGGTCTGCGAGTTGTACCTGTCGGTGGTCAAGGCCGGCTTCCCCTCCGACCAGATGCGCCAGACGGTGAGTTTCATCCGCGACAACTACGGCCGCTTCGCCATCACCTGCGACGACTATGATGAGCTCATCACGCTGATGCGCCACGACAAGAAGAACACCTCGGGCGTCATCAACTTCACGTTGCTCGACGCCATTGGCGACGTGCTGATCAACCAGACCGCCACTGATGAGGAGATCCGCGAGGCCCTCGACTTCTTCCGCGAAGGGTGAGGAGCGAACTCCCGATGACAGAAAAAGCAGGATTGCACACACGATGCGATCCTGCTTTTTCTGTTTGATGCGCTGTTCACTCGGGCGCCCCGCCGCCCTCGTCGACCTGCTTCTGCGACACGTGGATGACGTAGTTGGTGACGTGGACCGTAGACACCAGTTCGCCCTTTCGGTTCTTGATGTCCACCTGCCACTCGTGGAGCGTGCGCCCCTTGTATTGCAGTTTGGCATAGGCTGTCACCACGTCGCCCTCCCTGACGGCCCTGACGTGACTTCCGCTGACGTTGATGCCGACGCAGATGCGTCCCGGGCAGAGCGCCATGGAGCCCACGCCCGCCGTGTTCTCGGCCAGGGCCAGCGAGGCGCCGCCCGACAGGAAGCCAAAGGGCTGGCGGTTGAGCTTGTCCACTTTCATGCGAGCCATCAGCGTGTCGGGCTCAGGTGTGGAGATGAACTCCATGCCGAGCGTATTTGACAGCCCGTCTTGTTTCTTGATGATTTCAATCTGATGTTCGATGTTCATGGCTGTAATTGTTCTTGTGTGAATGGTTGTTTTCAAATGGCAGAGGCTTGACCCGCGGTCAAGCCTCTGCTATGATTGGAGTCTGAAGGAGCGGTTTATTTCTTCATCACCTTGCGTGTCACTCCGTTCTCCCTGACGATGTAGACGCCTGCTGGGAGCTCGTTGAGGCTCTTGCCCGTCAGCACGCCGTTGATGGTGTAGACGGCCTCCTCGCCGGTTGTGGGCTTGCGGTCGGTCACGCCCTTGATGGCCGTGACAAACTTGGTGTCCTCGCTGATGGCGACCCATCCCAGTCGCTCCTCCCACGGATTGTTGCGCGAGGGAGCGGTGGCGGTGCTGGTGTCGTCCACCTGCAGGCGGATGCGCGTGCCTGTGGAGTCGGTCGAGGCATAGAGGCCGAGAGGACGCGTGCGGAGCACGGCCAGGCTCGGATTGTTGAGCGACTGTATCTGGATGAGGAAGGAAGCCTCTTTCAGTTTCTCGCCGAAGGCGATGTCGGTGCTGAGAGAGCTCTTCGATGTGAAGCTGATGGTGGTGTCCTTCACGGTGATGAGCTTGCCGGCCTCGTCCTGTGTCTGTCCCTTCTCGATGGCGACATACGAGAACTTCAGCGTGCGCTTGATGGCGTTGCTCTCATTGAGTGCCTGCTGGCGCTGCAACACCACCTTGCAACCGCTTGTCGTGACGTCGAAGACACGTGGCAAGACGGGGTAGCGCTCCGTGCTGGAGATGGCCATGACGGGCGACACCAGCACCACGGGAGCTTCAGCAAACTCCTGCGTGAAGTTCAGGCTCACCGTGTCGTTGGCCGCATGGTTGTCCGAGATGCCCGCCTCGTAGTTGAGGTTGCCGATCTTGCCCGTTCCGGTCTTGGCCACCAGGTAGGAGGTGTAGTCGGTGTAGTCGTTATAGAAGTCGGTCTTCGCGCTGGCGCTCTTCGTCTGGTTGAAGGGGTAGACGCTGTAGCGGAAGTAAGCGTACTTGCGGTTGCCAGCGGCGTCCTTCATGTTGTAGATGTTGGAGACACGCTCCAGCGCCATCATGTTGGCCGTGCGGTTGCTGAGGCTGCCGAAGACGATGGCCGGCTGCTCGTCGAAGCCCTTGTCGAAGTAGAGGTAAGCATCGTCGGATGATCCCGTTGTGACCGTGCCATACTGGAGGTCGCCGCGCTGCTCGCCCTTGCCCACCGAGGTCGCTCCGGCGATGTTGTTGACCACCTCATTGGTGTAGAGCAGGCGGTTGTTGAATGTGCGGAGAGCCACACGATAGGTGTAATAGCCCGATGTGGTGAGTGTGTCGCGGAAGGTGTAGCTCGCCGCGTCGTCGTTGAGGTCCACCTTTTTATAATATTCGAACGCTGCGTTCTTGTCGGTACCCACCTTGCGCTCGATCCACATCGAGTCGTTGAGCTCGCCGTTCTTGTCGCTCCAGGTGAGCGTGGCGATGCTCTTGTCGGCTCGGAAGGAGAGGGCGAGGTTGGTGGGCGCATAGGTGCGCGGGTTGGTGGGCACGTAGGTGGCCACGCTGCTGTTGTAGGCCAGTCCGGGCTGCATGGCTGCATAGCGCTTGCCGGCCTCGGTCAGTGCCCCGTTCTTGTAGAGCTTCGACGGGTCGCGCTCGCTGTTCCAGTAGGCGTAGCGCTCCACGTAGTTCCATCCGTTCATGAGGTTGCAGATGTTCATCACGTTGTCGGCGTTCTGAGCCTCGGTGACGCCGTTGGCGAAGGCGCCGTTCTTGTTCCAGCTGGCACCCCAGCACCACTCCGTGACCCAGATGGGTCGCTTGGCGTTGTTGTGGAGGCCGCTGAGGCTGTAGAACGATCCTGTGGCCCAGTAGGCGTGCACGTCGAGGATGTCGCAACGCCAGCCGCGCGCGTCGATGGAGTCGAGAAATTCCTGGTTGAACGAGGCGCTACCGTCCCACGACGACGGTGTGCAGAGGCGCTGTCCCGTGCGCATGAGCGACTCCCAGTTGTTGAGGATTTCGGTGAGCGTCTGCGGGTGGTCGTCCGACGTGTTGCGCGGCTCGTTGTTGGTCTTCATGTTGGGCGACGAAGTGGTGTAGTTCACGCTGCCGCAGGCTGCCGCGTTGGGCCAGTCCTCATAGATGTGGTGGGGCACACACTCGCGGTCGATGCCCGTGTTCTCGCCCAGTCCGAAGCTGTAGCACCACTGTGTGTTGAGCGCGTTGTTGGCCTCTGCGCCCGTGTTGTTGGCCAGTCCGGCCTTCGACACGTCGTTCCACTTGAACAGGCGGTAGGAGGAGATGCGGTGCTGCATGAGTGCAGGCAGGTTGACCTCGATGTCGGCCTTGTCGGCCACGAAGCAGCGGCTGTATCCGCGTCCGCCCGCCTTGAGCGAGAAGGTCACCATGTAGCCACGCTTCAGGCGGAAGCTCATGATGCGGTTGTTGAGCTGCTCGGTGGTGAGCGTCTGCATGAAGCCGCCCGAGCTGTTGGTGTTGAAGTCGTTGCAGCTCTCGCCCTTGAAGTCCTTCTCCGCATAGACGGTGAGCGGCTTGAAGTCGGCGCCGTAGGGCATGATGATGGCTCCACGGTTGTAGATCTTCACCTGGCAGTTTTTCCCGTTGACGGCCTGTTCACCGTTGATGCTGATGAAGGCCAACTGGTTGAGGGCCAGCGAGGGCTTCAGCGCGTCGAGGATGATGACGGCATGGTCGGTGTTGGTGAGGTTGATGCTGCCCGTGGCTGTGAAAGGCGTGGCCGACGTGATGTGGTAGTCGACGTCCTTGTCGAGCGTCACGGCGTTGCTCACCTGTGTCACCGACTGGGTGGTGTTGTCGGCCAATGAGGGCAGGCAGGCTGCCATCAGCGACAACGCTAATGTAGAAAGTCGTTTCATGTGCAATGTTTGGTTGTTAGCAATATTTTGTCTGCAAAGATAAGGAATTCCTATTATATTTTAAAGAAAATATAGTTAAATCCCAACGGGCTGAAAGTTAAAAATGGCTCCCCTTGGCTTTCCTGATGATGTGACAGCAATTGCTCATGGGGCGTTCTTCTTATATATATGAGGTTAGATGCTAACAAATCGCCATTAAAATAATTATTTTGCTATCATTTTGCAAATTTTATCATCAAAACGCTTGTCAGTTAGCCATAATTGTATACCTTTGCATGCGGTTAATACGCCACGACATACCTTTTGATCATATAAAAATAACATAGAAACAATGAGCAAACTGATAAAGCCCCAAGGCTATCACGCCATCCTGGACATGTGCCAGACCGAGTTGGGCATCAAGCAGATCAAGGAGTTTTTCCAGCAAAACCTCTCCACCGAGTTGCGCCTTCGTCGCGTCACGGCCCCCCTCTTCGTGTTGCAGGGCCTGGGCATCAACGACGACCTCAACGGTGTGGAGCGCCCCGTGACGTTCCCCATCAAGGACATGGGCGAGGCCAAGGCCGAGGTGGTGCACTCGCTGGCCAAGTGGAAGCGCCTGACGCTGGCCGAATACAAGGTGAAGCCGGGCTATGGCATCTATACCGACATGAACGCCATCCGCGCCGACGAGGAGCTCGACAACCTCCACTCGCTCTACGTCGACCAGTGGGACTGGGAGGCCGTCATCACCGAGGGCGACCGCACGCTGGCCTTCCTGGAGAATGTGGTGCGCCGCATCTACGCCGCCATCCTGCGCACGGAGTACCTGACGTGTGAGACCTTCCCGCAGATCAAGCCCTTCCTGCCGCGCGACATCCATTTCGTCCACAGCCAGGAGCTGCTCGACATGTATCCCGACCTGACGCCGAAGGAGCGCGAGGACGCCATCTGCAAGAAGTATGGCGCCGTGTTTGTGGAGGGCATTGGCGGTCGCCTGAGCGATGGCAAGAAGCACGACGGGCGCGCCCCCGACTACGACGACTGGTCGACGATGGCCGAGAATGGCCGCGCGGGGCTCAATGGCGACATCCTCATCTGGTATCCCGTCCTCGGCCGTTCGTTCGAGTTGAGTTCCATGGGCATCCGTGTGGACAAGGCCGCCCTGTTGCGTCAGCTCAAGATCGAGGGCGAGGAGGAGCGCGAGAAACTCTATTTCCACCAGCAGTTGCTCGGTGGCAAACTGCCCCTCAGCATCGGTGGCGGCATTGGCCAGAGCCGCCTCTGCATGGTGATGCTCCACAAGGCCCACATCGGCGAGATCCAGGCCAGCATCTGGCCCGACGACATGCGTCGCGAGTGTGCCGCCATGGGCATGCAGCTCATCTGAGCCACAAGCCTGTTGTGAAAGGCGCCATCAGGCATTTTTTAGGGAATCGATTGTTTGTGAGCCGCGAACCGACAGCTCGCAAACAATCGATTTTTTTGTTGGTTGCCGTTTGCTGTTTTCTTGTTGGAAAAACAAGGACAAAAAGTCTCTCCAGAATCGCTTGAAATCAATCAAGCCTACTTTTGCCGCAAATACGCGATTCTCAGCGCATTTTACGCAAACGGCTGATATTCAGGAATGTAAGAGGAAATATGCCTTTCAGAAAACTTTGCGCATGCTCATAGTTTTGCGATAGATATCTTATCGACTCTCGATTCGATATCTATCGCAACTCGATTAGGCCTCTTTCGCGGAACAATTCCATACAAATTAACCGACATTAAGACTTTTAACGAAATTTAATCAGACAAAAGCCCTGAATTCTTTTCTAGAAGGTGCAGTCTCCAGGTGCCTGTTTTTTCAGAATTTTCAAGACAAAGCGGGGAGGTGGAATGTAAACCAGGTTAAACCCCTGTTGGTTTTCTGAGCCTCCGGCTTGTTGTCTTGTCAGGGTGGATCCTTACGTGAGCGAGCTCACGACGGCTCCGCCCTGACAAGGCAACAGTGGCGCCCCAGCGCCACTCAGAAAACCAACAGGCGATAAACCATATTAAACCGCTCACGCAATCGTTAACTTATTAAGTTTCTATAAGTACCTGTCTATCTTGCGTTTAATCATGGTGCTGTCCGTTTTTCCAAGGCAAAATCAATCAGTTTTGTCCGTTTTTCCAAAGCAACATCAATCGATTTTGTCCGTTTTTCCAAGATTTAACATTCTGACAACTGTCATAGAATAGTTATTGTTTTCGAAATATATGTATATTAGCAAGTGAGGAACAATTGCTTTTTGAAAAGGACGTTTTTAGGAAAAGAAAGTGGTTGCTGATAAAAAGTGGTCAGAAAATTTGTTGGTTGCCAAGTTTATGTATAAATTCCGGATGCTCAGACGGCCTATCATGTGGCTTATCCCATATTATGCGCAATTTATGGCGAGAAGATCATTAAAAAGGAGCTTCCTTTGAAAATATATCTTGACCATGATAGAATTTGGCGCATTGAAGGTTCTTTTTATGGCGATTATGATGGCGTAGCGAATATGTCGATAGACAAGCAAGATGGAAGAGTGCTAATCCTGTTTCATACAAAGTGAGAACGTTTTGTCTGCCGTTGCAACGAAAGGAACATCAAATGCAACAATCCGAAAGGCATTAATCCACAATTTTTTCCTAATTTTGTAACCGAGAAAACCTATTTATAACCATACAACGATTCGCACATCATGAAACCACGACACCTATTGCTCTCCGGACTGCTCGCCCTCACGGGGGCAACCACAGCCACAGCCCAGAGCAGTCTCTATCCCCATCACTTCGACCTTTCCGAGGTGACGCTCCTCGACAGTCCCTTCAAGACCGCCATGGACCTCAACATCAAGACCCTGTTGGCCTACGACGCCGACCGCCTGCTGACGCCCTTCATCCGCCAGGCCGGCCTCACCACGGGCCCCTATGCAGGCTGGGCCACGCAGCACCCCATCTTCACCAACTGGGGCGACGACTCGTTTGACCTCTCGGGCCATGTCGGCGGCCACTACCTCACCGCCCTCGCCCTGGCCTATGCCGCCTGTCACGACGCCGCCACCAAGGCCCAGGTCAAGGCCCGTCTCGACCACATGCTCGCCGTGCTCGACGACTGCCAGAAAGCCTTCGACAACGACAAGACCGGCCTCTACGGATACCTCGGCGGCCAGCCCCTCAACGGCGACTGGCAGAAGATGTTCGCAGGCGACATCTCCGCCTTCCGCAACCACCGCGGCTGGGTGCCCTTCTATTGTGAGCACAAGGTGCTCGCCGGCCTGCGCGACGCCTATCTCTATGCCGGGAGCGAGGAGGCGCGCACGATGTTTCGCAAGCTCTGCGACTGGAGCGTCAACGTCGTGGCCAAACTGTCCGACGCCACCATGCAGTCGGTGCTCGACACTGAGCATGGCGGCATGAACGAGGTGCTGGCCGACGCCTACACCCTCTTCGGCGACGCCAAATACCTGGAGGCAGCCGAGAAGTACAGTCACAAGACCATGGTCAGCGGCATGCAGACCGTCAGCAAGACCTTCCTCGACGGCAAGCACGCCAACACCCAGGTGCCAAAGTACATCGGCTTTGAGCGCGTCTATGAGGACGACGCGACCCAGGGCGCCTACGCCCGAGCCGCCGAGAACTTCTGGACCGACGTGGCACGCAACCGCACCGTGTGCATCGGCGGCAACAGCGTCAGCGAGCATTTCCTCGCCGCCAACAGCAACCGCTACATCGACGAGCTCGACGGACCCGAGAGTTGCAACTCCAACAACATGCTCAAGCTCTCCGAGCTGCTGGCCGACCGCACCCACGACGCCCGCTATGCCGACTTCTATGAGTACACCATGCTCAACCACATCCTCTCGACACAAGACCCCACCACGGGCGGCTATGTCTATTTCACCACGCTGCGCCCCCAGGGCTACCGCGTCTATTCGCAGGTCAACAAGGGCATGTGGTGCTGCGTGGGCACAGGCATGGAGAACCACAGCAAGTATGGCCACTTCATCTATTCGCACGACGCCGACTCCGTGCTCTATGTCAACCTCTTCACGGCCAGCAAGCTCGACAATGGCACCTTCGCCGTGACCCAGCAGACCCGGTATCCCTATGCCCAGACCTCCCAGATCACCATCGACAAGGGTGGCCGCTACACCCTCGCTGTGCGCCATCCGGCCTGGGCCGCCGACGGTTATGCCATCACGGTCAACGGCGAGCCACAGTCCGTCGCCGTGACCCCGGGCACCGCCTCCTATGCTCGCGTCAGCCGTCAGTGGAAGGCTGGCGATGTCGTCACCATCACCCTGCCCATGACCCTGCGTTATGAGGCCTGTCCCAACTACACCGACTATATCGCCTTCGCCTATGGCCCCGTGCTCCTTGGCGCCCAGACCACAGCCTGCGACCAGGCCGATGCCGACACCACGGGACTGTCGGTCGAGGCCCTTCAGAATGAGTATGCCGGCGAGGGACGCATGGACCACGCACCCGGTTGCATGGCGCTCGCCAAGAGCCTTGTCGACGCCCCGATGCTCATTGGCAATCGTGCCGATGTGCTCTCCCGCGTGTCGGTCAAGGATCCCGCCAAGCTCGAGTTCACCGTCGACGCCTCGCGCACCGATGCGGAAGGCTATGCCTGGTCGAAGTTGACGTTGAAGCCCTTCTATGCCATCCATCACGCCCGTTACATGTGCTACTGGTACCAGCAGACGGCCGACAACTATGCCCACAGCGATATGGCCGTCTCTGAGCAGGCCCGCAAGGCCCTCGAAGCCCGCACCATCGACTTCGTGGCCACGGGCGAGCAGCAGAGCGAGGCCGGCCACGAGTATCGCTACAGCGACGACTCGTCGACAGGCATGTACAACGGAGAGAACTATCGCGACGCCCGCGCTGGCGGCTATGTGCAGTTCTCCCTCTTCAACACCGCCGGCAAGACCGACAGTCTCTCGGTGATGTGCCGCTTCACCACTGCCGACCACGAGCGCAAGGCCACCCTGCTCGTCGATGGTGAGAAGATAGCCGACATCACCATCCCGACGACCTACAAGGACGCCACCAACGGGTTCTTCAACGTGGAGTTCCCCATCCCCGCCTCCCTGGCGAAGGGCGCCAACGGCAAGGCCAAGAAGAAGTTCACGGTGCGCCTCTCGGCCTCTGAGGGCACGCTGATGCCCGGCCTCTATTACCTCCGGCTCATGAGCGGCTATGCCGGGGTGACCAATCCCTATCGTTTTGTGGCGTCGGAGTGGACCACGGGCGACGCAGGCCGCCTGCAAGCCTCGGGCATCACCTACGACAGCACCGACAACACCATCCATGTGGCCAGCAGGGGCAACAACAATGTGTGTCTCACGCTCGACTATGGCCACACCGACTATGCCATCACGCCACAACAGAAGTATCTCGTCGTCGTGGGACAAAACCTGAGTCTCGCCGACGGAGCGTCGTACCTCTGGTGGCTCAACGGTTGCAACCGGGGTTCGCAGGTGAAGCCCACCGTGGCACGCGAGGTGACCGTGGGCGGCGACCCCTGCCAGGTCATCGCCTGGGACATGACAGCGAGCGGCATCGCCGACAACCTCTCCACCCTGGGCGTGACCGACATCACCAGTGGCCAGACCATCTTCGGCCTGACATCGACCACAGGCCAGTCGGTCATCCGCAACATCACCTTCGCTGAGAATGTCGACAACGTGCTCACGGCCATCGGCGCGGTGAGGGCCGACGGCCGACAGGCCACCGACATCTATACCGTGGACGGCAAGCGAGTGGCGAAGCCAGTCCATGGGATCAACATCGCCCATGGCAGGAAGTTCATGAAGGGCTGACACGCCATCCCCCCCAGACACAAGACCGCCCCCGCGCCTTTCCAAGATGTGGAAAGACACGGGGGCGGTCTCGTTTTGTTGTGGGGTAGGGCGATGGAGCGGTCGTGGCTTAGGCCAGTTCCAGTCCCAGTGCGGCCCGTAGTTTCTCGATGGCCGGGTTGGTCTGCCTGAGGTGGTCGAAGAGCTCACGCTTGGTGTAGGCCCGCTTCATCTCCGACGCCTCGGCCAGGCGCAAGGTCAGTTCGATGTTGTTGTTGTGGAGCGTCTTGCGCATGGTGGCGCGTATGTTGCCCCGTATCTCGTTCACCTGTTGCAGCAAGATCTCGTTGTCGATGGCCGCCTCGATGTTGGGGTAGGTGGTGATGTGTGGCGTGATGTTCTTCAGTCGGGCCGCCAGTCCCACCAGCTGTTGGGGCATGCGGTTGCACATCAGCGTCCACTCCATGATGAGTTCCTCCTCGGTGAAGGCCTTGCCCTTCTGGGGCTCCTGGGCCGCCCTGTCGTCGTCGGGCATGGCCGCCTTGAGATAGTCGGGTTGCTTGGGTTTGCTCCGCAGGTCATTGAAGGTGATGTTGCCCGGTCCCTTGATGTTGAAGCGCATGGTGCCCATCGGTCCTGCGAGCCTTGTCGGTGTGGCGGTGGGAGCCTGTGGCGTCTCGTTGGCCACGGGTTGCGTTTGGGGCACATGTTGAGAGGGAGCGGCCGTCTGGCGGGCCGCCCGTGCGAGGGTCTTCCCAGCCCCGGCCACCTGCACTGCCGTTTTGGGTTGGGATGTCATGATGTTCTTGAACAGGGATTTCAGACGCTTAGGGCTACGCCCCGCACCCGCCGCGTCTTCGTCGTCGGGCTGCGTGATCTGTGCCACACGGATGAGCGTCAGTTCCACCAGCAGGCGCTTGTTGCTGCTCTGCCGATAGTTCACGTCACACTCGTTCATGATGCGCAGGGCCTTGTAGAGGAAGGGCAGCGGACACTTTTTGGCCTGTTCCTGGTAGCGCTGTCGCTGGCTGTCGCTGGTCTCCAGCAGGGGCAGCGTCTGGGCGTCGCGCGCCATCATCACGTTACGCACGTGGGCAGCCAGGCCGTTGATGAGGTTGCCGCCGTCGAAGCCCTTCGCGATGATGTTGTTGAGCAGCACCATGATGTCGCTCACCTTGTTGTCGAGCGACAGGTCGATGATGCGGAAGTAGTTGTCGGCGTCGAGCACGTTGAGGTCCTCGATCACCTTGTCGTAGGTGATGTGTCCCTGGCAGAAGCTGCTCACCTGGTCGAAGATCGACAGGGCGTCGCGCATGCCGCCATCGGCCTTCTCGGCGATGACGTTGAGCGCCTCCTCCTCATAGGTGATGCCCTCCCTGGAGGCCACCATCTTCAGGTGGTCGATGATCTTGGGCACCGTCATGCGCTCAAAGTCATAGATCTGGCAGCGTGAGAGGATGGTGGGCAGGATCTTGTGTTTCTCCGTGGTGGCCAGGATGAAGATGACGTGCTGTGGCGGCTCTTCCAGGGTCTTCAGGAAGGCGTTGAAGGCCGCTTGCGAGAGCATGTGCACCTCATCGATGATAAACACCTTGTATTTGCCCACCTGGGGCGGGATGAGCGTCTGCTCCATCAGCGTCTTGATGTTCTCCACCGAGTTGTTGCTGGCGGCGTCGAGCTCAAAGATGTTCATCGAGCGTCCCTCGTTGAAGGCCTTGCAGTTCTCACACTCGTTGCATGCCTCGCCGTCGGCCGAGGGCGACGAGCAGTTGATGGCCTTGGCGAAGATGCGTGCGCAAGTGGTCTTGCCGACACCTCGCGGGCCGCAGAACAGGTATGCGTGGGCCAGCTTGCCGCTCTTCACGGCGTTCTTCAGTGTGGTGGTCAGGGCGTCTTGTCCCACCACCGACGAGAACGTCATCGGGCGGTACTTGCGGGCCGAAACAATGTAGTTGTCAGTCATGTGTAGTCTGGTGGTTTGTCTTTGCAAAGTTAGTGTAATTTGCAGGAAGGGCAAAACAAAAAACATGATTTCTTTTGCTTTTTTCATTGATTTGCATTAACTTTGCAACAACTTACAGCAAAGAGAATGAGCACCAAGATCAACGTCGTTTTGAGTCTCCTGTCCCGCTACAAATACATCATCACGATTGTAGTGGGTGTGGCTGTTGTCGGCTTTATCGACGAGAACAGCCTGTTGCGCCGTTTCAAGTATGACCTGCAGATCAGCGAGTTGAAGGACGAGATCAAGGCTTACAACCAGAAGAACGAGACCATCGTCAGGCAGTTGCGCGCCGTGCAGCGCAACCCCAAGGCCATCGAGAAGATTGCGCGTGAGCGATACTTCATGAAGGCCGACGACGAAGACATCTTCGTGCTCAGCACCGACCGCCAGGCGGATGCCGACGGCCAGCCAGATAACAGCGACTACGATGAAACAGCTCAGTAAAATCCAAACCATTCTTTTCATGCTCGGCGGCGCGCTGATGGTCATCGGCGCAGGTTGCTTCGCCTTCATGTGGCAGCAGCAAGCCGTCTGTTGGGTGTTCCTCCTGGGCACCGTCCTCTTCTCCGTCATGCAGATGATGCAGACCTACGACGGCACGGCGCTCACCATCAAGCGCCTCAAGCACATCCAGAGCCTGGCCGACGTGCTCTTTGTCGTGGCCGGCATCCTGATGGTCGACACGGCCTGGGGATTCTTCAGGCCGTTGTTCTCCGATGTCTTCACCTATTTTAATTATGTCTATAACAAGTGGGTGGTCGTGTTGCTCATTGCTGCCGTCGTGGAGGTCTACACCATGCACAGGCTCGACCACGAACTTTCCAAAAAAAACATAAAAGAATAGGTGATACATTTAAATTGCATAAATTTATTTTCGCACCTCGCAAATACATATTATCTTTGTGTTGCTTGAACAGATCGTTTTATGAATAAACTCTTGTATGCGATAGCCAGCATATTGGCTCTCACCTCTTGTGCCAACACCTTCGACATCACGGGCACGACGAACGTGTCAACGCTCGACGGGCAGAAACTGTACTTGAAAGTGTTCAAGGACACAACGCTGAAGAACCTCGACTCCTGCGACGTGGTGCATGGACAATTCCAGTTTGAAGGGTCCATCGACTCTGTGCGTGTCGCCACCATCTACCTCAATGAGAACAGCGGCCTGCCCGTGGTGCTCGAGAGTGGCGACATCCAGGTCAAGATCGACAACATGCAAGAGAGCGTCACCGGCACGCCGCTCAACGATGCGCTGTCGGCCTTCAGGAGCAAGTTCACGCAACTCACCAACCAGAGCATGGAACTCGTGCACAAGCACGACCAGGCCATCATGAACGGCAGCGACATGAACGTCGTCAACGCCCGCCTGGCGCGCGAGAACGATGAGATCAACGCCAAGATGGACAAGCTCGTGACCTCCTTTGTCACCGAGAACTTCGACAATGTGCTGGGCCCCTATGTGTTTATCAACACCTGTGTCAACCGCTATGAGGTGCCCATGCTCGACGCCTGGATCGAGGACATCATGAGCAAGGCCACCGACAAGTTCAAGAACAACCCCCAGGTGAAGGAGTATTACCGCGCCGCACAGGAGAACCAAAACATCATGAACGGCATGAAGGACGTGCCCGCACAGGCGCCCGCCCAGCAGGTGGCGCCCCCGCAAGACGGACCCACGCCCGCACAGATGGCCGCTCCGCAGGGGCAGCCGGGTGGCGAGCCCGCACAGGCAGAATAATCATTTTTTTTGGATGATCCTCGACGGCCATGCGCCGTGGCGTGCCGCGCACGCCCGGGACACACCGCCGGCGAGGTTCGCATAAACCCATTTCAGACGATGAGAACAATCATTGAGGGAGGACAGATCGTCAATGAAGGCGAGACTTTTGAAGGCTCAGTGATCATTGAGGACGATCGCATCGCCGAGATCGTGAAAGGAAAAGAGACACCCCGTGACATCTTCGACAACCGAGTGGATGCCACGGGGTGCTTCGTGTTGCCGGGAGTTATCGACAGCCACGTCCACTTTCGCGAGCCCGGACTGACCGCCAAGGCCGACATCGACAGTGAGTCGCGCGCCGCAGCCTATGGTGGCGTCACGTCGTTCTTCGACATGCCCAACACCAAACCGCAGACCACCACCCTTGAGGCGTGGGACGACAAGATGCGGCGCGGACGCGAGGAGAGCCATGTCAACTATGCCTTCTTCTATGGGGCGACCAACGACAATGCCGCTACCTTCGCGCAGCTCGACAAGACACGCCTGCCAGGCATCAAGCTGTTCATGGGCGCATCCACAGGCAACATGCTGGTGGACCGACTCGGGTCGCTCATCGATGTCTTCAAGACCTGTGCCGCACTCGGCCTCCCGCTGATGAGCCATTGCGAGGACTCGACGATCATCGACCAGAACATGAAGCGCATGCGGGAAGCCTATGGCGACGACCCACCCATCATGCTGCATCCGCTCATCCGCTCGGAGGAGGCCTGCTATGAGAGTTCGGCACTCGCTGTCAACCTCGCACGGCAGTTTGGCACCCGTCTCCATGTGGCCCATGTCACCACCGCCAAGGAACTGCAGCTGTTTGAGCCAGCCTGTGACACGGCCAGCGACACTTTGCCCCTCATCACCGCCGAGGCGGTCATCGCCCACCTTTGGTTCACCAATCTCGACTATATGGAGAAGGGAGCGCTCATCAAGTGCAACCCCGCCGTCAAGCGGCCCGAAGACCGCGAGGCGCTCCGCCAGGCCCTCACCGACGGCCACATCACGACCGTCGGCACCGATCATGCGCCCCACCAGTTGAAGGACAAGCAGGGCGGTTGCGCCAAGGCTGCCTCGGGCATGCCCATGTTGCAGTTCTCGCTGGTGACGATGCTGTCGCTTGTCGACGAGGGCGTGCTGACCCTCGAACAGATGGTGAGGCTCATGAGCCACAACCCCGCACGCCTGTTCGGCGTCAGCGGGCGCGGCTTCTTGCGCCCGGGCTACAAGGCCGATATCGTCATCGTCAGGCCCCACGACCCATGGACGGTCACCGAAGACGTCATACAGAGCAAGTGTGGATGGAGCCCCATGACGGGCCAACACTATGACTGGCGTGTCGCCAAGACCCTATGCAACGGACACCTGGTGTTCAACGAGGGCTCTTTCGACAGCCATTATCATGGCGAAGCCATCCGCTTCCGTCTCCCCGAGGACGGGGAGGGAAAGGCAGGCGCATGAGACTGACCTACAGCATCCAGGAGGTGCGCCCTTATATCAACTGGATCTACTTCTTCCATGCGTGGAGCATGAACGGCAAGCCCCGTGAGGAGCAGGCGCGCCTCCAGGACGATGCCAACCGCGTGCTCGACCGCTGGGAGGGACGATACACCACGTTCGCCGTGTTTGAGGTCATGGAGGCCAACAGCGATGGCGACGACCTGATCATGGGCGGCACCCGCATCCCTATGTTGCGCCAGCAGCGTCCTGCGGCACCAGGGCAGCCCACGTTGTGCCTGGCCGATTTCGTCCGGCCGCTGTCGTCGGGCATTGCCGACAGGGTGGGGGCCTTCGCCACTACCGTGGAGCCCAGCATGGAGCACGAGGGGCACGACGATGTCTACCAGCGCATGCTCACGCAGGTGCTCTCTGACAGGCTGGCTGAGGCCACTGCCGAGCTGATGCACCTCCAGGTGAGGCGCCACTATTGGGGCTATGCGCCCGACGAGCACCTGTCGATGAGCGACATCCATGCCGAGCGCTACCAGGGCATACGTCCTGCCGTGGGCTACCCCTCACTGCCCGACACCAGCATCAACTTCCTGCTCTCAGACCTCATCGGCATGAAGCAGATAGGCATCCGCCTCACCGAGGCCGGCATGATGCAACCCCATGCGTCGGTGTCGGGCTTCATGTTTGCCCATCCCCAGGCCCGCTACTTCGACTTGGGAAAGATTGGCGAGGACCAGTTGCGCGACTATGCGCGGCGCCGGGGCGTCCCCGTCGAACTGATGCGCCGCTTCCTGGGCGCCAGTCTGCTGAAATGACACACACCCATACCCACCATCTCATATGATAGCACGTCTCATCATACCCATCATCTTGGCCATCGTGTTGCCCGATCTCTACATCGATTGGCACCACTGGCGCCACCGCCGCGGTTATGGCTGGTGGCAGCGTGCGCTGTGGTGGGCGCCAGGAGTGGTGATGCTGGTCTACTCCGTGGCCCTGGCCACGATCCGCAATTTCGTGCCCAACGACCTGACGTGGGTCAACGTCTACATGATTCTCATGGGCCTGATCGTCGTGCCCAAGGCCCTGTTCATGATCTGCTCGGGTTTCGGCTACCTGTGTTGCCGCCTGTGTGGGGGGCACCACAACTGGGGCAATGCGCTGGCACTGGTGCTCATTGTGTGCAACTGGTATGTGACGGTCTATGGCTTCATGATCGGCTTCGACAAGTTTGAGGTGAAGCGTGTCGACCTCTATTTCGACGACCTGCCCTCCGCCTTCGACGGTTACCGCATCGTCCACTTCACCGATGCCCATGTGGGCACGCTGGAGACGCGCGACATCGGTTTGCTCGGGCGCGACATCGACAGCATCAACGCCCAGCATGCCGACCTCATCGCCTTCACCGGCGACCTGCAAAACATCCGTCCGCAGGAGATCGGGCGCACGCAGGGATTGTTGTCCTCGCTCAAGGCTCGCGACGGCGTCGTCTCGGTGTTGGGCAATCATGACTATAGCAAATACGTGCATGAGAGCCCGGAGAAAGAGGCGGCCAACCGGGCGGAGACCATCGCCCGTGAACGACAATGTGGTTGGCGCCTGCTGCTCAATGAGCATGTCGCCATTCGCCGTGGCCAAGACTCCATCGTCATCGCCGGCGAACAGAACTATGGCGACCCCGACAGCGCCAACTTCCAGAAGACCATGCAGGGAGTGGGGGAGCATGCCTTCACCATCCTGTTGCAACACAACCCGGCGGCCTGGGACGAGACCATCGTGCCCACAGGGCGCGTGGCCCTCACGCTCAGCGGCCACACCCATGGCGGCCAGATGTCCATCCTTGGCTGGCGGCCCACACGCCTGTCCTATGCCGAGGACTACGGCCATTACGAGCAAGGCCGCAGTCAGCTCCTCGTGTCGTCGGGACTGGGCGGTTTGGTGCCCTTCCGCTTCGGCCTCTCACCCGAAATAGTAGTGATAACCTTACATAAAACCCGAAAATGAAGTTCATTTATCGTCTTTATCAGCTGTGTGTCGTTCTGCCCCTCTTCTTGTTGGCATCCATTGTTACGGCCCTGACAACCGTGGTCGGATGCCTCGTGGGCAACGGGCATTTCTGGGGTTATTACCCCGGCAAGTATTGGTCGCGCCTCGTGGTGCGCCTGTTGTTCCTGCCTGTCAAGGTGGAAGGCCGCGAGAACCTGCGCGAGGGACAGTCGTATGTCTTCGTGGCCAATCATCAGGGAGCGTTCGACATCTTCCTGATTTACGGCTTCCTCAACCGCAACTTCAAGTGGATGATGAAGCGGTCACTGCGCAAGGTGCCCCTGGTGGGTGTGGCTTGCGCCTATGCCCACCACATCTTTGTGGACCGCAGTGGCGTGTCGAAGATCAAGGCCACCTATGATGAGGCGCGCGAGGTGTTGCGCGACGGCATGTCGCTGGTGGTCTTCCCCGAGGGCGCCCGCACGTTTACGGGCCACATGGGCAAGTTTCGCCGTGGCGCGTTCATGCTCGCCGACGAGTTGCAGTTGCCCGTCTGTCCGCTGACCATCAATGGCTCCTTCGATGTCATGCCCCGCATGCGCGACTGGCATTGGGTGACCTGGCACCCCCTCACGCTCACCATCCACAAGCCCATCGAGCAGAAAGGCAAGGGACGCGAGTTTGAGAAGGAGATGGAGGCGGCCAGCTACCAGGCCATCATGGACGGCTTGGTGCCCGAGTACCAAGGCTATGTGGAGAACACCGACCAGTGAGGTCGTGGCGCTTCGACGGTGATGGCAGACCCTGTCGGAACGGAAAACAGGGTGTGCCAGAGATTTCTTGAGATAACGCCTATTTTGTGTTGAAAAGATTTGGCACTTCATCCATTATTTTATAATTTTGCAAGAAAAGGTGTGCCTGCTGAAAGGCACGTTCACTTATAAACCTACTATTAGCTATGCATGAAAGTGATTCGATAGTTATCATTCCCACATACAACGAGAAGGAGAACATGGAGAAAATCATCCGTGCGGTGTTCTCGTTGGATAAGTGCTTCCATATCCTGGTCATCGACGACGGCAGTCCTGACGGCACCGCCGACATCGTGAAACGGTTGATGCGCGATGAGTTTGCCGACCGCCTGTTCCTCGTGGAGCGCTCGGGCAAGCAAGGACTCGGCACCGCTTACATCACAGGATTTCAGTGGGCTTTGGAGCGCCAGTATGAGTATGTCTTCGAGATGGACGCCGACTTCAGCCACAATCCGCATGACCTGCCACGCCTCTACGCTGCCTGTCACGACGAGGGAGCCGACGTGGCGGTGGGATCGCGCTACATCACGGGCGTGAATGTGGTCAACTGGCCGATGGGCCGCGTGCTGATGAGCTATTTCGCCTCGAAGTATGTGCGCTTCGTCACAGGCATCGACGTGCACGACACCACGGCCGGATTCGTGTGCTACCGTCGCCGTGTGCTCGAGACCATCGAACTCGACAAGATCCGTTTCAAGGGCTATGCCTTCCAGATCGAGATGAAATACACCGCCTATCGCATCGGTTTCAAGATCAAGGAGGTGTCGGTGGTCTTTGTCAACCGCAAGGAAGGCACCAGCAAGATGAGCGGAGGCATCTTCAGTGAGGCGCTCTTCGGCGTCATGAGGCTGAGGCTTGACGGTTGGTTCCGCAACTATCCAAAGATAAAGCATTGAACTTAAACGACATTCAGAAACTCTATGGCACCTTGCCCCAGGCAGGTGCCATGCTCCATTCGCTGGAAGACAAATCGGTGAGAGACGTTTTCCTGCGGGGGCTATTGGCCTCTGCCGCCCCCATGCTTTTTGGTGCAGTGGCCCAGCGCTTGCGTCGCGACGTGGTGTTTGTGTTGTCCGATGCCGATGAGGCCGGTTATTTCTACAATGACCTCAACGGCCAGTCGGCCACCCCCGCGGAGCCTTCCGCCCCTGTCCCCACGCAACCCTACGAACCCCTGTTCTTCCCTTCGAGTTATCGCAGGGCCGTGAAATATGGCCAGCGTGACGCCGCCAACGGCATCCTGCGCACGGAGGTGCTGGCCAAGGTGGCCGCCCACACCGCCACAGCAGCAGGCGGGGCGACGGAAGACCGCCGTCCGCTGTTCATCGTGACATACCCCGAGGCCTTGGCCGAACTGGTGGTGTCGCAGACCCACCTCGATGAGCGACGCGTGTCGCTGAAGACCGGCCAGACCATCGACATCACCGACCTCGAGCACCGCCTGCGCGACCTGGGTTTCAAGGAGGTCGACTATGTCTATGAGCCCGGTCAGTTTGCCGTGCGTGGCAGCATCCTCGACATCTATTCCTTCTCCAGTGAACTGCCCTTCCGCATCGATTTCTTTGGCGACGAGGTGGACACCATCCGCACGTTCACCGTGGAAGACCAGTTGTCGAAAGACCGCAAGACCGAGATAGAGATCGTGCCCGAGCTGGCCTCGACAACCACCGAGAAGGTGCCCTTCCTGGAGTTTCTGCCCGACGATGCCGTGCTGGCGCTGAAAGACTTGGCCTTCGTGCGCGACACCGTGGAACGCATCTACAACGAGGGCTTCTCCTCGCAAGCGCTCACCGAACGCCTCGAAGGGGCCACCGAGATGGAGCAAGAGCAGATACGGCGCGACATGACTCGCGACATGACCCTCTGCACGTCGGCCTGCCTCATGCGCGATGCCGACCGTTTCCAACACGTCTTTTTCGGTTCGTCGGTGACCGACAAGCCATCGTCATCAGACGGCAAGGCCCTCATGGCCAACCGTGAAAGTGTGCACATCAGCTTTCACACCACACCCCAACCCTTATTCCACAAGAACTTTGACCTGCTCCGACAGGCCCTCGAGGACTATCTGCTCCAGGGCTACAAGATCTACATCCTGGCCGACAGCGTGAAGCAGCAGGAACGACTGAAGGACATCTTCGACGAGACAGGAGCCGACCAGGAACGCTCTGCCGCCAACGCCCAGCGCTCACGCATCACGTTCACGCCCGTCGACAAGACGGTGCACGAGGGCTTTGCCGACAACGACCTGCACGCCTGTTTCTTCACCGACCACCAGATCTTCGACCGTTTCCACAAGTACAACCTCAAGTCTGACAGTGCGCGGGCGGGCAAGATGGCCCTCACAATGAAGGAACTCCAGGAGATGGAGCCCGGCGACTACATCGTGCATGTGGATCTCGGCATCGGCAAGTTTGGCGGTTTGGTGCGCGTGCCCACGCCCGACGGCACCTACCAGGAGGTCATCCGTATCATCTACCAGAACAACGACAAGGTGGATGTGTCCATTCACTCGCTCTATAAGATTTCGAAGTATCGGCGCAGCGACACGGGCGAACCGCCCCGCCTGAGCACCCTCGGCACCGGCGCCTGGGAGCGCCTGAAGGAGAAGACCAAGAAGAAGATCAAGGACATCGCCCGCGATCTCATCCGCCTCTATGCCAAGCGGCGCCATGAGAAGGGCTATGCCTTCTCGCCCGATAACTTCATGCAGCACGAGCTCGAGGCCAGCTTCCTCTATGAGGACACGCCCGACCAGCTCCGCACCACGCAAGAGGTGAAGGCCGACATGGAACGCGCCCAGCCTATGGACCGACTGGTGTGTGGCGATGTGGGCTTCGGAAAGACAGAGATAGCGGTGCGCGCCGCGTTTAAGGCTGCCTGCGACTCCAAGCAGGTGGCGGTCTTGGTGCCCACCACGGTGCTGGCTTATCAGCACTACCAGACGTTCCGGTCGCGCCTGAAGGACTTCCCCGTCAGGGTCGACTACCTCTCGCGCGCCCGGTCGGCCAAGCAGACCAAGCAGGTGTTGGCCGACCTGGAGACAGGCAAGGTGGACATCGTCGTAGGCACGCACAAACTCTTGGGAAAGAGTGTGAAATGGCATGACCTGGGACTGCTCATCATCGACGAGGAACAGAAGTTTGGCGTGTCGACCAAGGAGAAACTTCGCAAGTTGAAGACCAATATCGACACCCTCACCATGTCGGCCACACCCATCCCCCGCACCCTGCAGTTCTCGCTCATGGGCGCTCGCGACATGAGCATCATCCGCACGCCGCCACCCAACCGTTATCCCATCCACACCGAGATATGCACCTTCGAGGGAAGCGTCATCGCCGACGCCATCAACTTCGAGATGAGCCGCAACGGACAGGTCTACTTCGTCAGCGACCGCATCGCCGGCCTGACCCATATCGCTGAGGTGATCCACAAGTATGTGCCCGACGCCCGTGTGGCCATCGGCCACGGGCAGATGCCTCCGGAGAAGTTGGAGGAGATCATCATGGGCTTTATCAACTACGACTACGACGTGCTGCTCTCCACCACCATCGTGGAGAACGGCATCGACATCTCCAACGCCAACACCATCATCATCAACGATGCGCATCACTTCGGACTCTCCGACCTGCACCAGATGCGCGGCCGTGTGGGACGAAGCAATCGCAAGGCGTTCTGCTATCTCATGGCGCCGCCACGCAGCGTGCTCACGCCTGAGGCCCGCCGACGCCTGGAGGCCCTGGAGACCTTCTCGGAGTTGGGCAGTGGCTTCAACCTGGCCATGCAAGATCTCGACATCCGAGGGGCCGGCAACCTGCTGGGCGCGGAGCAGAGCGGATTTATGGAGGACCTGGGGTATGAGACCTACCAGAAGATCCTCAACCAGGCCGTGACGGAACTGAAGAACGATGAGTTCTCGGACCTCTACGCGCAAGACATCGCCCAGGGCAAGGAGGTGTCGGGCTCGGAGTTTGTGGAGGATTGTGCGGTCGACAGCGACCTGCAGATGTATTTCCCAGAGACCTATGTGCCGGGAAGCGCTGAGCGCATGTTGCTGTATCGCGAGCTTGACAACATCGATCGCGACGAGGCCCTCGAGGCCTACCGCAAGCGACTGGAAGACCGCTTCGGCCCTGTGCCCCATGAGGGTGAGGAACTGATGCAGGTGGTGACGCTCCGCCGTGTGGGCAAGCGCTTGGGGTGCGAGAAGATTGTGTTGCGCCACGGATTGATGAACCTCCAGTTTGTCTCACAGCAAGACAGCCCGTTCTACCAAAGCAAGGCCTTTGGCCGCATCATCCACTATGTCATGGCCAATCCCCGCCGTTGCCAGTTCCGCGACACGCATGGTCATCGCCTCATCCAGGTGAAAGACGTGCCTTCGGTGGCCGATGCCGTGGCTGTGCTCCGCCAAATGGAAAAACAACAATAAAAACGGAGGCCCTGTGGCTATGGTAGCCACAGGGCCTCTTTTAATCACCTATCGTTATGGACATTCTTCTGACGGTTATCGTCTATTTCTGCGCGTTGTTCGTGGTCAGCCGGTTCACCGCACGCCGCTCGAGCAACGACACCTTCTATCGGGCCAACCGCCGGTCGCCTTGGTACATGGTGGCCTTTGGCATGGTGGGTGCCTCCATCTCGGGCGTCACCTTCGTGTCGGTGCCCGGCATGGTGATGAAGACGCAGATGACCTACCTGCAAACGTGCCTGGGCTTCATCTTGGGATATTTTGCCGTGGCGTTCCTGCTGTTGCCCGTCTACTACAAGTTGAACCTCACCACCATCTACACCTACCTGGGCCAGCGGCTGGGCCGTCGGTCCTACAAGACGGGCGCTTGGTTCTTCCTCGTGTCGAAGATGACGGGTGCCGCCGTGCGCTTTTATGTGGTGTGCATCATCCTGCAGCGCTTCGTGCTCGACGGTTGGGGCGTGCCCTTCCCGCTGACGGTGGTCGTCATGGTGGCGCTCATCTGGCTCTACACCCGCCGGGGAGGCGTGAAGACGCTGGTCTGGACCGACACCTTCCAGACCACGTGTATGTTTGGCGCCCTCGTGCTTATCATCGTTCACGTGGTGGGCGCCCTGGGCATGACGGTGCCCGAGGCGCTCTCGGCTGTGGCCGCCGACAGTCATTCGCGCATGTTTGTGATGGACGACTGGGTGTCGAAGCAGAATTTCTGGAAACAGTTTCTCAGTGGTGTGTTCATCGTGATCGTGATGACGGGCCTCGACCAAGACATGATGCAGAAGAACCTGACGTGCAAGACCCTGCGCGAGGCGCAGAAAGACATGTGCACCTATGGCTTCGCCTTTGTGCCGGCCAACCTGTTGTTCATGTGCCTGGGCGTGTTGCTGTTGCTCCTGGCTGAGCGCCAGGGTGTGGCGCTGCCCCAGTCGGGCGACGAGCTGTTGCCCCTTTTTGCCGCCACAGGGCGGTTGGGATCGGCCGTGGTGGTGCTCTTCACGGTGGGCATCGTGGCTGCCTCGTTCAGCAGTGCCGACTCGGCGCTGACATCGCTCACCACCAGCTACTGCGTCGACATCTGTGGGCGCAAGGACGATGAGCGACTCCGCAAGCGAGCCCACGTGGGCATGGCGGTAGTCTTCATCTTGTTTATCCTGGCCTTCCGCGCCATCAACTCCACCAGCGTCATCGACGCCATCTACATCCTTTGTTCTTACACCTACGGCCCGCTGTTGGGCCTCTTCGCCTATGGGCTGCTCACGAAAAGAGGCGCCAACGACCGGGTGGTTCCCTATGTCGCTGTTGCCTCTCCTGTGTTATGTTATGTGCTCAATGATGTCGTGAGCCGCACCACTGGCTATCAGTTTGGCTATGAGCTGCTGATGCTCAACGGTGCGCTGACCTTTGTGGGGTTGTGGATGAGCCAGTGGGTCAAGACCCGCTGACCGAGAGGGTTACCGATTGAGGAACCACTCTGCCTCCAGGGCTGCCTTGCAACCCGACCCGGCGGCCACGATGGCCTGTCGGTAGGACGGGTCGGCGCAGTCGCCTGCCGCGAAGACACCTGCCACGCTGGTGCGAGGTGAGGCACCCTCTGTCTTGATGTAGCCCACCTCGTCCATGTCGAGCTTGCCGCGGAAGATGTCGGTGTTGGGCTTGTGGCCGATGGCCAGGAAGAATCCGTCGATGGGCAGGTCGTATTGCTTCTCGTCGGCCTCACCCTTGCGCCACACCACATGGGCTCCCTCCACGCCGTTGTCGCCATAGAGTCCCACGGTGTTGGTCTCGTAGAGAATCTCGATTTTCGGATTGTCCTCCACGCGCTTGCGCATGATGTCGGAGGCGCGCAGGTAGGGCTTGCGCACGATCATGTAGACCTTCGCGCACAATCCGGCCAGATAGGTGGCTTCCTCGCAGGCTGTGTCGCCACCGCCCACGACGGCCACGACCTTCTTGCGATAGAAGAATCCGTCGCAGGTGGCACAGGCTGAGACGCCCTGACCGTTGTATTTCTTCTCATCAGCCAGTCCCAGGTATTTGGCTGAGGCGCCCGTGGCGATGATGATCGTGTCGGCTTCCACCTGGTCGCCACGATCGGTGGTGACCACGTAGGGACGCTTCGTGAGGTCCACGTCGGTGATGATGCCGTCGCGGATGTCGGCACCGAAACGCTCGGCTTGCTGACGGATCTCCATCATCATCTGGTTGGCGTCGACGCCTTCGGGATAGCCGGGGAAGTTCTCCACGATGGTGGTCTGGGTGAGCTGTCCACCCGTCTGGATGCCGCAATACTCGATGGGGCTGAGGTTGGCTCGTCCGGCATAGATGGCTGCCGTGTATCCGGCGGGGCCGCTACCGATGATGAGACACTTGGTGTGTTCCATGTCTTGATGGTTTGATGGGTGATGGTTAGGCCAGGAGCTCTTCGATGTCCTTGGCGATGTTCTCAATCTTCTCTGTGGGCTCATAGCGCTTCACGACCTGGCCCTTCTTGTTGACGAGGAACTTGGTGAAGTTCCACTTGATGTCGGGCGTCTCGCGCCAGTTGGGATCGGCCTTGTCGAGCAGGTCCACCAGCACGGGGGCAATCTCATGACTCATGTCGAAGCCGGCAAAGCCCTTCTGCTCCTTGAGGAACTTGAACAGGGGATCGGCGTCGGGGCCATTGACCTTGACCTTCTTGAACCGTGGGAATTCGGTGCCATAGGTGAGCTTGCAGAACTCATGGATCTTTTCGTCGGTGCCCGGTGCCTGCTGGCCAAACTGGTTGCAGGGGAAATCGAGGATCTCGAAGCCTTGTGAGTGGTATTTCTCATAGAGTGCCTCCAACTCTGAGTAAGTGGGGGTGAAACCGCACTTCGTGGCTGTGTTGACAATGAGGAGCACCTCATTGGAATATTCCTTGAGTGAAACGTTGCCACCTTTGCGGTCTTTGACCGAAAACTCGTAAACAGTTCTCATTTTTTTGTTTCTTTGGTTTGTTATGTTGTTTAATTTGTATGCAAAAATACGAAAATAGGAGGAGAAACGTGTTTTTGCGGCGATGGTTTTTTCAAGAATTAATGATATTTATGGATGTCGTTGGTGTTGTCGCTGGCGCGCACAAGGCGGCATGAACGCGTTTCCCCACCACGGGATAGGGATTTCCCCCTGAAGAATAGGAAGATAATGCTTGCAGGGGCGGAGAAGAATGTTTATTTTTGCAGCATAGAAAAGTAAAAACATCCAAAACGCGACGATTATGAAAAAGATTTCTACCCTAATGACGATGGCCCTTGTGGCCCTGATGGCCCTCTCGCTCACCTCGTGCGACGAAGATGCGGGCATCGCTTATACCCTCGAAGGCACATGGCGGGGCAACATGTATGTCAGCTCTGTCTACGACGGATACACCTATGACGCCACTTACACGGAACTCTGCTTCCTGCGCAACCCCTATCGCTACAGCTCGGGCAAGGGCTACTGGATCGACCACTATGCTGGCGACGCTCCCTGGCGCTATGTGGCCAACCACACGGAGTGGAAGGTGAGCAACGGCGTGATCCGCATCCACCTGTTGGAGGAAGACTCGTATGTGGAGATTGCCAACTATCGCCTCGATGACAACTACTTCGACGGCAGTATCCTCTACGGCAACTCGGTGGTCGACTTCCAGATGACACACGTGTCGTCGCCCAACTGGAACGACTACGGTTATGGCTACGGCTACTGGGATGACTACTACGCCAAGCCTGCGATGGCGAAGTCAGCCTCTGCCACCTGCGGCACTGCCCAGGACGGACGCCCTGTGCGCATCTTCAGGACTGGCAAGCAATCGGAGTGAGAAAAAACAAGAAAGGGAACTAAAGCATGAAACGCAATATGAAAACAATGAAGATGATGTGGGCCCTGCTGTTGCTGGCTCTGCCCATGATGTTGACAAGCTGTGAGGAATGGGATCCCGACTGGTATCATAATTATAATTATGGTGGCAACTACCGTGGCGACGACCGGCCCAGCAGTGGCGACGACCAAGACTTCTGCGTCAACATGGCGCAGACGCTGGCCGGACAATGGCGCGGCGAACTGATGGCCTACGAGATCGACACGGCTGGCGTGGCAGTGGACAGCATCCTCTACAGCACCGACATCGAGTTTAAGCAATACAACAGCAAGAGCATCAGTGGCACGGGCACGCAGTATGACTACGAGATCACCTATGATGCCGAGGGCAAGCAGCACATCGCCGTGGAACCCTTCACGCGCAACTTCACCTGGTATATCGATCCCAACGAGGGCACGATCTACCTGACCTACAAGGAGCAGCACAGCGATGGCACCATCAGCGACTATGTGATGACGATCGCCTATGATGACCTGAACCTCGACGACCGCACGTTTACAGGTTACCTCTGGTCAGCAGACGGTGCTGAGGTCGACGACTTCTGGTTCAACCGATACAATGGCGACAATGGTGCCAAGAGCGCACAGCCCGCTACCGACAAGCCTAAAGTGGTGAAGCTGAAGCTCGTGATGCGTTGAGCGATCCATCCAGTCTCGTCCCGATAGGGAAGGGATGAGGCGGCTGGCACTTTGAAACAAAAACAAACGACAGGGGGCAAGCATCCGTTATGGGTGCTTGTCCCCTGTCGTTTGTCTCCTCATAGGACGTTGTGGGAGTGAAACGAGCCTCTTTTTAGATTCCCCACCATGAGAGGTCGAGCTTCGACTCGACAGTGTTCTCCGTGTCGTCGGGCAGGTTGCAGAAGAAGTCGATGCCCGTGAGTTGCTCCAAGCGGTCGATGGTGACGGCGTAGGGACGGAGGTTGGTGTCGGTGTTGTTCTTATGCTCAAACCACAAGCCGAGGGCGTGATACTGGCCGTCTTTCACAGCGAGAATGGCCACGAAGAAATACTTTGGCACGATGAGGTGGCTGCCTTGCGTGTAGCCGGCGATCTGGCTCGTCTTGTCGATGGTGCCACCCTTGCAGACATAGAGCACGTCGCGGTAGGTGCTGGTGTTCCACTTGTTGCGGAGCGTGTTTTCCATGGTCAGCCACACGCCCGTATTGAACTTGTTGAGCTGTGGTTGCATGTTGCTCAGATAGTAGGTCTGCTCATTGACGTCCTTCGAGTAGAGGCGGTCGGCCGAGGGACAGATGTGGCCGCGGTCGTAGCCCGAGCCGCGATAGTCGGCAAGTGTGGTGCGGTATTGCGCGGGCAGGTCGGGGTCTTCCTGGAAGGGACCGCCATGCCAGATGGTGTTTTTCCAATTGTCGCGTGCCCAGTTCTTGCGGCTGGTGAAGGCGTTCATCTGGTAGCAGGTCCAGCGTTGCGCCTTCTTGTCGCAGTCCCATTCCACGGCGAAGTTGACGCCGTAGTTGTCCACGCTGTGCACCAAGACGAGGTTGTTGCCGTCGGTTTTGAGGTGTGGAAACTCATAGTGGCCATAGATGGCGTTGACGTTGGTGGCGTTGCGGTTGACGTTTGCGCCCGTCTCGGTGCCGGGCTTCTTGCCGGGCAGGTTGTCGTCTTCCTGACAAGAGAAGCAGGTCAGGGTCAGGGACAACAGCGCAAGGGCTACGAGACGATAATGTTTGATGGTGATCATCCTGAACAAATATGAAAGGGTAGAGGTCAAAAAAAGTGCGGCGGAACGCATATGCAACTACGTTCGACCGCACTTTTCTTAATGCTTTATACCGTGTGTAATTGTATGTCGAGTATTACTTCTTCAACTTACCGTAACGGTTCATGAAGCGGTCCACACGACCGGCTGTGTCGACAAGCTTGCTCTTACCTGTGTAGAACGGGTGAGAGGTGCTTGAAATTTCAACCTTTACCACTGGGTAAGTCTCGCCTTCAAACTCTACTGTGTCTGTAGTCTTGCATGTAGACTTTGTAAGGAACATATCGCCGTTGGACATGTCCTTGAACACGACGGGGCGATAGTTTTCTGGATGAATACCTTTTTTCATTTTGTTTATTGTTGTATTTATTAATAATATGCGCTATACAAATAGCGGATGCAAAATTACGAAGAATTCTGCAACCTGCCAAAGAATTGTGTGGCTTTTTGCTAAGTATTTCAAGTTTCCCTAAGTTTCTTTAAGTTTGCCCAAACGGCCATTGCCCGGTTCTACCAGTCGGCACAGGGCAAGTCGAACGCAACCCGCCAAAGCAAATTCAAACAGTGGGTATGCCCATGGGGCATGCCAACAGGTAGATGGACATGTCGTTGATACATGAAAAAGGCGGCTATTGTTATCGAAACAATAGCCGCCTTTAGTTGATGACTGTGGTACTTGATAGAGAAGCCAGCAGTACTTGATAGAGAAGCCAGCAGTACTTGATAGAGAAGCCGGCAGTACTCGATAGAGAAGCCAGCTGTACTTGATAGGTAAGCCAGCAGTACTTGATAACGGGTCCCCCGTGGTTAGCCGTGCCAGTTGTTTCGCTCCTCATGGGCGTCAAGCTCCCATCCTTGATGGAGACAGGTGCCGGAGATGGGGCGGTTGGCGCGCTGGCGCCCTCTAAGATTATCTAAATCTAAACTTGAGTAAGTGTTTACTTCACCACCACATTCTTGACCTCCCATGTGGGGGCGGCACTGCTGGTGCTGGTGTATTGGAAGGCCACATAGACGGTCTTCTTGCCAGCAAAGGCGCTCATGTCGCACGTGGTGTTGACGAATTCCCAGCTGTTGCCATCGGGATAGGCCGACGGGGTGAGCTTGGTCCAGTTGGTGCCGTCGGTAGAAGCGAGTGCCTGAAGTTCATCGGCGGCGTTGCCCATGTACTTGGCGGCCTGGTCGTAGGTCAGTGTGGCAGTAGAAAGACCCTCTAAGCTGAAGGCGGGAGAGACAATCATGCTCTGTGCAGGGTTGTTCTTTCCATCCTTATATGCACCAGCCTTCATGTATTTGTTGGTGGCGTCATACTTCCACACAAAAGTAAGCGTTCCGCTCAGCGAGATGTCCTTGATGGTGAAGCCCTCGTCGCCAGCAGCAAACGTGGCGTTGAGGCCAGTGTTGGGTGCGGGAGGTGTGGGCGTGTCGCCACCACCTGTCTCCTCGACGGCGCCCTCCTTGAGCGTGAGGTTCTTCACCTCGATGGTCGACGATGTGGTGGTGCACGAGTACATCAAGGCCACGACGACATTGCTCTTGCCGATGAACTCGGCGGGGATGTTTTTCTTGTAGGCAGAGAAGTTGTCCCAATCGGAGCCCTCTGTCAAGCTGCCAGTGATGTCGGTCCATGTCGTGGTGGTGGGGTTACCCGTGTAGTTGTCAGTGATGAGCACCTTGTTCTCGGTCTGTCCGGCGCGCACATAGCGCAGGATGTAGTCGAACTGCAGGTTGGCCGCTGTGCTCTTCGACAGGTCGATGGGCGAGGAGACGAGGTAGGCTTCCGACTCGGTCGTCGTCTTGTTGCTGTTGTCGTAGCCTGTGGCTGTGGCCGTGCTGTATTTGATGGCCCATGCGGTGCCTTTCACGGTGTAGGCGGTGAACTTACCAAAGCTGGAGGCAAAGCTCTCGTCGAGATACACGCCTGTGGTCTCTTCGCCGCCGCCTTGATTGTTGTTGGGATCGTCGTATGGCATGGGAACGTCTGAACAAGCCGCGAAGGTGCAGGCGGCCAGCAGGGCCATGACTGATTTGATAATCGCTTTCATGTTATTGGTTTCTTAATGATGAATTCTTTTATATGATATCTTGTAAACTACTTCGCCACCTTGATGTCGGCGGTCTTGCGGATAAGGATTTGCCACGTGTTGTTGTAGCGTGTGGCAATGCCGGTGATGTCGACTTTCTGGGCCTTGTGGCCTACCGTGTCGTAGGGCAAGGGCAGGGCGGCAAACTCAGCGTAGGTGCTGGTGCGGATCACCACCGAGGAACCAAACTCGTTGGTCTCCTGGTTGACGGCGTTGCCCTGGGCGGTGCCGGTGGTGAAGGTGGTCTTGCCGTCGGCGTTCTTGAACGTGACGCCCTTCAGCGTGACGAGCTTGGCGCAGTTGGCGTCCTTGTCATCCTTGACGGTGCTGAAGTCGACCGGCTGGATGACCGTGGTGTCGATGTCGCCCACGATCTTGAAGTGCTGGTCCCAGATGTCCTTCTGCATGCGGCCGATGCTGTTGCCGTTGTAGGGCGCACCGATCTCGGGCTGCTTGCGGTAGCCACCGATGTAGAGGTCCTTGAGGTCGACGAGAATCTCCGAGCCCTCGGCGAGGTAGCCGTTGAGGCCGCCCGCATTGATGGCGATGATGATGGCGCCCGTGGCGTCTTGCAACATCACTTGCTTGTAGATGTTGCGGCCGATGTCGTTGCCGGTGATGCGACCCTTGATCTGGATGTCCTCGTTGATCTTGGCGTTCTGGTCGGTGCCAGCGAAGACGTTGGGATAGCGCTGGATGAGTTCACGGATCGTGATGACGTTGTGCTCCGTGATGCTGTTGTTGCCGAAAGGAGCGCCGTTGTCGAAGTTGGGCTCGTCCCAATCGCCGTCCATACAACCCGTGAAGAGGCTGCACACGAGGGCGAGGAGGAAAAAGTATGTTGCTTTCATTTTCATGTCGTTCTCCTTTCTTAGAATTTATATGTGACGATAATCATACCGTTGATGCCATTGGTGTAGAACTTCTTCGGGTTGTTGAGGAAGTTGTAGGTGCGGATGGCCTCACCGCTCTCGTCATAGGTCTGGCGGTTCTGCTCCATGCCGCCAGTGACAATCTTGCGGTTGTTGAGCACGTTGGTCAGCGTCAGGTTGATGGAGAGTGAGTTCTTGCCCACATAGATGCTCTTGCCGATGGAGGCGTCGAGCATGAAGCCGCCGTGGCCCTTGGCCTGTGAGGGCGCCTTGCTGATGTCGTGCATGGCCTCACTGTTCTCGTCCAGGATGACATTGCCACTCTCGTCCTTCAGCGTCGGAAGGTTCTTGTAGTAGCGTGTCACGGGCGTGTAATAGAGGTAGATGCGGTCATAGTAGTTGCCGATGAGGTCGAGGAACCAGCCACCCGAATGGTAGGCCAGGTCGACGGAGTAGGCCGAGAGAGGCGTGCCGCCCTCGCGCATGTTCTTGTTGACCACGATGTCGTTGTAGTACTTGCCATCGTTGGAGAGCATGTAGGTGGCCTTGGCGTTGTTGGCATACTTGGCCTCGCTGATGGTGGCCAGCGTGTTGATGTTGAAGGCGGACGTCACCTTGAAGTCGAGGCCCAGCTCCACACCATAGTACTGCTTGTTGATGCCCGAGAGCGAGACATAGGAGAAGGAGTTGCTGGTGTCATAGTAGTACATGCTGTACTCGGTGACATCGGCCAGGCGACTGAAGTAGCCCTGGATGTTGGCGTGCAGCCAGCTGTTCTGGAACTGGTAGCCCAGTTCGGTGGAGAAGATCTTCTCCGTGCAGAGATCCTTCACGAAGTCGTTGTTGATCTGCGGTGAGGCGAAGGCCACGCGGGCGTTAGGCGCCTTCCACTCATAGCCCACGCCGAGCGACAGCGTGTTGCCGTTGCCCAGTCGGAGGTTGGCACCGCCCTTGGCGCCACCGTCGAGGAAGTAGGCTGTGCCGCTCTTGCCGAGCGAGTTGTTGATGGCCAGTCCGTTCTGCATCTTGCCCTCGCGCTGCAGCGAGGTGCCACCGATGTTGCCGCTGATGAAGAGGCGTGCCCACTTCACCTCAGCCTGGTAGCCGGCCCAAGCCTGCGCGCGGTTGACGAAGATGTTGTAGTCGTAGCCGAAGCGATCGCCCTCGCGCACCAGCTTGTTGCCGTCGCGCACGTCGTAGAGGGCGCGCGGGTCAGAGATGGAGTAGTTGCCAAGGACGTAGTAGTTGGTGTTGTGGAACTGCTTGGCGCCCAACAGGTCTTCCATGGTCTGGTAGTGCATGCCCTTGTTGGTGCTCAGGTTGACGCCTGCATTGAGGAAGCTCTTGTCCGTCAGGTCCTTGTGCAGGATGGACGAGAGCGTCAGGGCGAGCTGGTCGTCATGGTAAGCCTGCTGGTAGTACATGGCGTCGGCGCCCTGTGCAGAAGCCATCTTGTTGGCATAGTAGAGGCGATCCCAGTTGATCTGCCGGTTGGCCTTCGATGCCTTGAAGAAGTTGACGGCCGACTGCCAGGCCTCCAGGTCCGACGAGCTCGACGAGCCACTGCCGCCCCACACGTCGTAGAAATAACTCGGCATCAAACTGTAGTAGTCGGGTGCGGGGTTGGTGGCGTTGTTGTAGTTCAGACGTGTGCTGCTGTACATCGAGTATTTGCCGAGCAGCGATGTGGTGAGCTTCGTCTGGTCGTCGATCTTGAAGTCCCAGGTGAGCAAGGCGGCAGGAGCGAAGTCGTGGACCACGCGGCTGTTGCGGCGCTTGCCGTTCTGGTAGCCCCAGTTGGGGTTGTAGTTGTAGTTGTTGGCCAACCAGTACATCTCGTCGGTCGAGGCGCTCTGTGTGGCGCGTTCCGTGGGATTGCCCCAGGTGACCAGCGAGAGAGTGTGCTGGGCGTTGAACACCTTCTCCACACCTAAGAAATAGGAGAGGGAGTTGTAGAATGTGCCCTCCACATAGCCGCGGTTGGCCCAGCGGTAGGTCAGTGCGGCCGACCATGCCCAGCCGTTGTCGTTGAGGCCGGAGTTGTAGGAGTACATGGCACGGGCGGTGTAGTTGCGGTTGGCGGCGGCCAGCGAGACGCGCTGTCCCACAGGCATGGCCGACGGGCGGAAGTTGTAGTTGTTGCTACCGCCCAGTCCTGTCATGGAGAAACTGTTCATCTCGAAGGGCAGCGCCGACTCCACGCTGCGGGTCTGGTTGTTCAGACCGCCGACGAAAGAGTACTTGAACTCGCCGCGCTCGATGTCGTTGACAGGGTTGCCGTTGATGTAGATGTCGTTGTACTTGGCGTTGTATGCCCTGTACTTGAACCTCATGGGGCTCCACCTGTAGCCCACTTGACTGGCATAGGCGTTGGTGTTGGACGAGATGATCGACACGCTCTGTGTCACATTCTCATCCTCGCCCAGCTGAGCTTCAGTGAACGTGAAAGCCTGTTCGCCGACGGAGATGGGTGGTTGGCCGATGGAGTCAGACTGTCCCCAGGCCTGATGAGCCACTCCCATGGCTACCAGAGCAAATAGAAGCTTTTTCTGCATAGTTGATGGATCTAATATTGAATGCGTTATGTTGAATGATGCAAAGTAACGAAATATATTCCAAATAGAAAAGTCTTTTTTATTAATTTTTTGCTAAAGATGACGTTTATTTGGATATTAATTGCGATATTTGCAGAAAAATTTAGGACTCAGATGAAAAGACAATTATTTGCTTTGTTTGCCGTGTTGGTGTTGCTCCTCCCGGCGTCGGCACAAAAGAAGTTCTCGGTTTACGCCGTGGGCTTCTACAACCAGGAGAACTTGTTTGACACGTGTCACGACGTGGGTAAGAACGACTACCAATACCTCCCCAATGGCTCCAACCATTGGAATGGCTTGAAATACAGTCACAAACTCCATAACATGTCGCGCGCACTGAGCGACATGGCCAGCTCCACACTGCCCGGCGTGGGCTGTGCGGCCATCGGCCTGAGCGAGGTCGAGAACGACAAGGTGCTCACCGACCTCTGCGCCCAGCCCGCACTCAAGGCCCGTGGCTACCAGTTCTGCCACGTCGAGGGACCCGACCATCGCGGCATCGACTGCGCACTGCTCTATCAGCCCGCTCTCTTCCAGGTGAAGGACGTGAAACTCTATCCATACATCCCCACCGAGAAGCAAGACCCCAACTTCCGCACCCGTGGCTTCCTGGCTGTGAGCGGTGTGATGGCGGGCGAGCATGTGGTGGTCATCGTCAACCATTTGCCCAGCCGTTTCAGCGGCAGTTACTACCGCGAGGTGGGCGCTGCACAGATCAAGGCGCTGAAAGAGCGCATACAGGCCAAGTCGCCCGATTGCAAGATCATCGTCATGGGCGACATGAACGATGACCCGACCAACAAGAGCATGCACGACATTCTCTCGGCCAAGGAAGACATCGACAAGGTGGGAAAGGGCGACATGTACAACCCCTGGTACAACATCCTCACCAAGCAGGGCACGGGCACGCTGATGTATCAGGGCGCGTGGAACCTCTTCGACCAGATCATCCTCTCGCCCAACATGCTCAACAAGAAAGGCAAGAAAGACGCCTCGTCGCTCAAATACTGGAAGTGTGAGATCCAGCGCATGCCCTATCTCTTCCAGACGGAGGGCAAATACAAGGGCAACACCAAGCGCACGTCAGCAGGTGGCGTGTGGCTCGACGGCTACTCCGACCACCTGCCGACCGTGGTCTACCTGATGAAGGAACAAGGCGTGAAGACCAAGGACGCTGGCGACTGCCTGTTGCCCGACTTCACCGAGGCAGAGAAGAGAAACATCGCCGAGTGTGAGCTGGAGCAGCAAGAGCGCGTGGCCAAGGACAACAACAAGTAATCAAGAGAGACCTCTTGAGGCTGTGATGAAACCCGAAAACATCTCACCCGCAAGGGATGAGGCTCCTGTGGAGACCCATCCCTTTGAGCCGTTCTTGCCTCCCCATGCGCGCCTGCTCATGTTGGGCACATTTCCACCGGCACCCAAGCGTTGGTGCATGGACTGGTATTATCCCAACTACACCAACGACATGTGGCGCATCATGGGTCTCAGCTTCTATGGCGACAAGCAGCATTTTGTCGACGAGACGCACAAGACCTATCGCCTGGAGGCGCTCAAGCGTTTCCTGGCTGAGGTGGGCATCGCCATCTATGACACCTGCCTCAAGGTGCGCCGCACCACGGGCACGGCCTCAGACAAGGACCTGGAGGTGGTGGAACGCGCCGACCTCGATGGTCTGTTGCGTGCCTTGCCACAATGCCAGGGCGTGGTGGCGGCCGGACAGCTGGCCACCAACCTCTTCACTGGCCATTATGGCATCGACGCCCGCAAGATGCAGATGGGCGACCATCGCGACTTCATCTTCGACGGGCGGACGATCAGCCTCTACCGCCAACCCAGTTCGAGCCGCGCCTTCCCCATGCGGCTGGAGCAGAAGACTGCTTACTACAAGAGCATGTTCGAAGACTTGGGGCTCATGGCTTCATGGCACTCCGACAACCTATAAACAAGAAAAAATGTAAGAAATGGAAAATAAAGTGACCATCATCGGCATCGCCGGCGGCACGGGGTCGGGCAAGACCACGGTCGTGAAGAAAATCGTGGAGGCCCTGCCGCCTCATTATGTGGCCGTCGTTCCGCTCGACAGCTATTACAACGACACCACGGGCCTGACGCCCGACGAGCGCAAGGCCATCAACTTCGACCACCCCGACGCGTTCGATTGGAAGTTGCTCATCAAGCAAGTCAATGAGTTGCGCCAAGGCCATGCCATTGAGCAACCCACCTATTCTTATATCCTCAGCAACCGTCTGCCGGAGACCATCCATGTGGATCCGAAGCCCGTCATCATCATTGAGGGCATCATGACGCTCATCAACAAGCGCCTGCGCGACATCATGGACCTGAAGATCTTTGTGGACTGCGACCCCGACGAGCGCTTGATACGCAACATACAGCGCGACACCATCGACCGCGGTCGCACGGTGTCGATGGTTGTAGACCGCTACCTGGAGGTGCTCAAGCCCATGCACGAGCAGTTTATCGAACCCACCAAGCGCTATGCCGACGTCATCATCCCACAGGGAGGAGAGAACGTCAAGGGCATCGGCATGCTCACCAACTACATCAAGACGCTTATCCCCACGGAGGAGTAGGCGAGGGCTGCGTGGGAGACAATGGCACGACGCCAGCACACAATGAAGGCCCAAAAGCATCCTGCGCAGGATGCTTTTGGGCCTTCAGTTCGCCCGCTCCGCTTCTGGCCCTCCACAATCGAGGATGCAACAAGCGTGCGTGCGGATCTTCGGGAAACAGGTGGGCTTATTGCTCCGTCTGCTCGTCAGTGATCTCCTCGGCCACCTCGGCCGTGTCGTTCTGATTGGCCTGTTGAGCTTTCTCAAAAGCCCGGCGGCACTGGTGTATCTTGATGGCGTCGACCAAGTCGATCATGCCATAAGCCATCATGCCCCAACCGATGATGAACAGCGGTGCCGAGGCGATGACGCTGGGCTTCACCAGGGCCACGATGCCCACGAGGAAGATGATGATGGGAAACACCCACCACACATAGCCGATGCGCGAGAACTTGGTGGCGGCTGCCAGGTTGAAGAACAGGTTGAGCGCGCCGAGGATCAAGATGGCCGACAGGATGAACATCAGTCCGTCGACAAACGAGTTGGGAAGCAGGGCGAGCAGGGCGCCCAGGATGATGGATCCGGCCCCCACGATGGGAAAGGCGGGCATGGGGCGCGTCAGTTTGTTGCCATTGGCGTCGTAGATGTCGATGCCGTCAGCAGTGGCCTGGCGCTTGGCGGAGAAGTAGGCCACCACGCTGATGACGCCTGAGACGAAGAACATGACTCCGATGGCGATGGTGATCCACGTCACCGTCTGCTCACGATACTTGACAAGAAGGGCTCCCACGACAATGGCGCAGACAGCCCTGAAAATGCTGCTTTGAAATACTTTCATGCCGCAAAGATACGAAAAAGTTGGAACCGACGCTCGTTTGCCGATGTGTTTTTGGTGAACGGGCGTGCGAAAAAATCTTAAAGACAAATATTCAGATGACTACATTGTATTTGGTGCGCCACGGCGAGACCGTGGACAACAAGGCACAGATCCTGCAAGGGCAGACGAATGGCGAACTCAACGAGACGGGCCGCGAGCAGGCGCGCCTCGTGCGCGACAAGATGGCCCATGAGTCCATCGACGCTTTCGTGGCGAGCGACTTGCGACGCGCGGTGGAGACGTGCGAGATCATTGCCGAGCCCCATGGAAAGCCCGTGGTGACCACCCCGCTGCTTCGCGAGCGCGACTGGGGAAGCTTCACGGGCAAGTTCATACCCGACTTGAAGGGCCTGACATGGCCCGACGACGTGGAGACCCTCGACCACTTGAAGCAGCGCGCCAGCGAGTTCATGGACTGGCTGAAGACGCATTATCCCGACCAGACGGTGCTCGCCGTGGGCCATGGCATCATCAACAAGGCCATACAGAGCGTCTATTATGACAAGCCGATGAACGAGGTGATGAAGATGGCCAATGCCGAGGTGCGCCTCCTGAAACTCTGAGGGCCCTGCCTTCCTGGAACGGGCTTATAACAACGATGAAAGGGCTGTCCACCCACTTGGTGAACAGCCCTTTGCTGATTTTATTACTCTCTAGTTGTTGTTATCCTAACACAATCGTTGTTTTGTTGGGGCCTATTATCCCAACGGAATCGTTATTGATGCTTCAGTTATCTTCTTCCAAAGTGACCACCTGTCGAGCGGCTGCCGCCACCATTGTTGCCGCCGCCGAAGCTCCGTGAGGAACCGCCTGACTGGCTGGGGGCGCTAAAGCTGCGCGTGGGAGCCGACTGCTTGACCGAACTGCCGCCAAAGTTGCCGCCGAAGCTGCGCGATGGGGTTGTCGGGCGCTGGCTGTTGCCGAAGGTGCGCTGGCTGTTGTTGGGTGTGAAGGTGCGGCTGGGGGCCGTGGTTGTGGTGTTGCCACGACCGAAGGTGCGCTGTCCGTTGCCGGGCTGTGTCACCGTGGTGCGTGTGCTGCTCTGGCGTGTGGTGCCGCCAAAGGTGCGTGAGGGACCATTGGGCGTCTGCACGGTGCGCTGGCCACCGCCGAAGGTGCGCTGTCCGCCGTTCGACGGGTTGCTGCCAAAGCGTGTGCCGTTGCCAAACTGACGTGTGCCATAGTTGTCGGCGAGCTGCTTGCCACGGCCAAAGTCGCCGCGGTCAAAGCCGTCGCGCATGCCCATGCGTCGTCCGCCGTCGGGGCGCGGACCACCCCATGTGCGACCGTGATACCAGCTGGCGCCACCGTTCATTCTCCAGCTGTGGCCGCCACGATAGCTCACGTAGAACGCCGGCCGACCGAAGTAGAAGTAGTCGCGATGCGGATAGCGTGCGTAGATGCGGAAGTGCCAGAAGCCAGCGTCCCAATAGAGGGGGCGATAGAAGTAGGCGGCATCCACGAAGGCCCGATACTGCCAGTCGAGCAGGATGTAGCTCAGGTCGAGATTGCGCTGCGTCCAATAGGTGCCGTAGAGGTCATTGCGGCTGTTGATGCCCATCAGGTAATCGAGGTTGATCTCATAGGCGGCCTCATACTGGTCGTCGGTGAGGTTGAGCTCGTATGCCATCTTGTCGGTGAGAAAGAGAGCTTGGTCGCGAGCTTGCTCATAACTCATAGCTGATGCCTGGACTGTCATTGTGATCAGTGCAACAAGCGCTAACATAAACTTTTTCATATCTCTGACTTTTGAGGTTCAACATGTTGTGAAGATGTTCTTTCATCTTTTCACGTTGCAAAAATACGTCAATAATCCGGGCTTCCAAAAGGTTTTTCCCTACCTGGTGAGGGAAAATCCCTATGTCGCACGGCATTTTGTGCGCCACATTGTCTTTACCCTCACGAAAATCATGTAACTTTGTATAAGATAAGCTGCATCTCAGCAAAATATTCAAGCGAGCTTGATATTTTGCGTTCGATTTGCATTATCTTTGCATTTATAATATATATAAGGTGGAGGCGCAAGCCATCCGCCTGGACCCAGAAAACCATCACAGATGAAACGACCCATCCTAATCCTCGCGTCCCTGTTGTCGGCAGCCCCGCTGCTGGCGCAGTATGCCTGGCAGTATGACGCCGCACCGGGCAAGTTGCGCCTTGGCGACGGCATCCACTATGAGGCGGAGACGCAAGGATCGTTCTCGAAAGGCAAGACACCCTTATGGCTCAACGCCAACAAGTATGGCCTGTCGTCGCTCGACAAGACCAATGGTTATGTGCGCGCCGCGGCCATCCGGCCACTCGCCAACGACTCCTCGCGCCGCTGGGGCGTGGGCTATGGCGTCGATGTGGCCGCACCGCTCCACTACACCAGTCATGTGGTGGTGCAGCAAGCCTTCGTCGAAGGCCGCTGGCTGCATGGCACGCTGACCGTGGGCGCCAAGGAGGAGCCCATGCAGCTGAAGAACAACCGGCTGAGCAGCGGCTCGCAGACGCTGGGCATCAATGCGCGTCCCGTGCCACAGGTGCGACTGGCCTTGCCCCGCTATTGGACCATCCCGGCCCTGGGCCGCTGGTTGCAGCTGAAGGGCCACATCGCCTATGGCATGATGACCGACGACGGGTGGCAGCACTCGTTCACACAGCGCCAGAGCAAGTATGCCGACCATGTGCTCTATCACAGCAAGGCGGGATATCTGAAGATCGGCAACGAGGACCGCTTTGTGCCCTGGTCGCTGGAGCTCGGCATGGAGCAGGCCACCCTCTTCGGTGGCACTTCCTATGTGCCCGATGGCAGTGGCGGCATGCGTGCCATCAAGAACGACAAGGGGCTGTCGAGCTTCTGGCATGCCCTCATCCCCGCTGGTGGCGACAAGCCCAGCGAGGGGACGGTCTATCGCAACAAGGAGGGCAATGTGCTGGGCAGCTGGCTCGTGCGCCTCAATTACGACGGCGACAACATGGCGCTGCACCTTTATGCAGACAAGTACTATGAGGACCTGTCGTCGATGTTCCAGCTCGACTATGACGGTTACGGCGAGGGGGCGGAGTGGAACAAGAAGAAAAAGACCCGCTTCTTCCTCTACGACTTCAAGGACTGGATGCTCGGAGCTGAGCTCAACCTGAAGTATGGCACCTGGTTGCGCAGTGTGGTGTTTGAATACCTCTACACCGAGTATCAGAGTGGTCCTGTCTACCACGACCACACGTCGGGACGCCCCGACCACGTGGGCGGCCGCGACGAGTTCTACAACCACTATCTCTATCCTGGATGGCAACACTGGGGACAGGCCATCGGCAATCCGCTCTATCGTTCGCCCATCTACAATGATGATGGCACCATTCGCTTTAAGGACAATCGCTTCATGGCTTTCCATCTCGGCTTCGACGGCCAGCCCACTGAGCGACTCGACTATCGTGTGTTGGCCACCTACCAGGAGGGCCTCGGAACCTATGAGACACCTTACACCAAGAAGCATCACAATGTGAGCTTCATGGTCGAGGCTGGCTATCAGCTGCCCCGTGGCTGGCGTGTGCGCGGCGCCTATGGCATGGACTTCGGCCATATCCTCGGCTCCAATGCCGGTTTCCAACTTACCGTTTCCAAATCAGGAGTATTCAACTTATGAAAAAGATTTTCTTTCTTCTCGTCGCCAGCCTCGTCTTGGCCACGTCGTGCGGCGACCTCATAGAGACCTCGGGCAATGGCGACCTCGATGGCTACTGGCAGTTGGCCCAGGTGGACACATTGGCCACGGGCGCCACGAAAGACATGACCAACAGCAAGGTGTTTTGGGGTGTGCAGGGCAAGTTTCTCAATGTGCTCGACACCCACGAGTCACCCTCGTATGGTTACATGTTTCGTTTTCAGCACACCGCCGATTCGCTCTTGCTCTCCGATGCCCGCGTGAACAACCGGGAGGTGTCCGACTCGCTGCTGACCGATGTCAGCGTCTTGCGCCCGCTGGGTGTCAACCATCTGGCGGAGCATTTCTTTGTGGAGCGGCTCACGGGCAGCCGCATGGTGCTGCGTGGCAAGGTCATCCGTCTGCACTTCCGCAAGTTCTGATCCGCAAAGGACTGCATTTACGCAACGCGCCCTGCCACCAGAGAATGGTGACAGGGCGCGTTGCGCTTGTGGGCGCTGTTTCTGCTTGTTGCGTGAAGGTGGGGTGGAGGGATTGTCTGTCAGAACTTCTTGCCCTTCACGATGTTGAGGAAGGTCATGAAGAGGATCTTCGTCTCAAACCACCAGCTGCGGTGCTGGAGATAGTAGAGGTCGAGGTCGAGGCGGCGGAGCATCTTCTCCAGTGTGTCGCAATAGCCATTGTAGAGCGTGGCGTAGGAGGTCACACCGGGGCGTATCTGGTAGAGGTTCTGGTAGCGCGGATCGCGCTTCATAATCTGCTTGATGTAGTATTCGCGCTCCGGGCGCGGACCGATGAAGGCCATGTCGCCGATGAGCACGTTGTAGAGCTGGGGCAGCTCGTCTAGGTGATGTGCGCGAAGGATACGGCCCACACGCGTCAGGCGGTTGTCGTCCTCATGGGCGGTGAGCTGCGGTCCGTCTTGCTCGGCGTTGATCTTCATGCTGCGAAACTTATAGATGAAGAATGGCCGGCCATAGCGCCCGATGCGCTCCTGCTTGTAGATGGCAGGCCCACCATCCTCACGCCTCACTGCAATGTAGCAGATGAGAAACAGGGGCGAGAAGACGATGAGGCAGATGAGTGCCACGCAGAAATCGAAGCAACGCTTCATGTCGCGCCCGGCCTCGGTCATGCCGTCCTCGACGTAGTCTTCTTCGTTGAGCAGTGATATGGATTGCAGATATTCGCTTGAGGGATTGGTGATCATAAGTCTTAGTTCTCGTTGGTTATTAGGATAACGAGACAAGGTGCAGGTTTATTATACTTTCTTCACAAATATTTTTTCTTGTAACCTCACGTGAACATTGTGGCAATGTCATGGAGAGATTCCGCTCACACATAGTAAACCTATGCTTCTATCTCTTTCCAGTCGATCAGTCCCTTTCCCATGTCATCTAGCTCCACTGCCAATGCGATGCACCGTTTCATACAGGGCTTGACGGACTTCATGATTGGGGAACCCCAGGATATAGACCCCCATTTGATAATCCTTGATGGTGAGATAGCCTGGATTGGTAGAGAAACAGTTCGGCGCCCCCACCTGTCACATCCGAAGTCTCGATGGTCTGCCGAAGTATGGTGCACGGGTCGAAATTCCCCAGTTTGATTTCCATGTCGTCTACAAACTTTGGCAACAAGGAAGTGGCCCCTGAAGATGCCCAGTAGTTTTTGATGTCTGCGTCGGCAAGGGCATTGATGAGGCTGAATGGATTGAAGATGTCCACCATGTTTCTGCGACTGAAGTGATAGCCGTCGTAATAAGCCTTCAATTGTGCGACAGCCTCGTCGAAGGTCCAACCTTCGTATGCGGCCATCTTCTCGATCTCAGGTTTGAAGACATTCACCACTTCTTCTTGGGTGATGCCACAGATGGCGGCATAATCCGGCTCAAAATTGATGTTGCTCAGATTGTTGAGCACGGAGAAGAGGGAGATCTGCGTAAACTTGGTGATGCCAGTGATGAAGACAAACTTCTCGAACTTGTCTTGTTTCTTAAGTATGGCAAAAACATCCTTGTAGATAGTGGTGCAAGCTTCGTGTTGGGGTGTCTTCCATGAATGTTGCAGTGGAGAGTCGTATTCGTCAATGAGAATGGCCACTTGCTGACCGGTCTTGTTGCATGCGGATTCAATGATGTTGTTGAATCACGGCCAACGAGCTGTTAGGGCGTACCGCCACCCCATATTCTGACTCATATCCATAAAAGGTGTTGTCCAAATAAGAGAGGATGCTGTCTGGATCGGCACCAGCGGCGCTCATGTCAAGTCTGACGACGGGACGTCTGGTCCAATCTTTCTCCAACTCCATGATTTTGAGTCCGTCGAACAGGTCTTTCTTTCCTGCGAAGTATGCCTCGAGCGTGTCCACAAGAACAGACTTGACGAAGCGACGGGGTCGACTTAGGTAATTGTATTTTTTTGCCCCATTGGCAAGTTTCCAAACGATATCCGTCTTGTCCACGTAGATGTATCCACCCTTCCTGATTTCCTCAAAGGACTGGATGCCGACGGGCAATAATCTGTTGTTTGTCTCTGCCATAGTTGCTGAAGCCTTAGTGCTGCCGTGTAAGCATAAAAGCTGTTAAACCTCCGTGCAAAATGCGGGATTACTGTTCTTTGTTGCAAATATACGACAAATAATCCGAACAGATAGATGTTGTCTTCTAAAATATTGAAAGACAACAACCCATTCTGCTTAGAAGATCTTTCCAAACATGATGTTGATGAAGGTCTTGGTGAGGATCTTGGCGTCAAGCCACCAGCTACGGTGCTCCAGGTAGTAGAGGTCGAGGTCCAGGCGACGGAGCATCTTCTCCATGGTGTCGGTGTAGCCGTTGTAGAGCGTAGCGTAGGAGGTCACGCCGGGGCGTATCTGGTAGAGATAGACGTAGCGCGGGTCGTGCTGGATGATCTGGTCGATGTAGAACTTGCGCTCGGGTCGCGGGCCGATGAAGGCCATGTCGCCCTTCACCACGTTCCACAGCTGGGGCAGCTCGTCGAGGTGGTGCACACGCAGGAAGTGGCCCACACGCGTCATGCGCGTGTCGCGCTCATGCTGGTAGAGGGCGGGCCCGTCCTTCTCAGCGTCGACGCGCATGCTGCGAAACTTGTAGATCTTAAATGGACGGCCAAACCTGCCGATACGCTCCTGGCTGAAGATGGCCGGTCCGCCATCCTCACGCTTCACGGCGATGTAGCAAAAGAGGAACAGGGGAGAGAACACCACCAGGGCAACCGAAGCGATCATGAAGTCCACGATCCGCTTGATGTTGCGTTCCACTTCGTTCATGCCGTCGGCGATGAAACGCGGATTATCCACATCGTCGTTCCACTTGATATATGGGGGAATACGTCTTTCTTGTTGCTGCATATTTCTTTTATTGTTTTTGCGCGAGCGCAGATGGGGCAACACGCTGAATTGGTGAATTGCAGCTGCCACATGACCGCGACAAACACTTAGGACGTTCTTCGCCCTGTTTGTTTTCATGATGCAAAGATAGGCATTATTCTTGACAGAGCCAATAATAATGTTTAAAAAGAAAAGAAACAAGAAGGAATTTGTCCCGTTTTGTTTGCATATTTGTCTGGAATCCATTACTTTTGTAGGACGCTGCTTCAATGCCTCGTGGTACAAAGTGGAGATCATTAAAAACAAAGACAAGAACGAAAAATGAGAAGAGTATCGGTTGTGGCGCTTGTTGCCATTGTTTTGGCCTTGGTCATGTGCTCCTTTGCACGGAGGGGTAGAGTCGGCGCACTGCGTCAGGCAGAGGACACAGAATACCGATTGGTGTTCAGTGATGAGTTCAATTTGCGAGATGGTGCCCAGCCAAACCCCGAGGTTTGGTCACGAAGCGTACGTGGCACCTCGAGATGGAACAGATGGATAAGTCAGTCATCGGATGTGGTATTCATTAGAGATGGGAAATTAGTCTGCCGAGCTATTCCCAACACCAAGGAGTATGCCGATACAGCGACAATGTTGACGGGAGCTGTAGACACGCGGCTCTCTTTTGCTTTTCAGTATGGCAAGATTGAAGTCCGCATGCGTACCAATATGCAGCCAGGCAACTTTCCTGCGGCTTGGCTGTTGCCTAAACAGCCAGCCCCTCCCCATCCGTATAGTGGAGAGATTGACATTATGGAGTCTTACGGATTGAACCCGAACACATACCATACTGCCCACTCTTACTGGACAACGGACGCCAAGCAAGCCATGACCCCGTGTCATCAGTTTCACGAAAAGGTGGATGTCACGCTGTGGCATGTCTACGGACTGGAATGGACAAAGGATCAATTGACATGGACTGTGGATGGAAAAGTGGTAGGGACATATAAGCGACTGAACACCAAAAAGGCGCGCAAAGGCTTGCAATGGCCCTATTCTCACCCCTTTTACATTATCTTGAACCAAAGTGTGGGAGACAAGACTTGGGACCGAACTTTGGCAAAAGCCCCCAAGCTCACCACCACTTATGAGACGGAGTTTGATTGGGTGCGAGTCTATTCGCTCGACAAAGTGAAAAAGACAAAATCAAAGTGATGCCCCTTCACCGTCTTATATATAACTTCCGCATTACAAAAAATCAAACAGTATCCTATATGCACAACGATTTGGTGTCTATAATCATGCCTATGCACAACTCCGCCAAGTATGTTGGCGTAGCAATACAATCCGTTGTCAATCAGACATATGATAATTGGGAATTACTAGTGATAGACGATGCATCGACGGATAATTCGTGTGATGTTGTCAGAGAATTTGTGAACCAAGACCATAGAGTGCACCTTTTGTTCAATGATAATCATACAGGCCATCCCTCCTCTCCAAGAAACTTGGGGGTGAAGTGTGCCAAAGGACGCTTTATTGCGTTTCTTGATAGCGACGACATGTGGTTTCCAGAAAAACTCCAACAACAGATACCGCTTTTTGAGGATGAGAAGGTGGCTATCGTCTACTCAAACTATGAGAAGATGAACGAGGATGGCAATCGAGAAAATCGTGTGGTGAAGGCTCCGTCTTTTGCTAATTATAACGTGCTCTTGTCGGGCAATGTGATAGGCAATCTCACAGGTGTCTACGATGAAAAAAAAGTTGGGAAGGTGAATTTCCAATACGTTCATCATGAGGATTATGTATTGTGGCTGTCCATTCTGAAAAGGGGTTTCATAGCGAAGAACACCAACACGACGACAGCTGCATACAGAATAGTGAGTGGTTCAGTGTCTTCAAACAAGCTCAAAGTGTTGCCTTGGCAGTGGTATGTGTATCGTAAGGTGGAACGGTTGGGCTTGTTACGTTCCATTTATCATTTTGTCAACTACGCCTTCAAGGCTTATTTCAAAAGTAAGATCTGAAGCGCCTTTGTAGGCTTTCGCTTCATGGTAAGCATACAAGAAAAGGCATCATGCTTCACGGAGAGTGAGCATGATGCCTTTTCTTGTTTTTTCTGTTATCTTTATTTGAGCTTCTCGACAATGCGCTGGCTTGCAAGGCCGTCACCATAGGGATTTGTGGCTTTGCTCATGTGCTCATAAGCCTCTTGGTCCTCAAGTAGGGTGGAGACATTGTCTACAATCTTGTTATAGTCAGTACCGACCAATTTTACGGTTCCTGCTTCTAGCGCCTCTGGCCTTTCTGTCGTGTCGCGCATCACGAGGACGGGCTTTCCTAATCCTGGAGCCTCCTCTTGAATACCACCGCTGTCGGTCAAGACGATGGTGGCGTGCTCCATGAGATATACGAACTCCAAATATTCCAAGGGCTCGATGAAGAATATATTCCCTAGCTCATTTAGGTTTTCGCCGAAAACGGCATGAATGGGTTTGCGTACATTGGGGTTAAGGTGCATGGGGTAGACGAAGTCCACATCCTCATATTTGTTTTTCAAGTCGCGGATGGCAGCACATATCTGCATAAACCCCTCTCCGAAGTTTTCACGTCTGTGGCCAGTGATCAAGACAAGCTTGCGCGAGCTTGTCAGTCGCTTGATGTCATATCCTGCCAAAAGCAATCGTTCTTGCAGTTGTGTGGTAAGTTGCTCATCATCTTTAATGCGGCGAGTGACAAGATGGAGCGCGTCGATGACAGTGTTTCCCGTCACGGTGATCTTCTTTTCGTCCACTCCTTCGTGAAGTAAGTTTTTTCGAGAGAGAGGGGTCGGCGCAAAGTCGTAGGTGGCAATGCGCCCTGTTATCTGCCGGTTCATCTCCTCAGGCCACGGGCTGTAGATGTTGTTTGTGCGTAAGCCTGCTTCTACATGGCCAACAGGAATCTGCTGATAGAAAGCGGCCAAAGCGGCGGCCATGCTCGTCGTTGTGTCGCCGTGAACAAGCACGATGTCTGGTTGTGCGGCTTTGAGGACATCACGCATCCCGACAAGCACGCGAGCTGTCACATCATAGAGGTCTTGTCCTTGCTTCATGATGTTCAAATCGTAATCGGGCTTGATATGGAAAATCTCCAATACTTGGTCGAGCATTTCACGATGTTGCCCTGTTACGCACACTTGGGTCTCAAAGATGCCAGGGTTGGCTTGGAACTCTTTTACCAATGGAGCCATCTTGATGGCCTCAGGGCGAGTTCCGAATACAAGCATTATTTTCTTCATGGTTGTTAAAGGCATTGTTTTTTGATGGTCTCTATGTATTCTCCTGTTTCTAAAGCTGTCGATTGAGGTATGGCTTCGAGATGTGCGTGCCATTCGTTGTATGACTGTGGAATGCGTTCCACCACGGCTGCCACGTCGCTTTCGTCAAGGGTGTTCACTCCTATTCCGATACCCATACGCTCCAGTTTTTGTTCCAAGAAGGTGTTGCGGCTTGCGATGAGTGGTTTCCTAAAATATATCGCCTCATAAAGTTTGTTGGGCTCAGCATATCTCACATTCTCTTCATCGATGTCGTAGGCAGCAAGAAGCATGTCGATGTTGCTGTAAATGGATGGCAAGTCAATGGGATTCTTGAATGCCCCATGATATGATATGTTGTCACCTTGTGGTAGTTGCGACTTGTCATACTTGGACGCGACATAGCCATAGAAGTGAAACTCATGTTGCGGAAAACGCTTTGCGATGACCTTGGCAAAGCGCAGGAGGGAGTCGTAGCGCACGCCGCCGACGAAAGCAAAACGGATATGTGCGGGGTCGAAGGAACGAGAGGACCTTATTTCGGGCAAAGTTAAAATGCCCTTTGAGAGGTAGTTGGGGGCCATGATAATATGGTCTGGAGCCTTTTTCTCCTTATAATGAAAGTCGACGAAGCCTTCTGAGGTCATAAGGGCGAGTTGCGCATGTCGGATAATGTGCTTGTCGATGCGCTCCAGTAGGCTTCGCACGATGGGATTGCTAACATAGGTCTGCGTCAGGTCGCACTCTTCATACACATATCGCTTACAAGGATTAAGCCAAGAGGCAAACATGGCAACGTCGAGGCCGAGATAATACCAAAGCGTGTCTGCTGCTTGCGGCATTTTGAACAAACACTTCAAGCCTTGGTAGTAGATGGCGATGCGCTTTGGATAGCTCAATGTGTTGCTGAACTTTCCTAATATGGTGACAGGACACGATGCTTTCAAGGTGTCCTCACGCAAAAAACCATATGCTGTGACCGTGCAACCGCATGCCTCCATTTCTTTTATTCTGCTGATGGAGTGGGCGTCGTTGGCAGAGTTGACGATGATATTGATGTTCATTTGATTTTTTTTTGGTTGCCTAGTGTATGAGGTCTTCATGACGCAATCATGTGCTATCATTAGAAAAGTTTCCCAGAACTTCTCAATGTCCTTATTCGCAAATGGTGTCGTGTATGGCGTCAAGGAAGCCATGACCATAAAGCTCGTCAGGTTCCACATAGTTACCCTCGCCCCATTCGTTCCATGAGCGAAGGAAGAGAATCTTGTGTTCCGGCTTCTTGTCCTTGATGACCTCCAGGGCTTGAAGGATGTGTTTTTTGAAATTGTCGGGTGTGGCATTGACAAACACTCCGTCCATATTGCCTGCGCGTGGGCTGCGGTCCCATTGTGGCATGATGTTCGGATAGACGTTCTCCCAACTATCTTCTGGGGCAAAACAATGTTTCATCACCTTGGGATAGTCGAAGCGAAGAGTGCTTAGTTGCGGCATGATTTTTCGCAGGAAGATTTGAGACAGTCGTTTATACATGCCTGTGTAGATCATCTCTGCACGTGGACGTCCGAAGGAACAGACACCGTCGAACCCGAGGCTGAGGAAGTCGTTGTACACGCTGGCGCTGGACTCCAGGTTGGGCAGTCCTCGCTTGATGCTACCGTCCGGCATTCGCTTGACGGTCGAGGTGGAGTGTCCCATGGCAACGAAGTGGACACCCTTCAGTCCACTTTCTTTCGCCCATTTGCGCCAAAGATCCATGAAAAGCGTAACGTCCTGGAAGTGGTATGGGTCCCAAATGAGAAATAGCGGTTTTCCGTCGACGGTGATGTATCGGTGATCCTTAAAAGCTTTCAGTGCATACTCAAAGTGCATTCTGTAATCTTTTTCACCGAGATACTCTTGTTTGGATATAATGACATTGGAGTCGGCCATACCCTTTCCACGTTGCCATGTTTTAGTGGTCCAATCATGGTTGGCCCAAGCGAGGCAAAACGGGAAATCGGGCTTGCCAGAAGCGAGCACCTCATTGAATGGGCGTTCAAGCAACATCTTGCCGTTGCCACGCCAATAGTGCCAATAAGCAAAGCCTTCCACACCTGCTTCACGAGCGAGCTGTGCCTGCTCTTCGCGCACTTCAGGCACACGAAGGTCATAGAATCCCAAGTCCGTTGGGATGCGCGGCTGGTGATGGCCTTTAAATAGAGGCTTTCCTTTGACCACATTATGCCATTCGGTAAACCCCTTCCCCCACACCTTGTCGTTCTCGGGGATGGGATGAAATTGCGGTAAGTAAAATGCTATAACTCTTGCTTTCATGAGTTTTCCTGTTTTATTCTTTTGATGATTTTAGCCGGACAGCCCGCTGCTATGCAATAGGCAGGCAAGTCGTGGGTGACGCAACTGTTGGCCCCAACGACGGTGCCGTCTCCGATGCTTACTCCCGGCAACACACAGACGTTGTTGGCCAGCCAAACGTTATTGCCGATAGTGACTTTTCCTTTCGACATCAAAGGACGTTCCTGGGGCGCTCGTCGGAGGTCTTTCAAGTTGTCGGTGGCTCCGTGAGCGTTGTCTGTAATGATGACGTTGGTGCCTGTAAGCAGGTTGTTGCCAATGGTGATGCCGCAGATGGCGGTCAGATGAGCGTAGGCGCCGATGTGGCACCCGCTGCCAATCTTGATTTCTGGTTGTGTGTCCATTTGAGGAAAGACAGTAAGAACCGTTCGCTTGTCTATCTCGCAATGGTCTCCGACGGATACTAAGTCCAGACAATGGGTGCGCTCCATGGGATAACCGAGAACAGAATCTTTGCCCCAATGTTTAAAGTGGCGAGCGTGATAGCCCGTGTAGATGTGCACACCGAAAGCGTTGACCTGTTTGATGAGGGCAGGAGACAGGATGAATCCGATTGCTTTTCCGATGGCCTCGGCTATGGCTTTAATGATTGCTTTCACGTTTGATGTTCTCGTATAGATGGATGATGGTGTCAGTGTAACGCTGCTGCGTATAATATTCGTTGATCGTTCGTGTCGCCCTTTCGCGCATGTCTTGCAGTTTCGCATTGTTGGTGGTGCAAACCCGTCTTAGGCATTGCGTTAGCTCATCCGTATTGTGAAAACGAAATCCAATCTCCTTACCAGTGAATAGGAGTCCGTTATCGTATTGTTCCTTTGTTCCAGCCGTGTCTCGCCCGATTGTGATGCAACCGCAGAGCATGGCCTCGGGAAGACACCGGCCAAACCCCTCAAATCGTGATGGCACGATGGTGGCAATGGCATGGCGCATCAAGTGGCCAATGTCTTGGCGTGGGCCAAGGAAGATGGTCTTATGTCTAACGTCTTTCTGCTCCAAATATTGTGCGATATTTTTATAAAAGTTCGCATCTGTCACAGCCCCGGCAACTGCTAGGACAGGAATTTCCGAGTCGCTGCTTTGAGCAAATTGGGTGTAGGCGGTGATCAAATCCATCAAACCTTTTGTCTCCTCTATGCGCCCAGCATACAGGAAATAAGGGCTTGGGGGTAGTGTATGCTTTTCCTTTTCTACTTCCATGCTGATGCCATTATAGACCACTATCGACTTGGGGTTGCCAGCTTGATGATGGTGTTCTTGGATGGCATGGGTGATGCAGATGGTGTAGCTTTGTGAGAGCTCTTTGTGGAAAGCCTTGGAACTTGGATAATAGTGGAAATTGAAATCCAGATCGGCGTATTCTCTGATATGGTAAATGTGAGGCACGCCTAACTTTTTTGCCACTCGCTCCCCCACGTCAATAACGCTCACATTGGTGTGGACAAGTGCAATGTTTTGCGTCTTGACCTGCTCATAAACCTTTTGGACGGCCTTGTGTATAAGCCATCGGCGCCCTGCGAGACGAGGGAGAAACAGAAGGGCCTCCGTGAAGTTCCTACAGTCAGGGTAGGTGTTGTTGCGGTAAGGAACAGCAATGATTTCGACACCCATCTGCAGGAGCGTTGTCGCCACCCCTTTTTCGTCTGGTGTGACGACAATAGGGGTGTGCCCTTTACGCAACACGCTTTCGATGAGTGTCAGAAAAGACTTCGTAGCGCCACCCAGGAGGTAGGTGTCGTTGAGCACATAGAGTATGTTCATGACTGTTCCTCCTTTTCTTCTTCCTTGCCGTCTTCTTCTGAGATGGCGGGATTGGAATGTGCGAGTGCGTAGTAGGGAAGGAAGTTGCTGTACCACAGTGGATAGCCGCGCACAATGAAGCCAAGCAGGGCAAGGGCAAATGCGCTTGCGGCAGCCTTCCGGTTGTTTATTTTCCCTAATGTGGCTAAATAGAATGTCAGCATCAGTATCGTGCCAATGATGCCATTTTCATAGATAAATACCTTATAGCCCGAATTGCCAAACTCGGGATTGTCTCGTTTCTTGCCGAAGATGACAGCAGATGACGTGCAAAGTTTCTCAAAGTCAGTGTCGAAGTCTTCCGTAACACGGTTGTTGCCTGCCAGGTCTCCGTCTTCCACTTCCAGGCGGATGAGGATGAGATCGTGGAGCAGGTTCTCTCCGTTGTTGTAAAAGAAAGACCCTGTGACGATAATGGCGATAAGGCTGGTCACCATGACAAGTTTCCCAATAAACTGTTTGCCCTGCGTCCACAGTTTCAAGAAGATGACTATCACATAGATGACATATGCGGCAAGTGAGAACGTGAGCAGTAAGGCGACAAGCAAGACGATGTTATACCATTTCTTCCATTTGCCAAACTGTGTGGAGAGCAACAGGGCAACGGCCGTTCCGAGATGTCCCGGCTCGAGAAATACCGAGCTGAATCGAGGGAAGAACGCCCATAGCGCACGGTCGTCTATCAAGAACAAGAAATGGTTGGTATAGGAATAGAGACCATCTCCATAGCTGGCATTGACGCCTGCGAATTGAAATCCCACCAAATAAAGCAGGAACGCGGGAATGGACACGGCCAAAAGGGTTCCCATGACCTTGCAAATAAAGGTCAGCAAGTCTTCCATACGCTCAGGGTTGAGACGGAAGATCGAATAGAAGATGGCGGTGTGGAATAGGTTTACTATGTATCCGTTGATGTTGGTCTCGCTTGTGATGAGCATATAGGTGGAAATGGCCACGTAGCCCATGACGGGGGCGAGAAAGTGCTCATGGGTGAACCAACAATCATTGGTTGATTTGGATATCAGCACGGCCGTGCAGACAAGCATGCCTGCCGGCAAAGGGTACAGGTCTCCTAATGGCCATAGGAACCATGGATGAAGAGAGCCGAAGAATGCCAACAATAAGCCAAAGTAGAAGAGAACTTTGGCCAACGTCACTTTATTGATGATGTAGATGTTCAGTTTCCTTATGCTCATGCTACACCTTTCTTTATTATTCGTTTTAAAATCTTGTCGGTAAAATATGCGCGTTCGCTTCTGTTCAGCACACAATACCAGCTCGTGATGGAAGACACGAGTACGGAAACCATTCCAGTGATGAGGAAACGGTATTTGACATGTAACAGCAGAATGCACAGGCCACTTGCCGTGCAAGCCAGCACAACCAGTGGCAGTAGTGGCATGAGAACGTGGGTGATGTAACTCTTGATGCTCATTCCTGTGGTCAAATGGATGTATGGGATGCGCGATAGTGCGACAAGCAATTCTATGGCGATGTAAATAGCCATAGCTTCGGCTATTGTCCCACCTTTTATAAAGAGAATGGAGATGATGACCAGATATGCCAGTTTGGGCGTGTACATAATTAAGGTGTAAACCTTGATCTTGCCAATGGCCTGGTTGATGGTGTTCAGCCCAGCAGTCATTTGGTCACAGATGAAGCTGAGAAGCACGGCGTTGCAGAACAGCGTGCAATAGGGCGGCACTTCCTTGAGCCATACATGGAGGACGGAGGGCATCTCAAGCATTAGTGGGACAAGTGTTATGATGAGCAACATCGTGGAATATTTGCTTTCTTTCTCCGCTAATTCAAACACTTTATGACGGTCTTTAGTCCCCTCTGCTTTCATGATCTGGGGGTTCATGGCGTTCAATATGGAAGTGGCAACAAACGAAACCGCTCCAAATATTTGATAAGCGATGCCGTAGGCCGCATTGATGGTTGTGCCAAAGAAATGGTTGAGAATGATGGCCGTGCCTTGATTGCGTGCCGTGACCGCTCCCATGCTGTAGGTGGTCCATCCTGCGAAACCCAGCAGTTGGAAGATGTATCTCTTGCCAATGTCGTGCCTACTAAACTTGATAGTGCATTCTGAAAACTTCAAGTTGGCGTAGAGGGCAAAAGCAAGCAGGTTCAGCAGTTGAATGACAGCCAAGATCAACACGTATAATAACAGCTTGTCGGTTTGGATGAAAAGTAACATGAATGCCAGCGCAAACTTCAATAGGGCGTCTGCCATCTCCACGACTGAGATGAAGACGATGTTTTCCCTTGCGATGTAGAGCGCTTTGAAAGGCGCTGTGACAACTGTCATAAAGAGGATGGCCACAGTGATGTCATAGACCGATTTTGCGGTGTCAAGACGTTCTGGAGCTATGTTGAGGAAACCGTCCATCAGCCATCCCTTTATGAGCAACATGATGAGGCTTATGGAGAAACCTAGGACGATGTGTAGGAAAAAACTGTTGATAAAGAATTTCTTCACAAGGTTTGTGCGGTGCCTACCGAAGTAGTAGGACACGTAGCGTTGGGTGGTGATGACTAACGCGTTGGTGATGAAACCCAGCATGGAAATAACGCCTCCGACAACGGAAAAGACGCCGTAGTCGGAGATGCCGATAGCCTCCAATATGATGCGCATGGAGAACAGTGACAGGATTGTTGTCACGATCGCCTTCGCGTATTGTACTGAGGTGTTAAGAATGATTCGTTTGGTGGGTTCCATTGATGCGAGTTTTTTCTTCAGCCATTATCGCTTGCTCTTGAAAAGCAAGTCTTTAACGCTGAAGAATGCAATGATGAAGAATGTCAAGAATACCCAAAAGGCTACAAAAATCATGCGTTTTGGGCCAGAGGCCTTAATGGGTACATTGGCTCCCTTGATGGTTGTGTAGACCGGGGTGTACTGACGAAGTTTCGCCCGCGCGGCTTCCAACTGAGTGTTCATTGCCGTGTAGGTGTTGTACTGTAGCTGCATGGTGTTTTCCAAGTCTTCTATTTTCGACTTCTCGCTCTCCAGCAGAACATCCTGGTTCGCATCTGCTGTGTTGGCGTAAGTGCGTCTCGTCTTTTCATATTCTCTGCGGGCTTCATTTGTCAGTTTCTCATAGTACTCCACATCGCGACGTGCTTTGCTTGTACGGTACTTGATGATGAAGTCTTGCAAACGTTCTCTCACAGAGTCTGCAAGCACCTGGCAAACCAAAGGGTCTTGGGCTTTTGTGAATATGGAGATGACACCAGTTTTTTTGTCTACGCCCACACTAATGTTTTCTCGCATCATCTCGACGATGCTGTTGTCTTTCTTGGAAAGATTGTAGGGGTCGAATCCTTTCTTGGAGGATCCTCCCCTTATGTCATCGTCCGATTTGGGAAATAACTTTTCAATGCTTTTCGTGATGCTGTTCCCCAATGCCGAGAGCCAAGACTGTTTTTGGTAATGGCACATGTAGGCATAATAGGTCGTATCCACGGTCTTGTCGGCTGTTGTCACGTGGATATTGAAGAGGCTTGTCACAAAACCGTTGTCTTCCATGAGGTCTGGGTAGAGCATCGGGGATATGGCGTCTGTGCTTTGCACGTTGGACATGTCAAACCCGAAAGAGGCGGCAATGGAACTAAGTGCGCCACCAGAGGAAACGGGATTTTCGATTTCCGGGGCCATCGTTGTGCTTGTCGAGTAAGTCCTTGGCACACTAAGGATGACCAATGAGGATAAAACAAGTGCAATGGGCAGGGCAATGAAAAACCATTTCTTTCGTTTGGCTATGCTTGCCCACACTTCGCGCAGGTCAATAATGTCTTCCTTGTTCTGTTCGTTGTTCATGTTGTGAAAAGTTTACTTCGACATGTTGGCGATGGTTGCGATCATGGCGGCGATGGAGGCTGCTCCGGTGCCCATGCTCATGACCTCGGCGGCGCTCATCTTGCGGCTGATGCGGCTGGGCACGACAATCTCGCAGCCCGGCTGGATCTTGGCGCCCTGTGAGAGCTTGGCCACCATGCCGTTCATGTAGATGACGTAGGCGCCACTCTTGCGGGCGTTCTGTGCGAAGCCGCCAGCGGCGTTGATGTAGTATTTGCCGCTCTTGCCGCGCTCGTAGGCCACGGTGTTGGGATACATCACGGCGCCGTTGACCTTCACCGTTGCCGTGTATTGCGGCAGGATGAGGCGGTCGCCCTCACGCAGCACGATGTTGGCGTCGCTGTTGGGGTTGGCGATGGCTCGGTCGAGCTCGATGCCGACGGGGAAGGTGTTGGGCACCTGGAACTTTTTCAGCTGTGTGCTGTTGTTCTGCTGTGCCACTTGTTGCATGTTGCTGCCGTTGTTGCTGCTGGCCGCCAGCTCCAGGAGCTGTTGCTGCAGTTGCTCTTGCTGCATCTTGAAGGCGGCCTCCATGCGGGCCCTCTCAGCCTCATTGGGTCGGCGCTCCAGTCGTGCGCCCTTGATGTAGGCCAGGTCGGTGACGCCACCGGCGGCCTTCAGCAGGTCGGTCAGGCGCATGTTGCGCTTGCTGAGCGTGTAGGTTCCGGCGAACATCACCTCGCCGTCGATGGTGACGGTCTGCTGCTTGGAGTAGGCCGGGCTCTTGCGGACGTAGACCTCGTCGAAGGGCATCAGCGTGAAGCCAGGCTGTCCGTCGATGACGAAGCCGTCTTTCAGTGCGAATGAGTAGTTCTTGGCAATGACGCTGTCGGTGGTCAGTGCCGTGGGGTCGCTCACGCGGCGTGCCACGTCGACCTTGACGGTGGATGCCGTCTCGAGCAGTCCGCCGGCCTGTAGCACGAAGTCCTCCAGCGTCTCATCGTCGGCATACTTGTAGACGCCAGGGTATTGCACCTCGCCCTGGATGGTGATGGTGCGCTCGGTGAGCGCCTCTTGCTTGCTGGGAATGAAGAGCACGTCGTTCTCCTGTAGGGGAATGTCGGCAATGCGGCCGTCCATGATGCCCGCCACGTCGACGCTGATGACCTTCAGCGTGCGGTCGGTCTTCATGCGGTGCATCACGGCGTGTGTGGTGAACGCCTCCTCGGTGAGGCCCTCGGCGTGCTGGATGAGTGTGCGTACGCTGTTGATGCTCTCGCCCAGCTGGTACATGCCCGGACGGAAGACGGCACCCTTGATCTCCACCGTGTTCTCATAGCGGGGCAGGATGGAGTCGACGCTGACGCTGTCGCCGTCGGCTATGCGGAAGCTGCTCATGTCAAACTCGTCGACATTGAACACGGCGTATTCGCGTCCTGTCTTGCGGTTGACGCGCACGCTCTTCTTATAGGCATCGCCTGCGAAGCCCCCTGCGTATTTCAGCAAGGTCTGCAGGCTCTCGTTCTTCTTCATCTCATAGTACATCGGTCGCTTCACCTTGCCCGTGATGTTGACGAGGCAGTCGTAGGCGCCCACTGAGATGACGTCGCCGTCGTGGAGGCGCACGTTGCCCGTCATCTTGCCGTTGAGGATATAGTCGTAGATGTCACACACGCTGATGAGGCGGTTGTTGCGGTAGATGCAGATGTTGCGGAGCGTTCCCAGGTCGCTGGTTCCACCGGCCATGTAGAGGGCGTGGAACACCGTGGCGAAGGCCGATAGCGTGTAGGTGCCCGGCGCCTTCACCTCACCCATGACGTTGATGGTGATGGTGCGCGTCTGTCCGAGCGACAGGTTGATGCGGCTGCTGCTGTAGCGTGCGCCGAGCGTGCTCTTGATGCGCGCCTTGGCCTGGCTGACGCTGAGGCCGCCCACGCTGATGGGTCCGAAGCCCTCGATGACGATCTGGCCGTCGGGCGAGACGGTGCAGTCGAAGGTCTTCTGCGAGGCGCCATAGACGTCCACCGACACGGCGTCGCCCGGTCCGAGCACGTAGCTCTGCGGTGTGGCGATGTTCATTGATGGCTCAAAGGTCAGGTCCTTGTTGTTGAAGATGTCGCGACCGAAGACCTTCTTCTTGCCTTTCTCCTGTTCCTCGAGGAGCTGGTTGAGCCACTGTATGGAGTCCTGTCGTGTCATGCCGCCCAACTCGGCCTGCATCTGCAGGAAGTCTTGGCTGTTCTCATCGTATTCCTGTTGCCAGGTGGGCACGCTCTGGATGCGCTGGCTGCTGTTGGCGTTGCGCTCCTGGTCTTGCTTCATCGTCTTCTGGCGCATCTCGTCGCGCGTCTTTCCGTTGTTGGTGCGCATGCGGTTGTCGCCGGCGTCGGCGCTGGCCTGTCCGAGGCCACCCTGCGTCATCTGCCGCTGATACTTCTTCTTGACACGGCGTATCTGGTTGATGTCGACGCCGCTCTGCATGAGCTTCACGACAATCTGTTGCTGCGAGGTGCCCTTTTCGGTCTCGCGCTGTACCATCTCAGCCACCTGGTTGTCGGTCATCGACGACTGTGCCCGCATGGTCATGGGGCACAAGACGAGTATCATGATGTAGACGATGAGTTTCTTCATCCTTTTGTGTGATTATTCGTTGTATGGTGTTACCTATTATAATATAGTAACTCTTTTTTCATGTTTTTATTGTTGGCATGGCCACTGTCAAGGGCAAAAAAGAGCGTACTATCTGCAAAGTTACAACAAAAAAGAGACACGGCAAAAGAAAATGCATAGTAACTCAGTGGCGGCTCCCGGGTTGCCGACATGCGAAAGCCCTGGCTTCCGTGGGGGAGCCAGGGCTTTCTGGTGGTTGTGAGGAAGGGCTTTAGGCCCTTGTGATTATCTGACAAACTTGCAGACGGCGCTGTTGCCAGCTGCGCTGATGGCCTTGGCCACATAGCAGCCCGCCTTCAGTGTCGACACGGGCACGACGCCCAGTCCGCCATTCATGTTGGCCACGACGGTGGCCACCTTTTGTCCGCCGATGGTGTAGATCTCCACGGTGGCCTTGCTGTCCTGTCCGTGCAGGAAGAGCTGGCCGGAGGCATAGTTGAGCGTCAGCTTGCTGTAGGTGCTGACGGCGTTGTGCTCGATGCCCGTCGGCGTCTGGTGAGCCAGGTAGACGTTGTAGCTCGTCAGGATGTTCTTCTTGCCGATGGTGGGATGGCTCATCAGGTAGATGTCGTTGCCGCCGTCGGTGTAGCGTCCCACGGTGTGGTAGGCGTCGTGGGCGGGGTAGGAGAGGCTGTCGGTCCAGCTCATGTCGGCAGCCGAGAGGGCCACGGCTCCGCCGTCGTCGGCGAGCTTGAAGGAGGCGTGCAGGTCGCGCTTGTTGTCGCGCTTGTCACACCACACCACGAGGTAGCCGTGGGCCGGGATGACGGTCGTCGCGTTAGACTCGCCCTTGGTGAGCTGGCACTTCTGCAACTTCTTCATGTTGTCGGTCAGGTACATGCCCTCCACGTCTTGTGGCTCCGCGGTGGTGTTGTAGAGCTCCACCCAGTCGCCCTTCTTGCCATAGTCGTTGACATAGACGTCGTTGGCGGCGCTGATCTCGTTGATGCGCACGGGTGTGAAGCCCTCCTTCAGGGCGTCGTCCATGGGCGCGTAGTCGGCCATGAGGTTGAACTGTCCGGTGGGCATCTCGATCTCTGGTTCCGTGGAGTAGTAGTTGGATGAGCCCGCTGTGCCCATTGTGGTGTAGAGCGTGGCGTCCCAGTAGATGTCGGTGCTCGAGGCGCTGTTGTTGTGCACCTCGACAGCGATGACGTTGGTGCCCTTCTTGAAGAGGCTTGCGCTGAGGTCCATGGTGCCCGTGTCGGGGTTGCCCGGTGCGAAAGAGTCGCTGAAGGAGTCGTAGCCCGATCCCGTCATGTTGTAGCGTCCGGCCTCCGTGCCGTTGACGTAGACGATGAAGCCGTCGTCGACCGTGTATTCGAGCTTGAAGGCGTCGCCGGCCGACGGGCTGTCAGCCAGGATGATGTTGTGGCGGAAGTAGTAGGTCGGTCGCTTGTTGTTGGCGTCGCTGCCATAGCTGATGGTGGTCTTCAGGCCACTCTTGCCGTAGCCCAGCGGACTGTATCCGTTCTTCCATGCGCTTTTGTCGTAGTCGGCGCTTGTCCAGTTGGCGCCGTCGAGGCTGCCCTGGTCATAGTAGTTCCAGAGGGCGCCCGTCTTGAAGATGGCCCTCATCGAGGCGTCCTTGTTTCTCCATCCGCGGAAGGTGTAGCCGGCGGGGGCCTCGGCCTTCAGCGTGACGGGTGCGAAGAGCTGTCCGTTGAAGTAGCCTGTGGGCACCTCGATGCCGTTGACGTAGAGGCTGGCGCCGGGCACCGAACTGCTGAGCGTGGCCGTCTGGGCATCGGAGGTGCTGAGGCCCAGGTCGCTGTATTTGCAGAGTGCGCTGGTGGCCGTCGAGAGGCGGTTGGCCAGCGAGTTCTTCATCCATGTGGCCGTGTTGTCGGGACTCTCGTCGTTGAGTGCCATCTCGGGACGGCTGATGGCTGTGAGCGAGTCGATGACCTGCGTGCAGCGGTTGGCCTCGAAGACACTGCCGCCCATGAGGCAGTAGGTGTCGATGAAGCGCTTCTTGAACGTGTCGTTCTGCAACATGTTCTTGAAGATGGTCACCATCTTGATTTCGGCGGTGATGCGGTCCACGGGACAGCCATAGAGCTGGTCGAAAGTCCAGGTCTGTCGGCTCATGAACGAGTTGATGGCGTTGCCGTCGGCCAGGGCGCCGTCGAGGTCGAAGGTGACGAAGCGGAAGCGGCCCTCAGGACTCTGGCGGAAGCCCTTGATGTTGTTTTGCGGCCAGTCGTTGCCGCCGAGATAGAACTCCATGGCCATGTAGTTGACATACTCGTCGATGTCCACCAGTTTGTTGATTTCCTCATAGGTGGCCTCGTCGGCAGCGTTGGCCGAGAGGTTGTACCAGGTGTTGAAAGCCTCGTCGGTGCCGCACATCTGCACGTAGCCCGAGTCGGGGCTCATCTCAAACTGGTCGATCATGTCGTCGTCCCAGCCATAGTTGGCATAGACATAGTGCTTGTTGTTGGGCTCGCGCACGTTGAGCACACCCATGTATTGGCCGTTGACAAACTCGTGCACCGGCTGGTAGCTCTGTCCGTCGATGTCGACGCCCGAGGTCTGGATGATGGTCTGCAGGGCGGCGTCCTTGATGCGGCACTGCGTGTCGTTGCCGCCGTTGCGGATCTGCAGGGTGCGGTTGCGGATGTAGGGCTTGGCAGCGAAGAAGGGGTAGTCGAGGTTCTTGTTGCCGCCATACTCCTTTGAGCCCTTGAGCTTGAATGAGTGGGGCGTGTAGGCGCGGCTCCATCCGCCACACATCTGGAAGTCGACGTCCTGGTTGATGCCCATCTCGTTGTCCGTGGTGATCCATGAGAGGTTGGCAGGGCGCTCCCAGTCCATGTTCCAGTTGCAGGCTGTCGACTGTCCGTTGCCGGGTCGTCCGTTGGTGCCACGCACGTAGACGCCGAGGCTGTCGTCGTAGAGGAACTTCGGATCCATCACCACGCTGACGATGGGCAGGCCGTATTCCTTATCCTTATATATATAGGAGCGTGTGGTGACGGTGCTCGCCAGCTTGCCACTCTCGAAGAGGCGGAAGCGATAGTTCTCCGTCTTGCTGATGGTGAAGGTGCCGTCGGCTGAGGTCTCACCATTGGTGAGCGTGGGCAGCGAGCCGTCCTGGGTGTAGCGCAGGGTGGCACCCTCGGGGATGGTGACATGCACGTCGAAGGCGTCGGTGAACAGGCGCGAGTCGGTGTCGACCGTCGGCGCGGCCAGTTGCTCGGCGGCAAACTCGGCCGTGCTGTTGCTGGCGCCAGGTGTCGGCGTGGCTGTCAGGCCCCAGGTGTCGCCACCGTCGGTGGTGCGTGCGTAGCTGATGCGCTCCATGCCCTCGGGATAGCTGACCTCGGCCAGGATCTCGCCGCTGGCATTGCTGATATAGAGGTTGCCGCCGTTCAGGTCGAGCTTGAAGGTGGCCTGGTTGGTGTTGATGCCATTGCTGTCAAACCACACCGTCTTGTATCCGTGTGCCGGCACGGCGCCGATGGTGCTCGGCGTGTACCACTGGCGCAGGTTGGTGGCGTCGTCGCTGAAGTAGAGCCCGCCCAGTTCCACTGCCTTGTCGGTGGGGTTGTAGAGCTCCACCCATCCGTCGAAGTTGAAGGCGGGCGAGACAAACTGGTCGACGTTGGCGGCCATCACCTCGTTGATGATGATCGATCCCGCCGTGGCTGGGTTGTGCTCCACGGTGAAGGAGGCCTCGCCGATGACGTTCGAGCCGTCGGTGGCCATGGCTGTGATGGTCACCTCGCCCTCCGAGATAGCGGTCACGTGGCCCTGCTGGTCGACGGTGGCCACATCGGTGTTGCTGCTGGTCCACTCGAGCTTCTTGATGGTGGCGTCGGTGGGCGCGATGGTGGCCGTCAGCTGGCGGCTCTCGCCCACGACGAGCGTGCCCTCCGTGGGAGCCAGGGTGATGGTGGTGATGGGCGTCACCTCACCGTAATATTCCAACTTGAAGTTGTCGAAGAGGCACCAGTTGTTGTAGTTGAACGCATCGTTCTTCAGTCCGATGGTGAGGTCGCCGCCCTCGTGGTCAAACTCCATCTGGTTCTCGTAGGCGCCCTGCGCGAAGGCCGCCGTGCCACTCTCCATCGAGTTGGGGAACCACACCTTGGTCGAGGCCCACCAGGGCGACCATGTGCCCGTGGAGAAGTCGGCCGACGATGACCAGCTGTAGAGGCTGGCGAGCTTCTGTTCGTGGCTGCCGGCATACATCAGGCCGGTGATGTTCTGACTGCCGTCGAGGTAAGCGCGGTAGTCGTTGTCGTTGTCCTGACTGCGGAAGAAGGCGTTGACGCTCAGGCGGTAGTGGCCCTGCGACAGTCCGGTCACGGTCTGGTGGAAGTTGAACGTTCCGTTCCAAAACTCCATGGCGTCGCAGGCTGCGCCACGACCACCGGCTGTGGCCTCATAGGTCCATCCGCTGAGCGAACCGCCTGTGAAGCCCGGATTGGTGACATACTGGTCAGTGATGTCGATCCATTGTTTGTCTGCCGAGACAGGCATGGCCACCGACATTAAGGCAGCACATGTCATGCTGACAAGTAAATGATGCTTCATATTTAGGTGATAAATTGTTTCTATTGGGACAAAATTACGAAAAAACATTCGTATGGGGGCAATAATATGGAGGTTTTCATAAAAATCATGCGAAAAAGTTTGGCCATTGGGAAATATTCTGCTAACTTTGCCCGCATGAAAGGCCCTGCCACGGATGAGTGCAGGCCTTTGCACGTGCCATGAGCGCGCACGTCGGCCATGAGCCCGAACAGACAATGGGGTTGACTGGATTTGACAGCAGACGAGATGGTATGTAAGCACGCGGAGCCTCGATGGCTAGCTCCTAAATCTGAGTGATCAAAAATTTAATTGGCGAAAACAACTACGCTCTCGCTGCCTAATCGAAGTATAGTAGATTACTGGCTTAATCCCGTCACCAGGTGATGGGACGAGACATCGCTCAGGAGCTCTTTTTCCGAACCATCCTGATCAAGCGGTGCAGATCACGTCGGAAATAGCCAGTGGTGGCCTCGCGCCACGGGTGAAAATTTAGAGGATAAGGCGGCAGTTGGTGGTCCGGGTCTTGCTGTCGCTCGAAAATCGAAGGCCGGAATAAGCGTGTAGAAAGCGTATGGTTTCCCTGTTTGGACGCGGGTTCGACTCCCGCCAGCTCCACTTCGTTGACGCGAGAGCCCGCCAAGATGCTTGTCTTGGCGGGCTCTCGCGTTGTTGTTGGGACACGTTTGGGGCGAACCTTGCTGCGGATTCGACAAAAACAGGATGAAACCCCTGCCAGCTTTCTGAGCCTTCGGCTTGCATTCTGGCTTGCGCAGGGCCTTACGTGAGTGCACTCACGGCGGCCCCGCGCAAGCCAGAATGCAGTGGCGCAAACGCCACTCAGAAAGTTGACAGGCAATAAACCTATATAAACCGCTCACGCAGATGCAGGTCGGGTGGCGTGGGAGCCGTTGATTTGCGTGGGCGGTTTATATAGGTTTATGGCCAACCCTGCGGGGATGGAGGCATTGGCCGCCATGCAGACAATGAAGCCACGGGTCGTGAGCTCGCTCACATGACCCATGGCTTGAGTGCCTGCATGAGCCCGACAGGGCTTCCCGCAGGGCTGGGGTTTAACCAGGTTTTTGTCTAAACCTCTTGGTGCCGCCCTGTGCTTGACGGCAGTTTCGACTGGCCTTTAGAAGTTGTTGGCCTGCAACTCGAAGTAGCTCTGTGGATGTGCGCAGACGGGGCACACCTTCGGGGCCTGCTGGCCCACCACCACGTGGCCACAGTTGCGGCACACCCAGATGGCGTCGCCGTCGCGGCTGAACACCAGGGCGTCCTCGATGTTCTGGAGCAGCTTGCGGTAGCGCTCCTCGTGGTGCTTCTCGATGGCGCCCACGCCGCGGAACTTGGCTGCGATCTCGGGGAAGCCCTCCTCCTCGGCCTCTTGGGCCATGCGGTCGTACATGTCGGTCCACTCGTAGTTCTCGCCCTCGGCTGCTGCCTTCAGGTTCTCGCGTGTGGAACGGACGGCGCCGCCCTCGAGCAACTTAAACCACATCTTGGCGTGCTCCTTCTCGTTGTTGGCTGTCTCCTCGAAGATGGCGGCAATCTGCTCGTAGCCATCCTTGCGGGCCTTCGATGCGAAGTAGGTATACTTGTTGCGGGCCTGGCTCTCGCCAGCAAATGCCTCTTGCAAATTCTTCTCTGTCTTGGTTCCTTTCAGGTCCTTCATAATGTTTTGTATTTTAAGTTTATAATTATTACAATTTTGTTCTCGTTGCAAAGATAGTTCATTTGTTTTGTTCCTGCAAGGGCTTTTGCGTTTTTTAACGATAATATTTTTGCCACCTCTTATATTATGAGGCGTGCCGCCTCGCTGTGGTCTGTGGCCTTCTCGCGATGGCCCTGTTGCGATGGGACAGGTGTGGCCTGGCGGAGGCGCCCTGACCTTTTGTCCCTTGATGGGGCAGGTGGGGCCTCACAGGCTCATGATAGGGTGTCGGGATGGTGCTGTGCGATAGGAAGTTGGGTGTAAAACACCAGTTGCAATAGTACAGATATGTGATATAACGTAATATACCGCATTGTCTATTTTGTGCACTAAGTTGTCGTATCTTTACACGATAGTTTGTGAGCGAAGTGCTAAAATATCTTATATTATAGCCAAATATTTGTCAGAACGCCTGTAAATACTTATCTTTGCAGTGTAAAATCAAGGATAAAACTATGGAACAAAAGAACAAGATTATCATCTTTTCGAATATCAAGGGTGGCGTAGGCAAGACCACGCTTTGCAGTTTGTTTGCCACTTATCTGGCCGAGCAGGGCGAGCCCGTCGCCGTGCTCGACGCCGACCTGCAACAGTCGCTCTATCGTCACCGCGTGCGTGAGGAGAAGGCCGACCCTGAGCAGAAGGCTCCCTGGCAGATCACGCCCCTCGACACCACCGACATCAAGAAGGTGAACAAGGTGATGAAGGAACTGAAGAAGTTGCCGGGCAACGTGCTCATCGACTGTCCGGGCAACCTCAACGACAAGAGCCTGGCGGCTGTCTATGCCGCTGCCGACGTGGCCGTCATCCCCATGTCGTTCGACCCCGACACCGTCGACGCCACGGGCATCTTCCTCAAGGCGCTCAAGAGCATCTCGGGTTGCAGCATGGTCTTCGTGCCCAACCGCATCAACGACCACGAGGGCAAGGCCGAGGAGCGCAAGCAGCGCGCCCAGACGGTGAACATCCTCGAACTGGTGGGCACCGTCGTGCCGCGCATTAAGCAGGGCGTGGCCATCAAACGCTATTCCACACTCTATCCCCTGGAGAGTAAGCAGAAGAAGATCGTGGCCACCACCTTTGAGGCCATCGCAAGTGCTATCAAATAATCAATAGGAGGAGAAGACATGGCAAACAAGAGACCCGTGATTGAGAATCCGTTGGAGGACATGGACATCACCAACATCGTGAGAAGCATCACCAGTGAGGGTGCCGACGCCCCCGCCAGCAAGGACACGGAGGCAGAGGCGCCTGCCGCGGCCCCGAAGGCAAAGGCGGCCAAGCGACCGGCCAAGACCGGGCGCAGCATCTCAAAGGCTTTCTCCGACCAGCTCATCAACAACTATCTCCGCTACGACAAGAGTTCGGAGAAGGGCAAGCCCATCTATGTGTCGAGCGACCTGGTGGAGCGCCTGCAGGTGATCAGCGAGAAATACTACAAGCGCCTGTCGGCCCGCGCCATCACGCAAGCCCTGCTCGAGACCTTCTTCAACGACTTCGATGGTGAGGAGACTGTCGATGAGTTCATGCGCCGCATCCATTATGTGGCACCCTCCGAGAAGGAGCTTGCCGCGCGCAAGGTGGCGGCCGAGAAGGCCCGCATCGCCCGCCGCAACGCCAAGTGACGCTGGCTGGTGCCCTTCCGCGCTTTGATGGTTGTGGCGTGAGACACGTCACCCACTGCAGAACAGTTCGCGAACGTAACAAACCTTGTCACGCCATTGTGGTGACAAGGTTTTATTCGTTAATGGTTGCGTGAGCGGTTTAATAAGGTTTATCGCCTGTTGGTCTTCTGAGTGGCGCTGGAACGCCACTGTTGTCTTGTTAGGGCGGAGCCGTCGTGAGCTCGCTCACGTAAGGATCCGTCCTAACAAGACAACAAGCCGAAGGCTCAGAAAACCAACAGGGGTTTAACCTGGTTTTTGTCAACCCTCTCCGTTTTGTCTTGAAAATTCTGAAAAAACAGGTACCTGGCGACTGCACCTTCTAGAGAAAAATAAATGGCTTTTGTCCGATTAAATTTCGTTAAAAGTCTTAATGTTAGTTAATTTGTATGAAATTGTTCGGCGAAAGAGGCCTAATCGAGTTGCGATAGATATCGAATCGAGACTCGATAGATATCTTATCGAGACTCGATAGATGCCTAACGGAGACTCGATAAG